>NZ_JBFTMR010000001.1:0-350085 GCF_056397065.1 Arthrobacter sp. 05N428_2 | reverse complement strand
ATTCCTTCCTCGTCCCGTACGGCTGCACGTAATACTGATGCACCAATTCTCGAATCTCATCGCGGCTAATACCTCGCGGACCAACAGTCATGGCTACTCCTGCTCCTCTTCAATCACTGACTGACTCACAACCAGCCTGACGTAGAGGGGTACGAGGGGCACGCTCCCTCACCTCCGGCGGGTACGAGGGGCACGCTCCCTCACCTCCGGCGGGTATACGGGGAATGCTCCCTCACCTCCGGCGGGTATACGGGGAATGCTCCCTCACCTCCGGCGAAGATGGTCGAAACGCCCGCCGCCGGCCCTGCCGCTGGTCGGCGGCGTCCAGATGGCAGGATGGGCGCATGTCGACCAACCACGCATTTGACGCCATCATCGTCGGCGGCGGCCACAACGGCCTGGCCGCGGCAGCGTACCTGTCCAAGGCCGGACGGAAGGTCCTGCTGCTGGAGAAGCTCGCGCACCCCGGCGGGGCCGCCGTATCCGCGCAGGCGTTCGACGGCGTCGAGGCCCGGCTCTCGCGCTATTCCTACCTCGTCAGCCTGTTGCCGCGCCAGATCATCGACGACCTCGACCTCCGCATCACGCTCGCGCGGCGGAGGTACTCTTCGTACACGCCGGTCCCCGCCAACCCGGCCCAGGCGCTCCTGATCGACAATGAAGACCCTTACGCCACGGACGCCTCCTTCGCTGGGATCGGAGCGCCAGACGACTTCCGCGGCTTCACCGACTTCTATGCCAGTTGCGGGAAGCTGACGCGGGCACTTTGGCCGACGATGACCTCCCCGCTGCCCACCCGCTCGGAGGCCAGGTCCCTGGCGCTTCGGGCCGGGGCCGGGGAAGCATGGGAAAACATGATCGAGCAGCCGATCGGACACGCCGTCACCGAGGCAGTGCGGCACGAGCTGGTCCGCGGGGTTGTGCTGACCGATGCGCTGATCGGCACCTTCGCCCGCGCCGACGACGCCGACCTCCAACAGAACATCTGTTTCCTGTACCACTTGATCGGCGGCGGGACGGGCGACTGGGACGTGCCGGTCGGCGGGATGGGTGCAGTGTCCGGTGAGCTTGAGCGGGCCGCCCGCGAGGCCGGAGCAACCATCCGGGTGTCGGCGGAGGTCACGTCGGTCCGCCCAGGCGGCGTGGTGGGCTACCGGCACGCCGGCGCTGACCACACCGCTGTTGCCCCTTGGGTCCTGTCGAACGTGGCCCCTGTCGTCCTGGACCGGCTGCGCCACGAAGCGCCGACCGGAACGGGCCCAGCCACCGCAACTGGAACTGATACCGCGGCACGTGCAGGGTGGCCGCCCGCCGCGCAAAATCCGAACCACCTCCGTGAGGGCGCCCAGGTCAAAGTGAACCTGCTGCTCCGGCGGCTGCCGCGTCTACGGGACGCGGCCGTCAGCCCTGAGGCTGCGTTCGGCGGTACCTTCCACATCAACGAAACTTGGGCCCAACTGGACGCCGCCTACCTCAGCGCCGCTGCCGGCACCGTCCCGGAACCCCTGCCGTGCGAAATTTACTGCCACTCGCTGACCGACCCCAGTATCCTGTCGCCCGAACTGCACGAGTCCGGTGCCCAGACCCTTACCGTGTTCGGCCTGCATGTCCCGGACCGGCTGATCACCGCTGAAAACAACGAGAACCGTCGGGCGGAGCTGCAGGCGGCGGTGCTGCGTTCCCTCAACAGTGTCCTGGCCGAGCCGGTCGAGGAACTGCTGCTGACTGGTCCGGATGGCCGGCCATGCATCGAAACGAAGACCACCCTGGACATCGAACGCGCCGTCGGCATGCCGCGCGGCAACATCTTCCACGGCGGCCTCGACTGGCCGTTCGTGGACGACGACGCTCCCCGGGACACCCCGGCTCAGCGCTGGGGCGTGGCCACGGATGACCCGCAGCTCCTGCTCTGTGGCTCGGGCGCCCGCCGCGGCGGCGCCGTCAGCGCCATCGGTGGCCACAACGCGGCCATGGCCGTGCTCGAATCGGAACCGCCGAACGCCCGGCCGTGAGCCCGAACAGGGCAGCCCCGCGGTTCAGCCGGCCTGGCCGAGGACCAGCGGTAACACAGCCCCGGCGCCCGCGAGCCGGAGCGCCCGTCCGGCCACGGTCACGGTCCATCGGCTGTCCACCAGATCGTCCACCAGCATGACGCTCCGGCCCTGGATGCCGTCCAGCGCCGCGGCCAGTTCGGGCCCGACCACGAGGCGGTCCCAGACACCGGCGAGCCGGTAGGCGCTGTTGCCGCCACGGCCGCCCGTGGGGCCGCCGTGGGCGAGCTGCAGCTGGCCCAGGTACGGGATCCGGCCGATCTCGGAGATGCCGCGCGCCAGCGACTCCACGAGTTCGGGCTTGCCGCGGGACGGGATGCTGATGATCGCGGCCGGCCGGCCCGCGCCGCTCCAACCGGGCGTGCGGGCGTCGCCGGTGCCCCACTCGCGCAGGACCTGCACACAGGCGCGCAGCATTCCCTGGTCCACGGTCCGGTCGGGGGCGCCGGCAGCGAAAGTCTCCCGGAGGGCTCCGCCCCAGCCCAGGTCTGTCAGCCGGGCCAGCACGCGGCCGTTGGCCAGGCTTTCTTCCGGTTTGATCTTGCCCTTAACGTTCACGCCCAGGCGGTCCATGCCGCTGGGCCACTGCAGCCGCGGTTCCAGCACCGTCCCGGCACGGCTCAGGGTCGCGCCGGCCGCGGCCGTCGCGTCGGTGGCGATGTCGGCCGGGAACCACCGGCCGGCACAGTTGTCGCAACGGCCGCAGGCACGGGCCGTCTCGTCGTCGAGAACAGAGGTGATGTACTCCATCCGGCAGCCCGCGGTGTCCTGGTAGATGACCATGGAGTCCTGTTCGTCCACCCGCGCCTCGGCAATCCGGCGGTACCGCTCGGCGTCGTACGTCCACGGCCTGCCGGTGGAACGCCACCCTCCGCCCACCCGTTCGACGGCGCCGTCCACGGCCAGCACCTTCAGCAGCAGTTCCAGCGGCGTCCGCCGCAGATCCACCCGGGCCTCGAGTGCCACGGTGGACACTGCCGTGCCTGCCTCGGCGAGGGCGGTCAGGACGGCGGCGGCCTTTTCTTCCGAGGGCATCGAGGCAGTGGCGAAGTATTGCCAGATGTCCCGGTCCTCGGAGCCGGGCAGGAGCAGCACGTCGGCGTTCGCGGCCCCGCGGCCGGCACGTCCCACCTGTTGGTAGTACGCGACCGGGGAGGAGGGCGCGCCGAGGTGCACCACGAAACCGAGGTCCGGCTTATCGAATCCCATGCCGAGGGCCGAGGTGGCCACGAGCGCCTTCACCTGGTTGTCCTTAAGCAGTTGTTCGGCACGTTCCCGGTCTGCGGGATCGGTCCGGCCGGTGTAGGCGAGCACTTCGTGGCCCGCTTCGGCGAGGAGCCGGGCGGTGTCCTCGGCGGCGGAGACGGTGAGGGTGTAGATGATGCCGCTGCCGGGAAGGTCCTTTAGGTGCGTGAGCAGCCAGCCCAGCCGCTCCCGGGAGTCGGGCAGGCGCAGGACGCCCAGCCGCAATGACTCCCGGCCCAGGGCGCCGCGGATGGTCAGCACGCCCTCGCCGAGCTGTTCCTCTATGTCGTGCACCACCCTCGAGTTGGCGGTGGCCGTGGTGGCCAGGACCGGCACGCTGTCGGGCAGCTGGGTGATCAGGTCCGCGATCCGCCGGTAGTCGGGGCGGAAGTCATGGCCCCAGTCCGAGATGCAGTGGGCCTCATCAATCACCAGCAGGCCGGTCCGACGGACCAGTTCGGGCAGTTGGTTCTCGCGGAACGACGGATTGGTCAGCCGCTCCGGGGAGACGAGGAGCACGTCCACCTCATCGGCCGCGAGCTGTTCGCGGACGGTGTCCCATTCGAGCTGGTTGGCCGAGTTGATGGCCACCGCCCGGACGCCTGCCCGCGCGGCGGCGGCGACCTGGTCGCGCATCAGGGCCAGCAGCGGGGACACGATCAGGGTGGGGCCGGCACCGCGGCGGCGAAGCAACAGCGACGCGACGAAGTACACAGCTGATTTCCCCCAGCCGGTGCGCTGCACGACGAGGGCGCGGCGGCCGCCGTCGACGAGCGCCTCGATGGCCTCGAACTGGCCGTCGTGGAATTCGGCCCCCGGATGTCCCACCAGTTCGCGCAGCACTGTCTGGGCCTGGTCACGCGTCCCGCCGGCCCCGGCGGGAGCTGGTTCGGAAGCGGAAAGGACTGCAGCGTTCTGGTTATTGGCCATTGCTTCAGTATCCCAGTCCCCTCCGACAGCCGCGAAGCGGGCGAAGGCGTATGTGGAGATTCGCTGTCCACATACGCCTCCGGCACCAGCCGGCCCGGGGCCGCGGCCCCGTAAGATGGTCAGCGTGACTAGCAACCAGACAAAGACTTTTGACCTCTCGGCTTCCTTCAAGGCCTACGACGTGCGCGGGATTGTGGGCGAATCCATCACCGCGGAAATCGTCGAGGCCGTGGGGGCTGCCTTCGTCGACGTCCTGGACCTGGCCGGGCAGACCGTGCTGGTCGGCGGCGACATGCGCCCCTCCTCCCCGGAGTTCAGCCGGGCCTTTGCCAGCGGCGCGGCCACGCGGGGGGCCAACGTACAGCTGCTGGACCTGATCTCCACCGACGAGCTGTACTACGCCTGCGGCGCCCTGAACGCCGCCGGCGCCACCTTCACCGCGAGCCACAACCCCGCCGAGTACAACGGCATCAAAATGGCCAAGGCCGGAGCCGTGCCGATCTCCTCCGAAACCGGGTTGAAAGAGATCCAGGCCCTGGCCGAGGACTACCTCAACGCCGGCACCATCCCGGCGCACGGCACCCGCGGCCTGATCAGCGTGCGCGACGTGCTCAAGGACTACTCCAAGTACCTGCGCAGCCTCGTTGACCTCAGCCGGTCCCGTCCGCTCAAGGTCGTAGTCGACGCCGGCAACGGCATGGCCGGCATGACCACCCCGGCCGTGCTGGGTGACACGCTGCTGGCCAAGTTGCCGCTCGAGATCATCCCGCTCTACTTCGAGCTCGACGGATCCTTCCCGAACCACCCGGCCAACCCGCTGGAACCGGAAAACCTGCGCGACCTGCAGGCCGCCGTCGTCGAGCACGGCGCGGACATCGGCCTGGCGTTCGACGGTGACGCCGACCGTTGCTTCGTGATCGACGAGAAGGGCGAGCCGGTTTCGCCGTCGGCCGTCACCGGCATGGTGGCCCGCCGCGAGATTGCCCGGGCCATCGCCAACGGCGAGGACAACCCGACTATCATCCACAACCTCCTGACGTCGAGGGCTGTGCCCGAGCTGGTGGCCCGTGACGGCGGCCGGGCCGTCCGCACGCGCGTGGGACACTCCTTCATCAAGGCCGTCATGGCGGCCGAAGGTGCGGTGTTCGGCGGCGAGCACTCGGCACACTTTTACTTCCGCGATTTCTGGAATGCGGATACCGGCATGCTGGCCGCCATGCACGTCCTGGCGGCCCTCGGCGAGCAGGACGGGCCATTGTCCGAACTCGGCCGGGAATACGAGCCCTACCGGTCCTCCGGCGAGATTAACTCCGAAATCGAGGACAAGGCCGGGGCCGTGGAGCGCGTCCGCGCCGACTTCCAGGAAGAGGACGTTGAGGTGGACCACCTTGACGGCAGCACTTTCATCGCGGCGGACGGCAGCTACTGGTTCAACCTGCGCCCGTCCAATACCGAACCGTTCCTCCGCCTGAACGTGGAGGCCACGGACTTGGACATCATGGAACGCGTCCGCGACCGGGTCCTGGCCCTGGTCCGGGGCTGATGGCGATGACCGAATCAGCCGAAGGCCGGGGCACCATCCTGCAGCCGGCCGACCCTGCCGCGGACTCCTGGCGGGGCTCGGTGCCGGATTCCAGCGCCACGGACCTGGAGAACCTGCTGGGCACCGGCGTCGGGGCGGCCCAGGAGCAGCTGGAGCGCAACGGCGGCTTCCTGCCCTTCGCCCTGGTGGTGGAAAACGACGGCGAGGTCCGCCTCGTCGCAGTCACCCCGGCCGACGCGGCCGAGGACAGTGAAGCCGACTTCGACGCCGACGGCATGATCGATGACCTCACCGAACTGCTCCGTCAGCACCGTGACGAGTTCCGCGCCGCCGCGATCGTCTGCGACATCACCTTGCTGGAGGAGGACTCCGACGCGATCCACGTCGCCGCCGAGCACCAGGACGGCTCTGTCTTCGCGGCGGTGCTCCCCTACGGCGCGGACCCGGCGACCAACGAGCTGGCGTTCGGCGAGCTCTCCGCCGACACCAGCGAACCCGCTGTCTGGGTGGACTAGACCAGGCCGGTGCCATGAAGATCAACGCCTTCGCGGACGTGAGCCTGCGCGCAATGATGGTGCTCGCGGCCGCGGCCGAGGGCGAGCTGCTCACCACGCAGAGCATCGCGGACGCCGTCGGCACGCCCTACAACCACGTCAGCAAGGCGATGGCGAAGCTGCGGGAACTGGGCCTGATCGACGTCGTGCGCGGCCGCAACGGGGGCTCCCGGCTCAGCGGCGCGGGCCGCACCGCCACGGTGGGGCAGCTGTTGCGAACGCTGGACACCCGAACCGACCCGGCCGACTGCGTCGACGCCGGCGGCAGTTGCCCGCTGATCAACGAGTGCCGGCTCCGCGGGGCCCTGGGCCGTGCCCGCGAGGCGTTTTACCGTGAGCTTGACGACATTGTCGTCGCGTCGCTGCCCACCTCGCGGCAGATGAATCCCGTCTTTCAGGCGATCGGCCTGCGCCCCGGCCTGTAGCGGCCACAACCTGCCAGCGCGATGCCCCGTCACCGATTTGCGCAGCTTTTCTACGAAGTGTAGAACTGAGGCATAAATACTCGTATTTCAAATGCAAGTATTTCGGAACGGTCCGGTTGAAGACCCCGGACCTCTATCTCAGGAGTCAGCAATGCTCTCGGACAAGTCCTTCCCCGTCATCGAGGCCACCCTGCCGCTGGTCGGATCCCGGATCGGCGAGATCACCCCCAAGTTTTATGCCCGGCTCTTCGCCGCCCACCCCGAACTGCTGGACGGGCTCTTCAGCCGGTCCAACCAGCGCAACGGCAACCAGCAGCAGGCCCTGGCCGGGAGCATCGCCGCTTTCGCCAGCCACCTCGTGAGCCACCCGGGGACCCTGCCGGAAACCGTGCTTTCACGCATCGCCCACCGCCACGCCTCGCTCGGCATCACCGAACCGCAGTACCAGGTGGTCTACGAGCACCTGTTCGCGGCCATTGCCGAGGACCTGGCCGAGGTCATCACCCCGGAAATCGCCGAAGCGTGGACCGAGGTTTATTGGCTGATGGCCGACGCGCTGATCAAGCTCGAGAAGGGCCTCTACGCCGCACAGGCCAACGGCAAGATGTGGACGCCCTGGAAAGTGGCAGCCAAGACCCCGGCCGGTACCGGCTCCATGACCTTCACCCTGGAACCGGGCGACGACACCCCAATCACCCCCGCGCTTCCGGGTCAATACGTCAGCGTCAAGGTCACCCTCCCGGACGGCCTCCGCCAGGTCCGCCAGTACTCGCTGTCCGGCGACGCCGGCACCAGCCGCAGCTTCACCACCAAGAAAGACGACGGCGGCGAAGTCTCCCCCGTGCTGCACAACACCGTGGAGGTCGGCGACATCCTCGAAATCTCCAACCCGTACGGCGAAATCACGCTCAAGGAGGGCGACGGCCCCGTAGTCCTGGCCTCGGCCGGCATCGGCTGCACGCCCACCGCGTCCATTCTGCGCTCCCTCGCCGAGTCCGGCTCGGACCGACAGGTCCTGGTCCTGCACGCGGAAAGCAGCCTGGACAGCTGGGCCCTGCGCGACCAGATGACGGACGACGTCGAGCGCCTCGAGGGCGCCGAACTCCAGCTCTGGCTGGAGCAGCCCGTGGCCGGAACCAAGGAGGGCTTCATGTCGCTGCGCGAAGTGGACCTCCCGGCCAACGCCTCGCTGTACCTGTGCGGCCCGCTGCCGTTCATGAAGAACATCCGCAACGAAGCCATCAACGCCGGCATCCCGGCCACCAAGATCCACTACGAGGTCTTCGGCCCGGACATCTGGCTCGCCAACTGACCTGGGCATCCATTGCTCCGCAGGAGCCCTTATCAGGGTTCAAAAGGCCACTTGCGGAGCAATCGATGAGACAACGACGGCGGCCCCGCACCTTGCGAAAGGTGCGGGGCCGCCGTCGTTCGTTCAGCCGCAGGCTAGTGCGTGGCCATCCGTTCTTTCAGGCTTTCCAGCTCGGAGCGCAGCGCGTCCGGCAGCGAGTCGCCGAACTTCGCGTACCACTCCTCGATGGAGGCCAGCTCGGTGTCCCATTCCGCGCGGTCCACGCGCACGGCGTCCTCCACGTGGGCGTGGGTCAGGTCCAGTCCGGTGAGGTCCAGCGAGTGCCCGGCCGGCACGAAACCGATGGGGGTCTCGATGGCGTCTGCCTTGCCCTCGATGCGCTCGATGGCCCACTTGAGGACACGGGCGTTGTCACCGAAGCCGGGCCACGCGAAACCGCCGTCGGCCGTGCGGCGGAACCAGTTGACCAGGAAGATGTGCGGCAGCCGCTCAGGGTTGGCCTTACCGGAGACGCTGATCCAGTGCTTCAGGTAGTCGCCGGCGTCGTAGCCGATAAAGGGCAACATGGCCATCGGGTCGCGCCGGAGCACGCCGACCTGGCCGGCAGCCGCGGCGGTGGTCTCCGAGGAAAGCGTGGAGCCCATGAAGATGCCGTTGGTCCAGCTACGGGCCTGAGTGACCAGCGGAACCGTGGTCTTGCGCCTACCGCCGAAGAGGATCGCGGAAAGCTCCACGCCCTCGGGACTGAAGTATTCCTCGGCGAGCATATCGACCTGGGAGATCGGGGTGCAGAAGCGGGAGTTGGGGTGCGCGGCAGGCTTGTCCGACGCTGGCGTCCAGTCGTTGCCCTGCCAGTCGGTCAGGTGCGCCGGGACCTCGTCGGTCATGCCCTCCCACCACACGCCGCCGTCGTCCGTGAGGGCGACGTTCGTGAAGATGCTGTGTCCCTTGGCGATGGCACGCATCGCGTTCGGGTTGGTACCCCACCCGGTGCCCGGGGCGACGCCGAAGAGGCCGGCCTCCGGGTTGGTGGCGCGCAGTTCCCCTTCCTTGCCGATCCGCATCCAGGTGATGTCGTCTCCGAGGGTCTCGACGTTCCAGCCCTCGATCGTGGGATCGAGCAGGGCGAGGTTGGTCTTGCCACACGCGGAGGGGAAGGCCGCGGAAATGTAGTAGTTCTTCTTCTCCGGCGAGGTCAGCTTCAGGATGAGCATGTGCTCGGCCAGCCAGCCCTCGTCGCGGGCCATCACGGAGGCGATGCGCAGGGCGTAGCACTTCTTTCCGAGCAGGGCGTTGCCGCCGTAGCCGGAGCCGAAGGACCAGATGGACCGCTCTTCGGGGAAGTGCACAATCCACTTGTCCGGGTTGCACGGCCAGGCGACGTCAGCCTGGCCGGGGGCCAGCGGCGCGCCCAGGGAATGCAGGGCCGGAACGTAGAAGGCGTTGGTGGCGGTGATCTTGTCCAAGACTTCGCTGCCGATGGTGGCCATGATGCGCATGGAAGCCACCACGTAGGCGCTGTCCGTGATCTCTACGCCGAACTTGGGGTCCTCTGCATCAAGGTGGCCCATGACGAACGGGATGACGTACATGGTGCGGCCGCGCATGGAGCCGCTGAACAGTCCGCGCAGCTTCTCCTTCATCTCCGCCGGGGCCATCCAGTTGTTAGTGAAGCCTGCGTCGCGCTCGTTCTCGGAGCAGATGAAGGTCTGCTCTTCGACGCGGGCGACGTCGGCTGGGTCCGAGAACGCCGCGAAGGACTTCGGGAACAGCTTCTCGTTCAACCGGGTCAGGGTGCCGGCAGCCACGAGTTCATCCGTGAGCCGGGTATTTTCCTCTTCCGAACCATCAACCCAGTGGATCCGGTCCGGCTGGGTCAGTTCAGCTACCTCTTCGACCCACGCCAGCAGTCCAGCATGAGTGGTGGGTGCTTTCTCAAGCAGCGGCAGTCGCGCCAGATCGCCCATTACGGTTCCCTTCCTCGGGTTCAGTGGTGTGTCCTAAATGCTAGGTCTCGCGGAGGCTTCATTTTCAGGACCAAATGCGGGTTGACTGCGCGACCGGAATCTAAAAACCCCGGAAATTCAAGGTTTCGTAACTTCGGAGACTGGATAAACTGTGATTAAGGTCACGTAGACCGGTCTAGTCGGGCAGATTACACGGCTGCGGATTTGGAACAACGGGCCGACCTCGCGTAAAGTAATTCGAGGTTCGGGGAGCGAGAAGTTCCCAAAGAGCCGCGAATGCGCCCATAGCTCAGCTGGATAGAGCGTCTGTCTACGGAACAGAAGGCCGGGGGTTCGAATCCCTCTGGGCGCACCAAAGAGCAGTAAACGAAGATCCGCACCGGCCCGGCCGGTGCGGATTTTTTGTTTCCCGGCCGTATCCCGTTTCGCCGGCCGCTGCCGCCGGTTCCTTCCTTCCAATCCGCGACGGCGCCGCGGCGCTTGCCGCCGCAGTGCCAGCCCCCGCGGTGCCGATTTCCGGCAGGGTTAGGCTGTTGCCATGACGGCACAGATTGAGCGTGAATTCGATGTCATCGTGATCGGGGCCGGCGCGGTGGGCGAGAACGTCGCCGAGCGTGTGGTGCGGGGCGGGCTCAGCGTCGTCCTGGTGGAGGCGGAATTGGTGGGCGGCGAGTGCTCCTACTGGGCCTGCATGCCCTCGAAAGCCCTGCTCCGGCCCGGCACAGCACTGCACGGCGCCCAGACCGTGCCCGGCGCCGAGGAAGCAGTCACCGGGACACTCGACACCGCAGCCGTCCTGAAGCGGCGGGACTATTTCACTTCCAACTGGCAGGACGACAGCCAGGTCAAATGGGTGGAGGACACCGGGATCGACCTGATCCGCGGCCACGGCTGGATCACCGGCCCCCGCCGCGCGGAGGTCGCCGGTCTGGACGGCAACAACTACGTGCTGGCGGCACGCCACGCCGTCGTCCTGGCCACAGGGTCACGCCCGAGCATCCCGCCGCTGGAGGGCCTCGACGACGTCGACTTCTGGACCACCCGCGAGGCCACGTCGGCCCGGGAGATCCCGCAGCGGCTCGGCGTGCTCGGTGGCGGGGTGGCCGGCACCGAACTCGCGCAGGCCTTCGCCCGGCTCGGGGCCGCCGTGACGCTGGTGGCCCGCCGCGGGCTGCTCGGCGCGTTCCCGGCACCGGCGGCCGAGCTGGTCCAGGCCGGGCTGCGCGCCGACGGTGTCGAATTCCACCTCCACACCGGCACCAAAAGCGTGCAGGAGAACGACGACGGCTCGCTCACACTGGCCCTTGACGGCGGCGGCAGCATCACTGTGGACAAGCTGCTGGTCGCCACCGGCAGGCACCCCGCACTGGAAGGAATCGGACTCGAGAGCGTGGGCCTGGCCGCCGAAGAGGGAAAGGCACTGCGGCTCGGGACGGACGCGAGCGGCCTGGTCCTGGGAGCGGCAGAGAACGACGGCGCCCCGTGGCTCTACGCCGTCGGTGACGCCGCGGGCAAGGTGCTGCTGACCCACCAGGGCAAATACGAGGCCCGGGCCACCGGCGACGCGATTGCCGCCCGCGCCAGCGGCACCCTGAGCGGCGAGCCGGCGCCGTGGAGCAGCTACGCCCACACCGCGGACGAGCACGCCGTGCCCAATGTGGTCTTCACCGACCCCGAGCTGGCAAACGTGGGCCGCAGCCTGGCCCAGGCCGAGAAGGACGGCTACCGGGCCTCCACCGTCGAGCTTCCCATTCAGGTGGCGGGGTCCTCGCTGCACTCCGAGCATTACAAGGGCTGGGCCCAGCTGGTGGTGGACGAGGACCGCAAGGTACTGCTGGGGGCGACTTTTGCGGGTCCCGACGTTGCCGAGCTGTTGCACGCGGCGACGGTCGCCGTCGTCGGCGAAGTCCCGCTGGACCGGCTCTGGCACGCCGTTCCGTCCTACCCCACGATCAGCGAGGTGTGGCTGCGGCTACTGGAGGAATACGGGCTCTAGGGGCCACCCTCCCGCACTTATTTGAACTGACCAGTCAGTTCAGTTAGCCTTGAAGCAGATCATTTCTGCGAAAGGCACCTCTTGCTCCGCGTTCAACAGCTCCACGTGAAGGGCCGGCGGGACTTCCTGCTCCCGCCCACCTCGCTGCAGGCCGCCCGGGGCGAGCTGCTGCTTGTCACCGGCAACCGCCAGGACCAGCGCACCGCGCTGGCACTGACCTTGAGCGGCCGGATGAAGGCCTCCGCCGGCACCGTCGAGTGGGACGGCGCCACCCGGATCAAGGAGTTGCGGCAAGCGAGCGCCGTCGTGGACGCGCCCGGCGTCAACGAGCCGGAGCAGCACCTGAGCGTCCGGGACCTGGTCACCGAGGACCTCGCCCTGATTCCCCGCCGCTTCCGGGGGGCGCTGCTCAGCACGCCCTGGCTCAAGGTCAACCGCTTCGAGGACATTGCCGGGCGCTGGGTCGAGGACCTGTCCGCGGACCGGCGCCTGGAGCTCCTGACAGCCCTGGCCCTCGCCAATCCGCGCACCGACCTGCTGGTGGTGGACTCGCCCGCCCGTCACAGCGCCGATCCGGCCGACTGGCTGCCGCGCCTGCAGGAGCTGGCGTACGACGGCGGGCGGCCGCTCGCCGTCGTCGCCACCGTTGGCGCCGTCCCGCCGGGCTGGACCGGTCCAGTCGCGGACATCGGCAACGCCGTCCCGGCACCGGCGGCCACAGGCACTCCGGAGGCCCCGGAGGCAACGCCGGCCACGGCTAGCCTCCTTCACTTCGAAACCGAGGACGCCCGATGACCGTGTTGCGGCTGGCCCGCTCAGAACTCAAGCGAATGACCGGCGGGCTGCTGCCGAAACTGACCATCGTTGCGCTGACCCTGGTCCCGCTGCTCTACGGCGCGGTGTACCTGTACGCGAACTGGGATCCTTACGGCAGGCTGGACCAGATCGACGCCGCCCTGGTGGTTGAGGACACCGGCGCCGGCGCGGCCGACGGCACCCGGCTGGAGGCCGGCCGCAAGGTCGCCGACAGCCTCGTGGCAGGCCACGTCTTCAACTGGCAGGCCGTCGCCAGCGCGGAGGCCGCGGACGAGGGCGTGAGCAGCGGCAAGTACGCGTTCGCGCTGAAGATCCCCAAGGATTTCTCCGCCAACCTGGCGTCGCCCGGCAACTTCGACGCCGCCAACCAGGCCATGCTGAACGTCACCACCAACGACGCCAACAACTACCTGCTCAGCACGATCGTGGACAAGCTCACCACCGCCGTCCACAGCACGGTCGCGAAGGAGGTGGGCGAGGAAACCGCCAACCAGCTTCTCACCGGCTTCGGCACCATCCATTCCCAGATGCTCAAGGCCTCCGACGGTGCCCGGGACCTTGCCGGCGGGGTGTCGTCGCTCCACGACGGCGCGGTCAATCTGCATCAGGGCACCTCCGGGCTCAAGAGCGGCGCCGGTGAACTGGTGGCCGGCCAGCGCAAGCTCGTCGACGGCGCGAACGCGGTAAGCGGCGGGGCCGGACAGCTCGCCGCGGGGCTGGGCCAGCTCAAGGACAAGACCGCCGCGCTGCCCGCTGATTCACAGCGCCTGGCCGACGGCGCCGCCCAGGTGGCGGCCGGCAACGCCGCGTTGAACGCCAAGCTGCAGGGCATGGCGGGGCAGTTGGCATCCGCGGAACAGGCCGCAGCACAGGCCCAGCGCAGCCGGGTGGTGGCCTCCAACGGCCGGCTGCTGGCGGCCGGGGCGATCACCCAGACGCAGGCTGACGCCATCCTCGCCGACTACGACTCCGCCGCTGCGGCCCCGCCCACCGGGACGGCGGCTGCCCTCAAGGGCGCCGCGGCCCAGGTCCAGCAACTCGCGGACGGCTCGGCCGCCGTCAGCGCGGGGGCCGCGCAGCTGGCCGGGGCAGCCCCTGCCCTCAGCGGCGCCGTTGGGCAAGCCTCCACCGGCGCGGACCGGCTCGCTGCCGGCACCGCGGACCTGGCCGCCGGCCAGCAGAACGCCCTGGCCGGGGCGGAGAAACTCGCCCAGGGCGTGCAACAGCTCGACGACGGCGCGGCGCAGCTGGAGAGCGGCGCGGCCAAGGCATCCGACGGCGCCGGCACCCTCGCCGACGAACTCGCCAAGGGCGCCGGCAAGGTCCCCAACCCGGACGACGCGCAGAAGAACAGCCTCGCCAAGGTCATGGCCGACCCGGTCGCCGTCAGCAACGTCTCGCAGGCCAAGGCCGGTTCCTACGGCGCCGGGCTGGCGCCGTTCTTCCTCACCCTGGCGCTGTGGATCGGTGTCTTCATGCTGGTTCAGGCCATGCGTCCGGTCACCCAGCGAGCCCTGGCGTCCAACGCGCCGACGTGGAAGATCGCCGTCGGCGGCTGGCTGCCCTTCCTGGCCGTCGCCGCGGTGCAGGCCAGCCTGCTGACCCTCGTGGTGGACGTCGGGCTCGGCCTCAACCCCGCCCACCCGGTGCTGATGTGGGTTCTGATGCTCGCGGCCGCCATGGCGTTCAGCGCGATCATCCAAGGCGTCGTGGCGCTGCTCGGCTCGCCCGGCAAGCTGCTGGTGCTGATCCTGCTGGTCCTGCAGCTGGTCTCCTCGGGCGGCACTTTCCCCTGGCAGACCACGCCGGAGCCGCTGCACGTGGTGCACCAACTCCTGCCGATGGGCTATGTGGTCAACGGCATGCGGCACCTGATCTACGGGGCCGAGCTGGACAGCATCCTGCCCGTCATGCTGGGCATGGTTGGCTACACTTTGCTGGGACTGGCAATGTCCGCCGTCGCCGTCCGGAAGCACAAGTTCTGGACCCTCAAGACCCTGAAGCCGGAGATCGCCGTATGAGCACCACGCCACACGCGGCCGCGGCGCCTGACGCCGAGGGAGCCAAGAAACTCCGGCCCGGGCGCACCAACGCGACCAAACAGAAGTTGTTCGACGCGTCGATGGAGCTGATCGGCGAGCGCGGGGCCGCGGGCGTGACGGTTGACGAGATTGCGGCAGCCGCCGGCGTCTCCAAGGGCACGGTGTATTACAACTTCGGCAGCAAGTCTGATCTGATCGCCCAGCTGCTCCGGCACGGGGTGGACATCCTCATGGCGCGGCTGCTCAGCGTTAGGGACGAATCCGCGGACCCGCTGCGGGCGATGGACGAAATGATCGGCCAGGCCATGGACTTCATGGCGGAGTACCCCTCCTTCGCGAGGTTGTGGATGAGCGAGAGCTGGCGGACGCCGAGTGAGTGGCAGGATACCTTCGCCGAGCTTCGAGGCCCGCTCCTCGGAGTGATTGGCGCGGCGATTGAGGCCGTGGCGGCCAAGTACCCCGTGGACCCGGACCTGTCCCGCGGCAGCCTGGAGACCGCTGTCTTCGGTGCCTGTTTTGTCGTGGGCCTGGACCGCAAGACGTACCACCCAGAGCGGACCCGGGCGCAAAGCGTCGCCGCCATCATGGCGATCATGCGTGGCTACGTGGTGAAGTAGCCCCGTTCGGGGATGATTAGTCACATGCGCCACATGGGTAAAAGCGGCAAGACCGCCATCGGAGCGTCGCTGGCCGCCCTGGCGTTGCTGGTGCTCGCCGGCGCCACCCTGAACGAGACGGAGGCCCTCTGGTTCCTCGCCGCCTCCGCCATCGCCTACGTGGCGTGCGTGGCGGAGGTCGTGATCCGACGGCGGCACAAGACGCTGTTGGCCAGCGGGGTGGGCAGCATCCTCTTCATCGGCTTCGGGATCGCGTTCCTGCGCCAGTGGGGACTCGCCTTCAACGCCGCCCCGGACGCGCTGTCCGCTCCCGTGGATAGCACGTACCCGGACCTGTACTTCTATCTCTCGGCAGCCGCCGGCGCGGCGACCCTGCTCCTGCTGCTCGCCGGCACCGTCCTGCCCGGCCGCGGCCCCGCACCACGCGCTGGGTACGCATCCCGGCGGCCGGCGGCCGCATCCCGCCGCCCGGTCCCGCGGAAGCCGCCCGCCCGGCCTGCTTCCCGGCCGGCAGCGTCCCGGACCTCGCCACCGCGGACCTCGGCACCGCGCGTTTCGGCAACAGAGGCTCCCGCGAAGCGCGCCGCCGCAGCGCGGACTCCCGTTTCCCGGACGACGACGGCGCGGACGCCGGTACCCGCGGCCAAGCGGACCTCGTCGTCGTCGGCTGCAAAAGCGTCAGCGAAAGCGCCGGTGAAACCCGCCGTGAAAGTACCGGCCCGGCCCTCTGCCAAGGCTCCCACCCGGCGCTGATCGCCGCGGGCGGCAGCGGATGTCGGCAGCGGATTGGGGGCGCCGCACCAGGCGGCTGGGCCGGTGTTCCTGCGTCTTAGAGGTTGCGCGGCTGCTCGCCGTGCGGATCCTCGGTGTCACGCCGTTCCGCCGCGGCGTCCTCCCGGATCGCGGCGGTGTCGCCGCTTGCCGCCGGACGCTCGCGGTCGCCCCGGTCGCGGCGCAGTTCCTCCTGGGGCTGAGCGTCGCGCGTCTCGGCGTCGCTGCGCTCGGTCGTGACGACGTCCGGATCGACCTCGTCGGCCCGACGGAGCTGCTCCTCGGCGCCGGTGCGGACGTTCTGCGCCTCCTGTTGCGTGCCGCGGGCCTGCATGCGGAGTCGTTCGGCCTCGACTTCGGCGGCTTTGGCGTCTGCTTCCGCGCGCGCCGCCTTGGCCTCATGGTCCCTGGCTGCCAGCTGGTCGGCCTCTGCCTTTTCCCGCATTTCCGCGGCCCGGTTCCGGTCCGCGGCCGTCTTGCGCTTGCGGCTGAAATAGATGGCCACTGCGACGATCGCGAGCACCACCACGACGCCGACGATGATCCCTACAAGCTGTCCTGAATCCACGGTGATCCACCTTTTCCCTTGGTCGCCAAGAAAACGCCATCAGTAAAAGCATTAACAGCATCAGTAAACAACACAATCAGCGGGCTGACTATCGGTCCGCCCACGCGCCGGGCCGCTACTTCGCCCGCGGGACCTTGAAGTGGGTCAGCCGGGCGTCCTGGCCGTCCAGTTCGGCCCAGGACTTCTCCGTCTCAAAAACCGAAAGCCCGCTGGTCGGATAGCGCGTGGCCGCATCCATGTAGGCGTCATGGTTCGAGTCGCGGGAGGCCAGGTGCATGGCTAAGTCCTGCACACCGGGCATGTGGGAGATCACCATCAGCGTCGTCACGGTATCCGGGACGTGGTTGATGACCGCCAGCATGCGCGAGGCCGAAGCGCCGTAGAGACCGTCCTCGAGTTTCGGCGTCGGGGCCTTATCCCCCAGTTCGCTGCACACCCAGGTGCAGGTCTGCCGGGTCCGCAGTGCGCTGGAGCAAAGGATGAAATCTGGGACCACGCCGTGCTTGAGCAGCCATTTGCCCGCCAGCGGCGCCTCCCGGTGGCCGCGCTCTTCCAGCGGCCGCTCATGGTCCGCGACGCCGCCCGGCCAGTCCGCCTTGGCGTGCCGCATGAGCACCAAACGTTTGATGTAGTGGTCACTCATCCCCCAAGCCTAGCCCGCCCGCACAGACCTAAGCATTGGAGGCCAGTGAGCGGACTCTGCCTCCGTGAACGGCAGAAGGCGGCATGTTCCGTACTGGCCGTTGTTGCTTTGGAGAGGAAGAGAAGCGGCTTTCCGCGTAGTGCCGCATCGCCGACTGAGGAACGAAGGAGGTGTCTAAGGCACGGCGGAAAGCCGCTGAAGCTTTCTCGAAAGCGAAAGCGCCCGCCCCCAATGAGGAACGGACGCTTTGCGCGAAGCTAGAGCTAGATGGAGTACTCCGGAGCGGCCCAGACCACAACCTCCGGGTGCTCATAGAACCGGTAGCCCTGGCCACGCACGGTCCGCACAGTGTTGGCCAGCCGGCCCAGCTTGGAGCGCAGGCGGCGGATGTGCACGTCGATGGTGCGCTCGTTGGGAACCTCTTCGGCGTTCCGCCACAGGCCCTCGAGCAGTTCGTCGCGGCCCACGGTGCGGGTGCCGTTCTCCACCAGGTAGTTGAGGAGCTCGAATTCCTTGAACGTCAGGTTCAGCGATTCGCCGTCGAGCGCCACCTCGCGGCGGGCGAGGTCGATCAGCACGCCGGACGGACGCGGATCCTGCGCCTGCTGCAGCCGCGTGTTCTCGGCGCGCTGGCGGGCGCCGGCGGTGGGGTCCCCAAAGGTGGACCGGACGACGTCGAGGGCTGATCCCGGAGCTGAGGCTGGGGCGACGGCGACGGCGGCGTAGCTTTCGGCGCCGGCCACGAGGGACTGGGCATAGGCCCTGATGTCCTGGGCCAGTTTGGCGATGGAGGTGCCGGCGGCGGCGGCGGTTTCCTCATCGATGCCCATGTAGAGCACGAAGCCGCGGGCCACATTGTCGTTGGGCACGGGGCGGAGCGGGTTGCCGCCCGGGGCGACCACCGGGGTGGGCGCGGTGGCCGGCGCGGACTCGGCGGCGGGGACTGCACGCAACTGCCCGTAGGAGTTCGGGTTGTAGCCCTGCCCCGCGTAACCGGGTGCCGGGAAGCTGTTGCCGGGGCCGGCGGGGCCGATGCTCGGACGGCCACCAAAGCCTTGGCGAAGGCCGGAGGCCTGTCCGGCCTTGTTGGCGTTACGGACGGAGATGTGGACGTATCCGGATGCAACTGACATGGAATGCTTACCTCAATGTGAATGGCCGTAATCGCGGCTCGAATGCTAATTTCCCCGCAATGCAAACTGGGGAGGGGCGCCCGACTCGGGGCTGGGGCGAATGCCTAGAAACGTTCTGGGGTGGAGAAGTTAGGCGTGCATTCGACAACAACGCATCTCGGATCCAGCTGGTGAGCTGATCCAGGAAGCTGCGGCTGCAGGTGCTGTTGAGTTCTTGTTCACAATTGAAGTGTGCAACGTAACAAAGAGAACTTGCAAGTAACAAAGCACCGCAATGTCCGCATCGTGAGACGAAAAGCGCGATTGTAGCGCAAATCACAATTCTGACCGATGGAACAAAGCGCTGCCATTCTGCGGACTGCGGCGACAATTGCCGGACTGAACCGAAGAATGTTCGCCACACTGGCGTGCTCTCCCGAAATCATTCACTGTAGGTGAAACCTGCGGAATCGTCATATTGGCTTTCCGCCGCCACCGCTGTCCAAGGAGTGGTCACGCCGCCGGGCGGGAAAGCCCGGCGGCGTTCCGCGGTGACAGGTAGTTTCAGGAGGGTAGAGCGAGGGCCGTCAGTTGGATTGGCCGGTGGCGGTGGCGGCCACAACCATGACGGTCGAGGCCGTGTAGTTCGAGCCGTCCTTGGCTGCCACGATCCGCACGGTACCGCCAGCGACGATGTCCGCCACGCTCAACTGGGTGCCCGTGCCGCCGGCCTGCTGGCGCCGCTGCTCCAGGTTGCTCACCACCACATTGCTGCCCAGGCCGTAGCTGCGCGTGAACCCGTCGCTGCTCTTGACCGTGACGGACGTCGCGCTTACCTCGGTCACAGTCCCCAGTTGCTCCGCCATGGTGGTGTAGGTACTCCCTTCGAGGATCACGTATTCGGCGTGCACGGCTGCGGAAAGGCCGCCGCCCATGCCGCCGGCGGTGAAGCCCCCGGGTCCGCCTTGGCCCTGGCCTCGCCCTCCGGCGGAGCCTCCCTGCGGAGAACCGGGCATGCCCTGGGTGCCCATGCCTTGGCCGCCCGGGCCATGGCCGGCCGCCGCTCCGGCGGCGGCGGTGCCGTTGGCTGCCGCCGAGTTGGAGGTGAAGGCATACACCCCGACCCCGGCGCCGATGGCCAAAACTGCTGCCGCGCCGCCGACGGCGAGCCCCCGCTTGAGGGTCCACGGCTTGTCGGCAGAAGGTCCCCGCGAGGCGCCACCAGGCGCGCCCCAGCCGGCGGCGGGCTGCGCGGGGCCGGGCTCGTGGGGGGCATACGGCGCGCCCCAACCGGCGGCCGGCGCCTGCCCGGCATACGGGCCGGGCGCCTGCCCGGGCGTTGGTTCCGCCGCGTAGGGTGCGGTGACGGGCGCCGGCGGGTTCTCGGATCGGGGTTCGGGACCGGGCCGGTTGTCGGCTCCCGGATGCTGGCTGCTCATGGTGTTTCTCCTGTCAGGTACGGATCTGTATTCACCCCAGAGTGCTGGGCAATCCTGTGGCGGGGCTGTGCGCTCCGTCGTCCGTGCCTGTGACGTTCCGCGGAATTTTGAATGCCCGACCTACGCCTTCCCACCCCGGCGTGCGCGCTCCCGGACGGACATCCAGCTGGGTAGTCTGAGATTCACAGGTGCTGCACAGGATCCCCAAAGCCGCGCCTAACCGGCAGATCGGAGAGTCGTCCCATGGCCAATTCGCACTCCCTGACCAACAACCTTCCGCAGCTCACGCATCCGGACGGCTCCCCCATCCGTGCCCTCGTGGTGGACGACGAGCCCAGCCTGTCCGAGCTGATGAGCATGGGCCTGCGAATGGCGGGCTGGTCCGTGGCCGTGGCGGCCGACGGACCCGAAGCAGTCAAGCTGGCCAAGGACTTCCGCCCCGACGTGCTGGTGCTGGACGTCATGCTCCCCGGGTTCGACGGCGTCGAACTCCTCAGCCGGATCCGGGCGTTCGCGCCCGAAGTTCCGGCGCTGTTCCTCACGGCCAAGGACGCCGTCCAGGACCGTATCACCGGCCTGGCCGCCGGCGGCGACGACTATGTCACCAAACCGTTCAGCATGGAAGAGGTCCTGCTCCGCCTGCACCGGCTGGTCCAGCGCTCCGGGGTGGCCGCGATGGACACCGCCGAACTCGTGGTCGGGGATCTGGTGCTCAATGTCGACACCCGCGACGTCACCCGCGCCGGCGAGGAACTGCACCTGACGGCCACCCAGTTCGAGCTGTTGCGCTACCTGATGGAAAACCCCAAACGCGTCATCAGCAAGGCGCAGATCCTGGACCGGGTCTGGGACTATGACTTTGGCGGCCAGGCGAACATCGTGGAACTCTACATTTCCTACCTCCGCAAGAAGATCGAAGCCAACCATGCGCCCATGATCCACACCGTGCGCGGTGCCGGCTACGTCCTGAAACCGGCGGACTGATCCGTGCCCACTCTTTCCGGCGTGACCCCCGCACCAGGGCGCGACTGGCGCAACCCGTCCACGTGGCACCTGCGCACCCGGCTGGTCCTCGTCGCCATGGCGCTGCTCGTGGCCATCTGCGGCGCCGTGGGCGTGTTCAGCTACGTCTCCATGAACGATTTCCTCACCCGGCAGCTTGATGGGCAGCTCAATGAGGCGTCGCACCGCTCGAGCGAGTTCGGCCGGCCCCCATCCGGCGACCCTGCCGGCCGCCCCGACCCGCTCGAAGCCCGGGGGCAGGGCGTTGGCACGCTTAACGCGCGGCTCCTTGCCGGCAGAGTGGCCAGCGCAGGCTTCCTGGCCGGGGACGCAAGCCGCCAGAGCCTCTCCCCCGATGACAACGCCGTCCTGCTGGCGCTCTCCCCGAACGGTGGGCCCGTGGACCGGACCCTCTCAGCCGGCGACTACCGGCTCACAGCCGTGCGGGCCCCCTACGGTGACATCATTGTCACCGGGCTCCCGCTCGCAGACAAGGAAAACACCCTGGCCTCGCTCGTCTGGACCATGGTGGTGGTCTCCGTGGGCGGGCTCGTGCTGATCGGCCTCGCCGGCACAGCCTTGATCCGCCGGACCATGAAACCGCTGGAACAGCTCTCCGAGGTGGCCACCAAGGTCTCCCGCCTCCCGCTGGACGCCGGCGAGGTGGCGCTGGGAGTGCGGGTCCCGGCGTCGGCAGCGCATCCGGGAACCGAGGTGGGCAGCGTCGGCTACGCCCTGAACCAGATGCTGGACAACGTCTCCAACGCCCTCGAGGCACGGCAGGAGAGCGAGATGAAGGTCCGGCAGTTCGTCGCCGATGCCTCGCACGAGCTCCGCACACCGCTCACGGCCATCCGCGGCTACACCGAGCTGATGCGGATGACCGAACACTTCACGCCCGACGGCGAAAAGTCGCTGGCCCGCGTCCAAAGCCAGTCCGTGCGGATGACCACCTTGGTGGAGGACTTGCTGCTGCTGGCGCGCCTGGACGAGGGGCAGGCGCTCAAGGTCAACGACGTCGACCTCACCCAGCTGGCGATCGAAACCGTGAGCGACGAGAAAGTCATGGCCCCGGACCGCATCTGGCAGCTGGAGCTCCCGGACGAACCTGTGGTGGTGCGCGGCGACGCCACCCAGCTCCACCAGGTGCTGGCCAATCTGCTGTCCAATGCCCGCAAGCACACGGAGCCCGGCACGAAGGTGGTCACGGGCGTCATGCGCTCGGCTGACGGCAGCGCCGTCGTCACGGTCACGGACAACGGCACCGGCATTGCCCCGGAATTCATCGGGCGGATCTTCGCCCGCTTCGCGCGGGCCGACGCTGCCCGCACCAACCCGGCGGACGGTCGCACCGCGCTCCCCGCGGTCGCGGCGGCGGGCGCACGGTCCGGGGGCACGACGGCGGCCCCACGTTCGGGCGCCACCACCCGCGGTCGGGCCGGCCGGAGCGCCACCGCGGGAGTTCCGACTTCCGAGGGCACCAGCGGACTGGGCCTGTCCATCGTCCAGTCGATCGTGGAGGCCCACGGCGGGACCGTCGAGGTTTCGTCCCGCCCGGGCCGCACGGAGTTCGCCGTCCGGTTGCCTGCCGCACCGCCCGCGGAACCGGCAGCCGGTCCTTCAGCACCGGCCGGTCCGGCCGGAGCCTAGTCCCTGACTCCCTCTTCCACAGCCAGCACACAGCTTGAGCCCATCGCCCTCATATGGGACGACGGGAGAGTTGAGCTATGACATTCACAGACCAGGCCACAGGAACCCCGCTTCGCTCCACGGCGGCGCCGGCCGGTCAGGCGGCGCCCGCCGCCTCCGGATTGGATCCGACCGGACGCGCCGCGTCCGCGCCGGATTTGGCCGGCGCGCATTCCGCCGCGCTCGGGGTGCCGCTCGGCACGCTGACCCGCAGCGGCGGCCGGCGCTCTGCCGTTGACACCCGAACCGGCACCCCGGTGCTGGACGTCACCATCCCGGTTTTCAACGAGGAACGGGACTTGGAAGCATGCCTGCGCCGGCTCCACGCCTACCTGCGCGACTCTTTCCCGCACCCGTTCCGGATCACCGTGGCGGACAACGCCAGCACCGACGGCACTCTTAAGACCGCCGAGCGCGTGGCCCGCGAGCTCCGCGAAGTGAGCGTGGTCCACATGGCCGAAAAAGGCCGCGGGAACGCGCTGCGCAAGGTCTGGCTCGCGTCGCCGTCGCCGGTCCTGGCGTACATGGACGTGGACTTGTCCACCGATCTGGCGGCGCTCGGCCCGCTCCTCGCCCCGCTGATTTCCGGGCACTCCGACCTGGCGATCGGGACGCGGCTGACCCGCAACTCACGGGTGGTCCGCGGGCCCAAGCGGGAGTTCATCTCGCGCAGCTACAACCTCTTGCTGCACTCCTTCCTGGGCGCACACTTCAGCGACGCGCAGTGCGGGTTCAAGGCGATCCGTGCGGACGTGGCGCGGCAACTGCTCCCCCACACCCTGGACAACGCCTGGTTCTTCGATACCGAGCTCCTGGTCCTGGCCGAGAAGTGCGGGCTGCGGGTCCATGAAGTACCGGTGGACTGGACCGACGACCCGGATTCCAGCGTGGACATCGTCCAGACCGCCCTCGCGGACCTGCGCGGCATGGCCCGGCTGAGCCGCGACCTGGTCTCCGGCCGCATTCCCGTTCCCGAGCTGCGCGCGGCCCTGGCCCGCGGCCCGCTCCCAGCCTCCTCCCGCGGCCAGGAACAAAGTCCGGGCGGTAGCCTCTTCGGGCAGCTCGTCCGCTTCGGCAGCATTGGCGTCGCCTCCACCCTGGCGTACCTGCTGATCTTCCTGCTCTGCCGGGGCATCATGGACCCGCAGCTGGCCAATTTCCTCGCTTTGCTCACCACCGCCGTGGCCAACACCGCGGCCAACCGGCGCTTCACGTTCGGCATCCAGGGCAGCAGCCAGGCGGTCCGCCACCACTTTGAAGGTCTGTTGGTCTTTGGAATCGGACTGGCCCTGACCTCGGGGGCGCTCCTGCTGGTCCACGCATCCGGCGGGACTCCCGACCGTTGGGTGGAACTGGCCATGGTCACCGCAGCCAACCTTGCCGCCACCGCCGTCAAGTTCCTGCTCTTCCGGCTGGTGGTCTTCGGGCGCCGGACCGACTCCGGCCTGCCGGTGCCCGACGCCGCCGACGCTTCGCTCCCCCACACAGAAACGGCCAAGTAAATGACCGCCACCATCAGCCCCACCCCCGGGGCCCAGCCAACGCCCGCCTGGGCACCCGGCACCACCGCGACGGCGGAACGTCCGACCGCGGGCCGCCCGGCAACTCCGCGGCCACCCATTCCCCAGGGACGCCGCGAGCGCCTGCTGTTCGGACCGCAGCCGCGGTGGGTGCGCCCGTCGGCAGCCCTGTTGCTGGGTGTAACCGCGGTGCTGTACCTGTGGAATCTGCAGGCCACCGGCTACGCCAATTCCTTCTACGCGGCGGCGATCCAGGCCGGAACCAAGGACTGGACCGCGTTGCTGTTCGGCTCGCTCGACGCCGGCAACGCCATCACCGTGGACAAGCCTCCGGCGGCGTTCTGGATCCCGGCCCTCGCGGGACGCATCTTCGGCTTCTCGGCACTGAGCATGCTCATCCCCCAGGCACTGATGGGAGTCGCCGGCGTCGGGCTCCTGTACCTGACCGTCAAGCGTGTCTCCGGTCCGGCCGCGGGTCTGCTGGCCGGCGGCGCCTTGGCGTTGACCCCCGTGGCGGCCCTGATGTTCCGGTTCAACAACCCGGATGCCATGCTGACCCTGTGCCTGGTGCTGGCCGCCTACCTCACCACCCGCGCCATCGAGAAGGCCGGCTGGAAATGGCTCGCCGCTGCCGGTGCGGTGATCGGCCTGGCCTTCCTGTCCAAGATGCTGCAGGGCTTCCTGATCGTGCCCGGCCTGGCCCTGGCCTACCTGTGGGCGGCGCCGACCACCCTCGGCCGCCGGCTCCTGCACCTGCTGGGCGCGGCCGCCGGGATCGCCGTCGTGGCGGGCAGCTACGTCGCGTTGTTCCAGCTGACGCCGGCCTCCGCCCGGCCCTACATGGCGGGTTCGCAAACCAACAGCTTCCTGGAACTCACCTTCGGCTACAACGGCCTGGGCCGGATCACCGGATCCGGCGGGGGAATGCCCGGCGGCGGCAACGCCGGCGGCCCGGGCGGCAACGGCAACGCCGGTTTCGGTGGCACGGCCGGGATTGCCCGGATGTTCGGGACGAGTTTCGGCGGCGAAGTGTCCTGGCTGCTGCCGGCTGCGCTGATCCTGCTGCTGGCCGGACTGTGGTTCACCCGGCGCGAGGCCCGCGGCTCGCGGACCCGTGCGGCGCTCCTGCTGTGGGGCGGCTGGCTGGTTGTCACGGCCGGCATCTTCAGCTTCATGAGCGGCACCGTGCACTCGTACTATGCCGTGTCGCTTGCTCCAGCGGTCGCTGCCCTGGTGGGCATCGGCGCCGTCGAGTTGTGGCGCGGCCGGGCGTACTGGCCGGCCCGAATTGTCCTGGCAGTGACGGTGCTGGCCAGCTCGGTCTGGTCCGCCGTCCTGCTGGGCCGCGACCCGGCTTGGCTTCCCGGGCTGCGGGTCCTCGCCGGCGTGCTGGGCGTGCTGGCCGCTGCGGCGCTGCTGCTGCGGGTTGACGGTCTGGCGGCGCTCCCGGCCCGGCTCCGCAAGGCCGCCGCGGCCGGCGTCGTAATCCTTTCCCTGCTGGCCTGCGGGCTGGGAAGCACCGCCTGGACGCTGGCGACCGCGGCCCAGCCGCACTCCGGTTCGATCCCGACATCCGGGCCCACCGGGTCCGCGATGGGCGGCGGTTTCGGGGCAGCCGGCAGGACCGGCGGCGACCGCGTGTTCGGCGGCACCGCCGCGGCCCGGGGCGGCGGAGCGGGCGGGCCGGGCGAGGGAACGGCGTCGCCGGAGCTGACCGCACTGCTGAAGTCCTCCGGTGCCAAATGGTCTGCGATTGTCTCCGGCGCCACCCAGGCGGCGAGCCTGGAACTCGCCAGCGGCACCAGCGTGATCGCGCTCGGCGGCTGGAATGGCGGCGACCCCTACCCGACGCTCGCGCAGTTCCAGGCCATGGTGAGCCGCGGAGATATCGGCTACTTCATCTCCGCCGGCGGCATGGGCGGCTTCGGCGGCCGCGGCGGCAACTCTGAGGTCGCCACCTGGGTCGCTGCCAACTACCAGGCCCAGACCGTCGGCACCGCCACGGTCTACAAGCTGGGGGTCTAGGGCGCCATGACCGACACCCTGAATCCCCGCACCGCGGAGACGCCACACGTGCCAGCCCCGCAGGCCCAGCCCGCGTCCGGCCCGCCGGGCGCGCCTGTCCTGCAGGCACAGCCAGCCGCCGGCGCCCGCGGGTCCGGCGCCCGGCGCCCGCGCCTGCGGCTGGAACTGGCGGCGCTGCTGTTGGGCACTGCCGTGCTGTACCTGTGGAACCTCGGTGCCTCCGGCTGGGCCAACGCCTTCTATTCCGCTGCGGCCCAGGCCGGTTCGCAGGACTGGACGGCCTGGTTCTTTGGCTCTTCCGACGCCGCCAACGCCATCACCGTGGACAAACCGCCGGCGTCGCTGTGGGTGATGGGCCTCTCCGTGCGCCTCTTCGGCCTGAGCTCATGGAGCATCCTGGTCCCGCAGGCCATCATGGGTGTCGGCACCGTCTGGCTGGTCTACGTGGCCGTCCGCCGGGCCGCGGCCCCCGCCACGGCCGACGCCCGGCTGGCGCACCGCGCGGGGCTGCTCGCCGGTGCCGTCATGGCGCTGACCCCGGTGGCCGTGCTGATGTTCCGGTTCAACAACCCGGACGCCCTGCTGGTGCTCCTGATGACCGCGGCCGCCTACGCCGTGCTGCGCTCCATCCAGGACGCGCGCCTGCGCTGGCTCTTGTTGGCCGGGGCGCTCCTGGGCTTTGGCTTCCTCACCAAGCAGTTGCAGGTGCTGCTGGTTGTCCCCGGCTTCGCCCTGGCCTACCTGGTCGCGGCACCGGTCGGGCTGGGCAAACGTCTCCTGCACCTGCTCGCCACGGGCGGGGCGATGACCGTCGCGGCCGGCTGGTGGCTGGCCGCCGTCGAACTCATCCCGGCGGCGGACCGCCCGTACATCGGCGGCTCCCAGAACAACTCCATCCTCGAGCTTACCCTCGGCTACAACGGCCTGGGCCGGCTCAGCGGCGACGAAACCGGGAGCGTGGGCGGCGGCAACGGCTGGGGCACGCCCGGGCTCTTCCGGCTTTTCAACAGCGAGTTCGGCGGCCAGATCGCCTGGCTGCTGCCGGCGGTGCTGCTGCTCGGCGCGGGGCTGCTGTGGCTCGGAAGGCTGGCACCGCGGACCGACGCCGTGCGGGCCTCGGTGATTATCTGGGGCTCCTGGGTGGCGGTCACCGGGCTGACGTTCAGCCTCATGGCCGGGATCATCCACCCGTACTACATGGTGGCGCTGGCGCCCGGGATCGCGGGGCTCGCCGGCCTGGGCGGGGTATTGCTCTGGCAGCGGCGGGACCAGCCCGTGGCCGCCGCGCTGCTCGCCGTCGCTGTCGTGGCGGCCGGGGTCATGGGCGCCGCCCTGCTCGGCCGCACGCCGACCTTCGTGCCTTGGCTGCGCTGGGTGGTCCTGCTGGGCTCGCTCGCCGCGGCCGGCGCGGTGCTGGCCGCGGCGGCGCCAGGCTTCAGGGCGACGGCGCTGAGGCGTGGCGTCCCGGCAGCATCGGGGATCATGACGCGCACGACGGCGGTGCTCGCGGTGGGCGCTGCCCTCGCCGGGCCGCTGGCGTACTCGCTGTCCACCGCGGCGACGGCCCAGAGCGGCTCGATCGTCAGCGCCGGTCCGGCCGTGTCCGGCCGGGGCGGCGCAGGGTTCCCGGCGGTCTTCGGCGGCAACGGCGGGTTTGGCGGCGGCCCCGGAGTGAACTCCAACGGCACGGCGAACGGCGCCGGGCGCGGCCCTGGCGGCGGCGGGCGCGGCCCTGGCGGCGGCGGGGCCGGCGGAATGGGCGGCCTGCTCGGGGCCACCACACCGTCCGCGGCCCTTGTGACGGCGCTGCAGGCAGGCGCCGGCAGCTTCACCTGGGCGGCCGCCGTCGTCGGATCCAACAACGCCGCCGGCTATCAGCTGGCGACGGGACTCCCCGTGATGGCCGTGGGCGGGTTCAACGGCACCGACCCGGCTCCGACGCTCGCGCAGTTCCAGCAGTACGTTGCCGACGGGAAGATCCACTACTTCATCGCCGGCCGCACAATGCAGGGCCAAAGCGGCTCCGACGACGCCGCGCGGATTGCCTCATGGGTGGCGGCCAACTTCGCCGCCCAGACCATCGGCGGGACCACCGTCTACCTGCTGGCCGGGTAGGCGGACGGGCCCCGGCCGCCGTTTCGACGGTTCCGCGCCCGCTCGCTGTTCGGCAGCACAGGGTGGGCACGGAAGCGTCGAAACGGGCCGGGCCGGCGCACTCGGAGGGCACGCGCAGGGCAAGCCGCCACACCGCCGCCTGGACTTGTCGTTACCGAAATGTGACTTCTAGTCGAAAGTCAGGTACCGTTTTAGGGTGCGCCAGTCAATCTGGCCGCACATCCGGACTGACGCCACACTCTGCCGCTTGCCGGATTCCGCTGGACCAGGCAGAGACGGGGGACCCAGTGTTCCCGGGCATCTGCATCCATGCACCCCTTGGGGTTAAGCCGCCACGATGAAATTCCGTGCGGCCGGATTTCGCATCCGAACCCGACAGCTAACTCCGTAGGCGTTGAGAGGCGACAATGACTGACTTTAAGGCACAAACGCGCCCAGAAGGCGCTAAACAGACGTCCGAAGACGACGCCGCGCGCCACCGCGCCGAACCGGCCCAGCGCTCGGCCGTGACCCGGCCCGCTCCCAAAGGCAAGCGTGCCCGCTCCGCCGCCGGCGCCCCGTCCAAAGGCAAGCGCGCCGCCGTCGTAGTCACTGCGTTCGCGGTGCTGCTCGGGGTCGGCGCCGCAGGCCAGGCCTCCGGCGCGGCAACCCACACTGCCGCCGCCCCCAAGGAAGCGTCGCAGCCGGCGCTGGACCTTGAACGTCTCGGCAGCTACACGCCTGCGTCATCCGCCCCGGCCAGCATCCAGGCCAAGCCCGCCGAGATCAGGCCCGCCGAAGCCCCCGCGCCGGCAGTTCCTCCTGCGGCCCCCGCCCCGGCCCCTGCTGCTCCGCCCGCCCCGGCCCCCGCACCGGCGCAGCCGGTCGCCGTCGACGATCCCGCCGGCGCGCAGGCCTATGCCGCCGCGCAGCTGCCGGTCCACGGCTGGGCGGCCAGCGAGATGCAGTGCCTGCAGAAGCTGTGGACCAGGGAGTCCGACTGGAGGACAACCGCCACCAACGCCAGCAGCGGCGCCTACGGTGTGGTTCAGTCCCTGCCGGCCGAAAAGATGGCCAGCGCGGGAGCGGACTACCTGACCAACTACCGGACCCAGATCAACTGGGGCCTGCAGTACGTCCAGCAGCGCTACGGCTCACCGTGCGGTGCCCTGAACTTCCATTACGCGAACAACTGGTACTAAGCCGCACAACCGGCACGGACAGAGACGCGCAGCGAGGCCCTGGATCCACCGGAACCGGGGCCTCTTGCCTGCCTGACGCGGCACCGCCCGGGTGACCGTCGTGCCGGCGGTCAGCCGTTTGGCCGGCCGGGGATGCACTGTACGGCCCACTTATTGCCGTCGGGGTCGGCGAAGTAGACGAACTGCCCCCAGTCCTTGATGTCGACGTCGCTGACGTCCACGCCGTTGTCCTTGAGTTGCCGGTGCGCGGCCTGGATGTCGCTGACCACGAGTTGCAGGCTTGGGGCGGTGCCGGGCGGGGCGTCGATGAGGCCCTCGCCGATCGCGATCGAGCAACCCGAGCCAGTCGGCGTCAGCTGGACGAACCTGATGCCCTCCGAGGGGCGCTCGTCGTAGTCGGCGTTGAAACCGACCTTGTTGACATAAAAGTCTTTGGCTCGGTCCACATCGGACACGGGGACAATTACGAGTTCAAGTTTCCAGTCCATGGGCACAGGCTAGACCCCGACGGCGTCCGCCGGAACCCCGTACCGGCGTGTTGTTCCGGCAGTTAGACCGCGATGCCGTACAGGCGGTCGCCGGCGTCGCCCAGCCCGGGGACAATGTAGGACTTCTCGTTGAGCTTCTCGTCGATCGAGGCCAGCACGATGGTCACGTTGGCGTCCGAGAGCTCCTCTTCCAGCTTGGCCAGGCCCTCCGGGGCGGCCAGAAGGCAGATGCACGTCACGTCCGAGGCGCCGCGCTTGAACAGGAACTTGATCGCCTCGCGCAGCGTGCCGCCCGTGGCCAGCATGGGGTCCAGGACAAAGATCTGGCGGTCCGTGAGGTCCTCCGGGAGGCGCTCGGCATAGGTGATGATGTCCAGGGTCTCTTCATCGCGGGCCATGCCTAGGAAGCCGACCTCGGCGGTGGGGACCAGCTTGGTCATGCCCTCCAGCATGCCGAGCCCGGCGCGCAGGATCGGGACCACCAGCGGGGTGGGCTTGGTGAAGGCGGTGCCGATGGTGGTGCTGACCGGCGTCTCGATGGTCACCGGTTCGGTGCGGACATCCCGGGTTGCCTCGTAGGCCAGGAGCGTGACGAGCTCCTCGGTGAGGTGGCGGAAGACCGGGGACGGGGTGTTCTTGTCCCGCAAGACGGTGAGCTTATGGGCGACCAGCGGGTGGTCCACAACGAGAGTGCGCATGGGTCAAAACTATCACCCGGAGGTCGGCGGACCGCCCGCCGGACCGCGGGTATCGACGTCGGCTGCCCCGCCGGCCGCGAGACCGTCCTGCAGGTGCACCTCGTTGTCGAACGTCGGCGCGGGACCGGCATGTTCGCGGTGCCGCAGCACATGGAAGAGCCGGTGGGCCAGAATCACGATCCCCACCCAGCCAAGCCCCAGCACCCAGCCGATAATCACATCGGTCATCCAGTGGTGGCCCAGAAAGACCCGGCTCATGCCCATCGCAAAAATAAACAGCACCCCGGCCGTGATCAGACCCACCCGGGCCACAGTGCGGTGCACCTGCAGGCAGGCGAGATAGACCACGAGCCCGATCACCACCGTGGTGTTCAGGGTGTGGCCGCTGGGAAAGGACGGCGAGTCCTCATAGGGCGGCACCGCATCGGCGTGGTCCGGCCGCGTCCGGCCGATCAGTTTCTTGCCCACCGCGGTGGCCGTGACCGATACGGCGGCTGCGCCTCCGATCAGGATCAGCGGGCGCCAGGTCCGGGAGACCCAGATCAGCAACGCCGTCAGGATGCTGGCCAGGATCGGCATCCCAATTCCGCCGCCGATGTTGGTGAAGCCGGTGACGAACGAGTCCAGGCCCGGGCTGCGCAGCTGTTCCATGAACGCCAGCGTGGGCTTGTCCAGGTTCGCCAGCCCGGCGGAGTCCACGACGTTGTCATAGACTTCGGCGCTCAGCAGCGCCAGCACCACCACCACCACGCCGCCAATGAGCATCGTGATCCACAAGGCGGCGTAGGGCACCACCCAACGGCCCCAGCGCCGCATCAGCCAACTCTCAGTCCTGGTGCTCATTGCCGTCTCCCGACTTCCAGGTGCGCCCGGCTACGGTGCGCAGTGTGCTTAGGATGCATAGCGTCGAAACTATCATTGAGCCATGACTACCCCGGAGCCACGCCATGCCGAATGGATGGGCCTGGCCCTCGCCGAAGCCCGTCGGGCCCTGGCAACCGCGGACGTGCCGATCGGCGCCGTCGTGATCGGACCGGACGGTTCGGTGCTCGGCGCCGGGCGCAATGAGCGCGAGGCGCTCGGGGACCCGACGGCGCACGCCGAGATGGTGGCCATCCGCGCGGCGGCCGCCCGGCTCCGGGCGCGGCACGCGGTGGAGGGCCAGGGCGACGACGGCTGGCGGCTGGCGGACTGCACCCTGGTGGTCACGCTGGAGCCGTGCGCCATGTGCGCCGGCGCCGTGGTACTGGCCCGCATCCCCCGCGTGGTTTTTGGCGCCTGGGACGAGAAAGCCGGGGCCGCCGGCTCCGTGTTCGACATCCTCCGCGAACGCCGGCTCAACCATTGGGTGGAAGTGTACGCGGGCGTCCGGGAGCAGGAGTGCGGGACCCTGCTCCGGGACTTCTTTGCCGGCCACCGCGGCGGCTGAGGCGTAAATATCGCCGGGCTACCGTTCGGCCGTGGCCGTCGAGGACGCCAGCAGCGCATCGATCCGCTTCTGCCGTGACGCCGGCGAATCCAGGCTGTAGGCACGGAAGTCACCCAGGTCTTCCTTGATCCACGCCTCCACCTCCGCGATCCGCCGGGCCACTGCCGGAGTGGACGTGCCGAAGACCCAGGCAGCGATCCGTTCCCGGGCCCGGTCGTACTGCCACAGCCCGATGATCCGGCCACGGTCCAGGATCGGGTGGTCCGGCAGGTCCGCCTGCAGCGCAAGTGCTCCCAGCGCCGGCTTGTCCTGGTCCTCCTCAGCGAGCAGCTCGGCCGCGTTGCGGCGCAGCAGCACCAGCGAGTCACTCCCGGCGAGCAACTGAATCTGCTCCTCAGCCGGTTCTTCGAATGCGGCCAGCAGCTCGACGTCGTCGGGCAGCATCCAGAGCGGGGCGCCCCCGGCAACCGCTGTAGCGGTGGGAACCTCCACAGCGCCGACGTCGGCGAGCGCGGCCTTGCTCTGCGCGACCGTAAAGCCCGTGAACCACTGCGACTGCTTGAAGGTGGCACCCCCGGTCCAGCCGAGGTAGCGCCGGATCAGCTCGGCGCGCACCTCCTCGTCGCTGAGCTCGCTCGGCCGCAGTCCCCAGGGCTCATATGCGTAGCGCTGCTGGTCCAGCCGGCCGCCGGCGGGGACGCGGCGGATGCGTCCGTCCGCCTGCAGGATGCCCAGCGCGGTGGGCAGCGTGGTGGTGGCGCCCTTTTTCTTGCCCTCCTCGCCAAGGTTGCGCACCGAGTCCCCGAGTTCGTCCTTGAGCCGCCGCGGGTCCAGCGGCGTCCCGGCTTCGGTGAGGGTGTGCAGCACCTGCTCCTCGAGCAGCGCAATTTCGCCGCGCTCCACCCCGAGCCGGCCGACCACCTTGAAGCCGGCCTCGGCTGGCTCCTGTCCCAGCCGAAGCGCCCAGGCGAAGTCGTCCCGGCCCAGCACGTAGGTGCAACCGCGCGCCGTCGGGAGTTCCAGAACCCGGTGGGCCAGGACGTCCGCGTCCACCTGCCCGCGCGGGATGCCGGCCCGGGCGAAAAGTGTGAGGTAGGGGTTGGCGCCGCCCACGGACCGGGCCCAGCCGGCCCCGGCCAACACCTGTTCGGCCGTACTGCCGGCCAGCGATCCGTCCAGGCCCTGCCGGTGCCAGGACCAGGCGCGCAGCCGCTCGGGCGTGAGGCTCTCGGCGGGCGGTAATTGCACGGTTGCGGGCTGGGTCGTCATGGGGTCATTCTCCATCAGCTTCCCCGGCGGCGGTATCGATCCGGACGCTTCGTTTGCCGCGCCGCTCCCCCGGGCCATCGGTTCCGAGGATCGCCAGCACGGCCCGCGCGGTGGCGTCCCAACCGGGAAGGCGCATCCGAGCATTTCGGGCGGCGGCCCGCCACTGGGCGCGCAGCTCCGGTTCGGCAAGCCAGCGGCGAAGCACGGCTGCCAGCGGCGCCGGGTCCCCGGCGAGCGCGACGGCGGTGCCCGGCAGCGGGGCCGCGGCTTCGGGGTGCGCTGACGCAAAGGGTGCGCCGCCGGAGCCCGGTGCGCCGGCGGAGCCCGGTGCGCCGGCGGAGCCCGGGGTGCCGGCGGCGAGGGCCTCCACGGCTCCCGTGCCCTGCCGCACGATCACCGGAACGCCGCGGGCCAAGGATTCGGTGACCACCAGCCCATAGGTTTCGGCCTGCGAAATCAGCAGGCTGAGGTCGGCGGCGGTCCATGCGGCCTCCAGCCCGGCCCCGCTCAGCTCCCCCGGCAGGCTGACGCGCCCGGCCAGGCCGAGGCGTTCCGTCTCCTGCCGGAGCAGGGCGGCGTAGGCGGGGTCTGCGGTGTCCGAGCCGGCCAGGGTTGCCGTCCAGGCCAGGTCGGTGAGCCCGGACAGCGCGCGCAGCAGCAGCAGCTGGTCCTTGTTGGGCAGCAGCGCGGCGAGTGCCAGCAGGTGCGGCGGCTCGGAACCGGGGGCCAGCGGCGCGGGTTCCGTGCCCGGCAGCGCGACCCCGACGCCGCCCGGCTCATCCCTCCCCGGCGTCCTGCGCAGCCTGCACACCTCCGCCGCGGACCCGCGGCTGATGCAGATGACCCCGGCCGCGGCCTGCAGGGCGCGGCGTTGCCGTTCCGGGTGCCCGGCCAGGGGCATGTGCAGCAGGATCCAGGCCGGCACCCCGGCGGCGGCCGCGGCTTCCAGTTCGTCCGGCGCCCCGCAGGCCACCAGGCTGTCCACGATCGTGGCCCGCCCGGCGTCGCCGGGTTCGGTGAGCAGCCGGCCCAGCCGCCGGCGGTCGTCGGGGCTGCCGACCGGCCAGTCGCCGTCGACTGTGCACGACTCCGTCGGCACGCCGAGCGCCGCCAGAGCCCGGGCCAGGGCGGCGTTGTAGGCGTTGCCGCCGGAGTTGTGGCGGACGTTGCCGGGCAGCAAGAGGCGCAGGGCGGTGACCTCCACGGGGCTGCTAGCCGGCGTCGAACTCAAGCGAATAGCTGGCCCAGGCGTCCGGGGTCTCGCGCAGGGTGACGTCGATGCCCGCCAAAGCCTGCCCGTCCTGGCCGCCGCGGATCCTGGCCGCGACGGCGTCCGCGATGTACTGCGCGAGCGCCTCGGTGGTACTCAGCTTGCCGGCGAAGTCCGGGTGCTCGTCGAGGTTTTTGTAGTTCAACTCCGCCAGGATGGCGTCCAGCACGTCGCCGGCTTCGCCGATGTCCAGCACGATCGAATCCTCGTTCAGCGCCCGACGGCGGAAGGTCACCTCGGTGACGAAGGTGGCTCCGTGCAGGCCCTGCGCGGGGCCGAAGGCGGGGCGCGGCAGGCTGTGGGCGATCATGAAATTGCGGCGGACGGTCAGGCTGAACACGGATTACCTCGTGGTTTCTGTTGCTGGGGCGCGGTCTTCGGCTGGAGGGTATTCGATGACGTGGCAGAGCGCGTCCAGGCTGCCGTCGGAGAGTCGATGGACGACGTCGGGCAGCTCACTGAAGGGGGATGTGCCGGTGAGGAAGGTGTCGAAGACCGGGTCGGCCAGCAGCGAGACGGCAAGGTTGAGCCGGTCGGCGTTGGTGCGGCGGTGGCGGCGGGCGCGGGCGACGACGCCAACCTGGCTGGCGCGGATGGAGAGCCGCCGGGCGTGGAAGTCCTCGCCGAGCGGCAGGGTGACGTTGCGGTCCGCGTACCAGGACATCTCGATGATTTCGCCCTCGTCGCCCACCAGTTGCAGGGCGCGTTCGAGGCCTGCCTGGGAGGCGGAGCAGTGGATCACGATGTCGCAGTCCGGCAGCGCGTCGTCGGGGTGGCTGAAGTCAACACCGAGGGTCTCGGCGAAGGCGCGCTTGGCGGGGTCGACGTCGATCAGCTGCAGCCGGCCCAGCGGGAAGGTCCCCAGGAGCTGGGCGACCATGCCGCCGACCAGTCCGGCGCCGATCACGGCGACGCGGTCGCCGAGCCGGGGGCCGGCCTCCCAGAGGGCGTTGACGGCGGTTTCCACGGTGCCGGTCAGGACGGCCCGGCGGGCGGGCACATTGTCCGGAACCTCGGTGAGGGATCCGATCGGGACGACGTAGCGGTCCTGGTGCGGGTGGAGACAGAAGACCGTTTTGCCCAGCCAGTCCGCCGGGCCGTCTTCGACCACACCGACGGAGAGGTAGCCGAACTTCACCGGCGACGGGAAGCTGCCAACCTGGTGCGGGGCGGCCATTTCCTCGGCCACGCATTCCGGGACCCGGGCGTTGTGCACCACGATTTCGGTGCCCTTGCTGATGCCGGAGTAGAGCGAGCGCACGAGGGCTTCGCCGGGGCCGGGCACTGGCAGTTCCTCGCGCCGGAGTTCGCCCTTCTCCAGGCCTACGGTCCAGTATGCGGTTGCGACGGCGGGTGTTTGGCTTGTGTCGTTAGGGTTGCTCATCTTGCTTACGAATCTAGTGCCGCCGGGTGGCTGGGGGAAGTCGCGTGCGCCCGCGGCGTGGCCAGGCGCCCGTTTTGCAGCGTGCGACAGGACGCGGCTCGAGCCCGTTTTGGGGTTCGGTGCCTTGCTCCGGTACCCTATTCAGGTTGGTGACGTGTCCGAGCGGCCGAAGGTGCAACACTCGAAATGTTGTTTGGTGTCAAAGCCAACGTGGGTTCAAATCCCACCGTCACCGCCAATGAAAACCCCCGGGAAACCGGGGGTTTTCTGTATTTCTAGGGCTGTCGTGGTGCATTTTTGGTGCATATTTCGAAGTATCACGGCCGCATCGTGCATCCTCCGCGTGGTAGACATTCGGATCTGAACGCCCTGATCAAAAACGCGAATTAAGCGGAACATCCTCAAAGTTCGTAGACTGCCGGCGCGTTCACCACTCGCTGGGACAGCCAAGGACTAGTTTTTCTCCCCGACGTGGCGAGTACAGGGCCAGGACGAAGGAGTGGAAGAGTTGGGTCGTGACCGATCTCAAACTGTTCCGCATAGATGGCGGCCGAGCCTCCGAGCTCACATCCCGCAGCTTCGCCCTTGAAAGAAATCTCCAGACCCTTATTGAGGAGAACATGGAGGTCACCTTCGGGGTCAGGTATCTCGCCAGCGAGTACACGACAGGCAAGGTCCACCGCGGCCGCATTGACTCGCTGGGCCTGGACGAGAACGGCTCGCCCGTGATCTTCGAGTACAAGCGGACGTCCACTGAGAACGTCATCAATCAGGGGCTCTTCTATCTGGACTGGCTCATGGACCACAAGGCAGAATTTCAGATCCTTGTCGCCTCCCGGCTGGGTGCCGCGACAGCGGAGAACATCGACTGGTCTGCACCACGGCTGATCTGCGTCGCGAACGACTTCACGCGTTATGACGAATATGCAGTCCGGCAGATCGATCGGAATGTTGAACTTGTCCGATACCGGGACTTCGGTTCCGACCTTCTGGCCATTGAACTGGTCACGTCAGTTTCGACAGAGACAACGGCTACCACGCGAAAAGCATCCTCCATCTCTGCGTCTGCTGCCCAGGCGGCACCAGGGAAGAAATCGTCACGGGCCAAAACGGTTACCGAGCTGCTCGCGTTGGCAGATCTTGAGTTGGCGTCCCTCTACGAGAAGTTCGAGACGTTTGCGTTGTCGCTGGGTGATGACGTCGTGAAGAACGAACGCTCTCTCTACTTCGCCTTCCGCCGGCTGAAGAATTTCGCCTGCGTGGAAGTCCACCCGACATCAAAGAACTTGCTGGTGTACCTGAAGCTCCCCCCGGCGTCAGTGGAGCTGGTGGAGGGTTTCAGCCGGGACGTTAGCAAGATCGGACACTTCGGGACGGGCGATCTTGAACTGAGGATAAGTTCAACCGCCAACTGGCCGCTGGTTGAGGAACTGACCCGTCAGGCCTACGCTGCCAACTGAGCGGCTGCCAGCGACCGCACTCGGTGTGCAGCGCGTACCGCTCTCAAATCGGGTTGCCATTCCCGAACAGCTCGAAGGCCAGAGGGGTGGAGTCAGCATCCTTCAGCGCTTCAAGGACAAGCCGCCGGTATTTGTCGGGGCTGTTCCCGTGGACACGACCGTTTGCTGCCGAATAGTGGGGCACCGGGACCCAACGAATTCTAGGGAGGCCCAGCGCGGCCGCGAGGACAGGCTCATGCTTCTTGAAGGCCTTCGCGGTTTTTGTGCCGATCACAATAACCAACGGATCGATGGTTCCCAAGGCCCGGAACTGCTCCACCAGCTCCACGACGTCGCGTTGGATGGTCTCGGCGCTAAGATCGAGCGTGTTCGACTTTGAGTTGACCTCGGTGAGCAGGTCGGTCATGTAGGCACCCCAGTGTGGGGTATCGCGAAACGCCTCAGCGAGGAAGTGATCGTTGTGCCGCGGTGACGTGTGAAAGTTCTGCCACGGCCTGCGCTCGACAGAGGACTCCCCGGGGTTCAGGCCAAGAATGATGCAGCGGGCGTGCAGTACCCCATCAAAATCTCCGACAGGGAAGGAGATGTCGCTGGTCCGGGCGTACGACTCGGACGGCGGCCACACCGCCCACGACGCCGTCATCTCATAGGGGGTCATGGTCTTCAGCAGCGATGTCACGGACCAGATTATTGCATCGGATCGTCCTAGGTCTTCGCACCCTCATCCGGCGTGGGTCAGTTGCGCGGGCTCGCGAGTCACAGTTCGACCCGTTGAGCCCTATCCGGGAAAGGCACGGACATAACCGAAACCAAGGGCGCGGTTCACCGCATCAAGGTCCAGAAAACCAGGGCTGTCAGGTTCATCGGTGCCGGCGACGTCGACGCCCCTTGCACTGCCTCGCGTGATCCGCGTGGGCAGAGTCAGCAGGGACGTCCCTTGAGCTCGCCGTCGAGGACGGTGAAGCGCGTAGCGTGAGGCTCTCCAAGGCCCCGGGATGGATCGGCCCTCTGCGTACCATGTGTGCGGCAGCTCGGACCGGTGTGCCCGTGCCTGCTGGTGATCAGACACACAGCAATCATCTGGTGGCACCGGCCCGGCCCTAGACTAGCTCCAGCCCGAGAGTCGGGCGTGAGTAATCGCGAGATGGGGTTTCCATGGTCCCCGTGATGTGCCCGTTGGACACTGGCCACGAGGACGTCAAGGTGCTCGAAGTGCTCCCCGACGGTCGCCAGAAGACCCGATGCCCGGACTGCGACTACGTATGCGTGCACGCGGAGGCCCGGCTGGGCTTTGCGCCTGTGACCGCACAGCCGCCCCCTCGTCCCATGCCGACGGCGGACCAGGCGTCCCCCGAGTTGATGGCACGCGCCGAGCGCCTCAAGCCAGCATTCCTGAGCCAGGAGCACGCCGGGCTCGATCCGCGCGTGCCGACCTTTTGGGCAAAGTACCGGCACATCTTCAGCGAAGAGGGCCTTCCCGCCGCTGACCCCGCTGACTTGCGTGCATTCGGGAAGGACACCAGCGGTTCCAACCTCGGGATCCAGTCCACCTTCCTTACCGCTTTCGACGAGAAGCCCGGGTATGGCGCAGCCCAGGTCCGGCAGGTGGTGGACTACCTGCTGCGCGGGACCGGCAAGCCTCTGGAGGACCGGCTCACCGACTTGATCAACGGGAAGCTCAGCTTCTCGTTCCCGGGATTCAAGGAACTGCTGCTCTCGAAGGTGCTCTCGGTCGTGTACCCCAAGCGGTTCCTGACCCTCCTGACCTATGAGCAGAAATCGATCGCGGCCAGGGATGTCTACGGCCTCGACCTGCCGCCCTACGATCGCGCTAGGATCGGCCACCAGATCGTGCAGAGCAATGACTTGCTCGCAGGGCTCGCCGGCGACGGCTTCGTTCACCGCCCGCACGCGGGCGAGTTCCTGTGGTGGGCCCAGCTGCAGCCTACGGGGGAGGAACTGAGGTGAGCTATCGAAGGGTTCAGTAATTCCGAAATCTGCCGACGATCTCAATACGAGGGCGGCATCGACGGGGGCCGTCTTCGCGCCGTTACTGCGCGACGACGGTGAAATGTATATGAGGGCGCGGGCGGTTATGAGATGAGGAGTGAGGGCATGCTGGAGCGAAGGACATTTGGGGACACTGGTTTGGAGGTCTCCATCGTGGGGCTAGGTGCCGGCCAAATTGGCGAGAGCGATGTCACCGAGGCCGAAGCCGCCGAGGTGCTCAACGGGGCATTGGATCTGGGCGTGACGTTGATCGATACCGCCGCCAGCTACGGGTTGAGCGAAGAGCGTATCGGTCGGCACCTCGGCGGACGCCGGGACGAGTTCGTGCTGTCCACCAAGGGTGGCCCGAAGATCGACGGTCAACGGGATTGGTCGCCGGAGGGCGTGTTGGCAAGTATTGAGCGTTCCTTACGGTTGACCCGGTCGGAACGGATCGACATCTTTTATCTGCACTCCTGCCCGCTTGAGATTCTGCGGCGAGGAGACCTGCAGGACACCCTGGATGAGGCAGTCGCGGCCGGCAAGATTGGCGTCGCCGGCTACAGCGGAGACAACGAGCCGCTCGCATTCGCTGTCGATTCCGGCCGGTTCGGTGCCATTGAAACGAGCGTCAACATCGCTGATCAGTGGAATCTGCGAAATGTTCTGCGCCGGCGGCCCGAACTGGGAGTGATCGCCAAGCGCCCGATCGCGAACGCGCCGTGGCGGTTCCTCGAGCGACCGAGCGGGAACTACGCTGAACTCTATTGGGAACGGCTTCAGGCACTCCAACTGGACCCGGCAGACCTGGATTGGACAGAGTTCGCCCTGCGTTTCACGGTGTACGCGCCCGGTGTGCACACCGCAATTGCCGGCACGGCCAAACTGGCCCACCTGCGCTCGAACATCACAGCGGCCAGCAACGGCCCGCTTCCGGCTGCGGCTTTGGAAGGCATCGACCGGGCCTGGCGCGACGTCGGCTCCGACTGGCCGGCTTCGACCTAAACGGACACGGCACCGACGGCGCCTCCAAACCCTCCATTTGGTGGACCCGTCCTGTTCTGCGTCCGTAGGATTCCGCATGGCACTGTCAGTCGGCGATGGCTGCTTCGGGCGTGGTTGCTCCAAAAACTATCCGACCCAAAGCTTCAGGCGGCCCCTCCACTTCCGTCCTCGGCCACGACGAAAACCCATCTGGAAAATCGCACTGCGGCCCCGTTGACGCCGCGCCTAGAATGGCGGTATGGCAGTCCCGGAATATGGCAAAGTCCCGCCGGCCGTCAATGGCGGCGCTGGAAAAGCTCTGGTCCTCTCCGCAGACAAATTTGAAGATCTGGAATTGTACGTTCCGCTCTTCCGCCTCGTCGAAGCCGGGTGGAGAGTCGACATCGCCGCCCCGGAAGAGGGCAAGATTACCGGCGAGAGTAACTGGTACTACGTCTTCGCAGAAAAGCGCATCGACCAGATCGATCCTGACGAGTACGACCTTCTCGTCTTGCCCGGCGGCAAACCGGACGGTGCACCCACGACGGTTCGGAACAACGTTCACGCGGTGGAAATCGCACGCTCATTCTTTACCGCCAACAAACCCGTGGCCGCAATCTGTCATGGACCTTATCTCTTGGTTTCTGCGGACCTTGTGAAGGGTCGGCGGCTCACCTCGTACTGGGGAGACGGCGTGCCCGACGAAATCACCCAGGCCGGCGGCACCTGGGAAGATGCGGACGTCGTAGTCGATGGGAATCTCGTCACCTCGCGATGGCCGATGGACCTAGCCGCGTTCTCGCGGGAAATGATGAAATTGGTGGCCGGCCGCGCCTGACTGGTTGCGGGGCAGCCACCGAGGGGCCGTGGCTACCCGTACGCCAACTGGCGGCCGCCCGCTGGGGCGGCCGCCAGTTTCAGCACGTTGCGGACGTTAGTGCTCCGCTTCTGCGGCAGCCTTTTTAGCGTCTTTCTCGGCGTCCTTCTCGACGCGCACAGCTTCCGCCTCGTGCTGCTCCTCGGCCTTTTCCCGGTGGATGACCTCCGCGAAGAGCTTCTCCATCTCCTTCGCCACGCCGGCGGCAGAGGCCGGGTTCTGTCCGGTCACCAGCCGGCCGTCAACCACGACCTTCTCCTCAAAGACATCGGCGGAGACGTGGGTGGCGCCCTGTTCTTCAAGCCGGTCGGCCAAGAAGAACGGAATGACCTTGTCCTTCCCGGCGGCAACCTCCTCGTCGTTGGTGAAGGCGGCCACCTTGCGGCCCTCGACGAGGCGAAGCCCGTTCTCCAATTCCACCTTCAGCAGGCCAGCCGGTCCGTGGCAGACCGCACCCACCAGGCCGCCGGCGTTGTAGACGCTGGCCACGAGCTTTTGCAGGCCTTCGCTGTCCGGGAAGTCCCACATGGTGCCGTGCCCACCCACCAGGTAGACGGCGTCGTACTGATCGGGATCAACGACGTCGACGCGGGCAGTGTTGTAGAGGCCAGCCCGTGTGGTCTCGTCCTCCGTGAAGGCGACCTGGATAGGGTCCGATTGGTCCACCTCGTCGCGCGGGGGCTGGCCGCCCTGGATGGACGCGAAGTCGACGAAGTGCCCGGAATCTTTGAAAACCTTCCAGGGATGGGCAGCTTCGGCCACGTTATAGCCGGTCTTCTCTCCCGTATCGCCGATCTCGGAAACGCTGGTCAGTACCATGAGAATTTTCTTCATGAAGTGCTCCTTTCGTCCGGCTTCCACCCTACGCCCCGCCCTAGTCAGGGCCGCTTCCTTTCGCCGTCGGCAGACCGGCCACGAGGGTCCGGGGGCCCCAGGTCCCGCTACCCGGCCGGGCTGGCAACGTCCTCCAGCACCGACCGGTCGAAGAAGCGGATCTCGCCGGTGTCCGGGAAAAACACCGGAACCACGGAGGTGCTCGGGTCCTTCGAGGTCTCGTAGATTTCGGGCGCACCGCCGTGCCTGCGCGCAATCGTGCCGACCAGGTCCGTGCCGCGGACCTTGACGGTCCGGTATTTATAGCTCATCGGGTCTCCTTTAGTGACGTGGGACACAGCCTACCCCCGAACCCCGGCAGGCCCGGGGGCGCCGACCCTGGCAGGGACTGAGGGAATCCGTCTCGGTGCGGGCCGCTCGAAACGAAGTCCGCCGGCCCCCTGCGATGTACTATCGCGGCATGACCGTGCTCGTCGACGTGCAGATTGTTCGCCCTCGCACGCTGGCCGCCGTCCGCCGCGAGGTCGCACCCGCTGAAGTCGGCTCGGCATGGGGGCCTGCGGTGGGCAAGGTCTGGGACTTCATTCGCAGCCAACCGGGTCTGTGGACGGAAGGCCACAACATCTTCGTCTATCACCACTCGAACGTGCCGGACGCGCCCATTCTGTGCGAATTCGGCGTCGAAGTCACCTGCACCTTTGAAACGGTGGCCGACGTGTATGCGACCGAAACGCCTGGGGGCGAGGCCGCAGTGGCAGTCCACCGTGGGCCATACCATCGCTTGAACGAGGCATACGCCGCGATCACCGAGTGGATGGCGGCGAATCGAAGGGAGGCCGCCGGGCTGTGCTGGGAAATCTACGGAGATCCGACACCCGATCCGGCCCTCACGGAAACGACGGTCGTGCAGTTGCTGAAGTAGGAGCCGGTGACAGCCGTCCGGCGGGGACCGGCACACGGCGCTCAGTGCGGTGGTAGTTTGCGGTTATGGTCAACGCCCTCGCATGGTTCTCGCAGTCCGGTGTCGTGCAGGGGCTGCTTCTCGGTGCCGTGCTTGCGTTCTTGACGGCGATCCTCGTGATGAATGCCGTTGGCCGGACGATCACGACCACTGCCAACGGCTGGAATGCCATCCCTAAATGCGGCCAGCCCGGCAACGGAGTCCTCGTGCGGGCCGCCTGCGCCAAGGCCCTCCCCCTCGTCAACGTGTTTGAGGAGGCCGCGTACTGGACGACCACCGTGGATGGCTCAGGGCAAACGCTCAGCGGCGGCCACGTATACACCCTGCATTTTCCTCCCGGAAAACTCCCCCCGAATGAGGCCTTCTGGTCGCTCACTCCGACCGATGTCGCCGGGTACATGGTGACGCATCCGAGTCATCGACAGAGCGTTGGTGACCGTTCACCCCTTCTGCAGAACGCCGACGGTTCGGTCGATATCCACCTCCAACATCAGGCTCCGAACGGGCACGGGCAGAACTGGCTGCCGACACCTTCCGGGAAGTTCAAGCTGATGTTCCGTGTGTATCTGCCCGGCCCCGCAATCCTCGACGGCACGTACCAATTGCCGCCCGTTGTCAGGGCCCAGTGATATGAACCGCCTCGTCCTGACGTACGCGCGTCCCCTCACAGCCGTCATCCTGGCGGTCTTCGTTTGGGTCATCTACCGGCGGATCGCCAGCGGGGGCGAGATCATTCCACTCGCCACAGCGGCACTCATCGTCTGGGGGCTGGGCGCACCGGCTTTCCTTTACTTCTGGCCGCGTATCACGGTCACGGGATACAAGCGGGCGATTCTCAGGCATGGGTTCGGGGACGGCCCGATCCCCGTCAACACGCTCTATGCAGTGCCCGGCACCTCGTCCCCTTCCGCGTCGCGCGGGAGCCTGATGGCAACCGGAGCCGACGATCTGCTCTACGTCGGCGGTTGGCTCGACTTGAGCCTGGGGCCACAGGTTCTGCACGTTCCGGACATGGCCGGCCGCTACTTCAGTCTGCAGTTCACCGACCCACTGACGAGCAGCAATTTTGCGTACGTCGGCAAACGGACCACCGGAACCAAGGCCGGCGAGTATGTCCTCAGCGGGCCCGGCTGGGAGGGAACCGTACCGAACGGCATGACGCAGATTTCTTCGCCCACCGATTCCGCGCTCGTCATTGGCCGGGTCCTCGTCGAGAGCGGCAGCGATCTTCCGACCGCCTACGCGCTTGCGAAACAGATGCGTCTCGCGGCGTTGCAACAATAGCGCGGGGGTGAACCAGCCCGGATCCGCAGCGTGCAGGATGGACGCAAAGCGAAGCGGAAAATAGCGATTCGCGGCGCCCGGGATGTGCGTCATGGATGAACACCCGGGCCGCCGTGGGGCACAATTCGTTCATGACCAATGACGCTCCCCGCCCGGTCTACTTCCTCTCGGACAGCACGGGCATCACCGCGGAAACGCTCGGCAATACGTTGCTGACGCAGTTCCCCGGGAACGATTTCGACCGCATCACCATCCCTTTCATCACCAGCGTCGACCAGGCCCGCAAGGTCGTGAACACCATCGACGGAATGGCCGCGCATGGCCTGCAGCCGATCGTCTTCTCCACCGCCGTCGGCAGCGATATCCGCCAGACGCTGGGCACCTGCCACGGGATCATGGTGGACCTCATCGGGACCCACGTGGGCCAGCTGGAGCAAGCCTTCGGCGCCCAGGCCAGCGGGGAACCGGGCCGGGCGCACGGACTCGGTAACGCCGCCCGCTACCAGTCCCGGATGGCCGCCGTCGAATACGCCATGGAGCACGACGACGGCGCGAGCCTGCGGGCGCTCGAAAAGGCCCAGGTCATCCTGGTGGCCCCGTCACGCTGCGGCAAAACGCCCACCACCATGTACCTGGCCCTTCAGCACGGCATCTTCGCCGCCAACTTCCCGCTGGTGGACGAGGACTTTGAGCGCGAAGGGCTCCCCAAACCGCTGCGGCCGTTCGTTTCGAAATGTTTCGGCCTCACCACCAATCCCCTGCGCCTGAGCCAGGTCCGCACCGAGCGCCGCCGCGGCTCGCCCTACGCCTCGTTGCGGCAGTGCGGATTCGAGCTGCGCAGCGCCGAGCGTTTATACGTCTCACACGGGATTCCGTACCTGAACTCGGCCAGCGTGTCAGTAGAGGAAATGTCCGCCACCATCCTGCAACAGATGAAGCTCAAGCATTAGAGAAAACTTTCACAAACTTAGTGCGGCGTACGCCATGTGGAAACCCGGGCGCAGACCTGTCAAGGTAAACAGGAATTGCGCCCACCATCCGGTTACGGCCGGGGGCCGGCGCCGCTGCATGCCACCATCTGCAAAGGAGCAGTAACTATGACGACAGACATCCTGTGGTTCTCGGAACTCGGACTCAAGGACCTGGACCGGGTGGGCGGCAAGAACGCCTCCCTCGGTGAGATGGTGCAGAACCTGACCTCCGCCGGCGTCCAGGTGCCGGACGGCTTCGCCACGACGGCGGACGCCTACCGTGCCTTCCTGGCCGAATCCGGCCTGGACCAGAAGATTGCCGACCGTCTGATCGGGCTGGACACCGACGATGTCACGGCCTTGGCCGCGGCCGGCCAGGAAATCCGGACCCTGATCCGCGAGATGCCCTTCCTGCCGGCCTTCGAGTCGCAGATCCGTGACTCGTACCAGCAGCTCGTGGACAAGCACGGCGGCTCCGAGGACCTCTCCTGGGCCGTCCGTTCCAGCGCCACCGCCGAGGACCTGCCCGACGCCTCCTTCGCCGGCCAGCAGGAAACCTTCCTGAACGTCCGCGGCATCGAAAACATCCTGCTGGCCATCAAGGACGTGTTCGCGTCCCTCTACAACGACCGCGCCATCGCCTACCGGGTGCACCACAAATTCGAGCACGCCGAGGTGGCACTCTCCGCGGGTGTGCAGCGGATGGTGCGGTCCGACGTCGGCTCCTCCGGCGTCATGTTCACCATGGACACCGAATCCGGATTCAACGACGCCGTCTTCGTCACCTCCTCCTACGGCCTCGGCGAAGCCGTGGTCCAGGGCGCCGTCAACCCGGATGAGTTCTACGTGTACAAGCCGGCCCTGCAGGCCGGGCGCCCCGCCATCCTCAAGCGCGGGCTGGGCGAAAAAGCGCTCCAGATGACCTACACCTCCAGCCGTGAAATCGGCCGCACCATTGACTTCGTTCCGGTCGAGGCATCGCTGCGGAACCGCTTCAGCCTGACGGACGACGACGTCGAGCAGCTCGCCCGGCACGCCCTCGCCATCGAGGCCCACTACGGCCGCCCGATGGATATCGAATGGGGCAAGGACGGAATCGACGGCGGCCTGTACATCCTGCAGGCACGCCCGGAGACCGTGCAGTCCCGTCGGTCCGCCGGCAGCCTGAGCCGCTTCCGCCTCAACGAGTCGGGACGGACGCTGTCCGAGGGCCGCGCGATCGGGCAGCGCATCGGCGCCGGCCGCGTCCGCATCCTGAGCTCTATTGACCAGATGGCCTCCTTCGAAACCGGCGATGTCCTCGTCGCCGACATGACCGACCCGGACTGGGAACCGATCATGAAGCGTGCCTCCGCGATCGTGACCAACCGCGGCGGACGCACCTGCCACGCGGCGATCATCGCCCGCGAACTGGGGATCCCCGCCGTCGTCGGCACCGGCGACGCGACCGACGCGCTGCGCGACGGGCTCGAGGTGACCGTCTCCTGCGCCGACGGCGAGACCGGCTTCATCTACGAGGGGCTCCTGGACTTCAGCGTCGAGGAAACCGAGATCGCCCAGCTGCCCGAAGCCCCGGTCAAGGTCATGATGAACGTCGGCACCCCGGAGCAGGCCTTCACCTTTGCCCAGCTGCCCAACCACGGCGTGGGCCTGGCCCGGCTGGAGTTCATCATCAACCGCCAGATCGGCATCCACCCGAAGGCGCTGCTGAACCTGGACGAGCAGCCCGCCGACGTGGCCGCGGAAATCCGCGAGCGGATTGCCGCCTACGACAGCCCGCGCGACTACTACATCAAACGCCTGGCCGAGGGCGTGGCCACTATCGCCGCGGCGTTCGCCCCGGAACCGGTGATTGTGCGGATGTCCGACTTCAAGTCCAATGAGTACGCCAACCTGATCGGAGGACCGGCCTACGAGCCGCACGAAGAGAACCCGATGCTCGGCTTCCGTGGCGCGTCCCGCTACCTGGAGCCGTCCTTCCGGGACTGCTTCGACCTTGAGTGCGAGGCCCTGTCCTTTGTCCGTAACGAGATGGGGCTGACCAACGTCAAGCTTATGATCCCGTTCGTACGCACCCTGGAGGAGGCGCGCGGCGTGATCGAGCTGCTGGCAGAGAACGGCCTCACCCGCGGTGAGAACGGCCTCGAGGTGATCATGATGTGTGAGATTCCCTCCAACGCCCTTCTCGCCGACGAGTTCCTGGACTACTTTGACGGATTCTCCATCGGCTCCAACGACATGACCCAGCTGGCCCTCGGCCTGGACCGCGACTCCGCGATTGTCTCGGGCGGCTTCGACGAACGCGACCCTGCGGTCAAAAAGCTCCTGAGCATGGCCATCAAGGCCTGCAAGGCCCGCGGCAAATATGTGGGCATCTGCGGCCAAGGTCCCAGCGACCACGCGGACTTCGCCGAGTGGCTCGTGGGCGAAGGCATCGATTCGGTCTCCCTGAACCCTGACACGGTAGTCGACACCTGGCTGCGCCTGTCGGCGGCCGCCCCCCAGGCGGACTGAACGTCGAAGGACCGGTGACCGTCACGGCCACCTAGCGAGGCCCCCGCTTCCCTCATCTCGAGGGAAGCGGGGGCCTCTCCTTTGTTGGCTCGGCTCCCTGCCGCTTCATCGTTCCGGTGCGTCTCAGTTCTGGCCCGGGTCCCGGTACCCCAGGGCGGCACTGGCCGCCTTGCCGGCGGCGGCGACCAACGGCCCCAGCCGTGGGACGTCGTCGCTGCTGACCCGCTGGATCGGGAAGCCCAGGCCCAGGACCGCTGCGAGCTCGCCGTCGTACCGGAACACGGGCGCGCTGATTGACCCGACGTCGCTGTTTCGTTCACCGAAGGCGGCGAAGAACCCCTGTTTGCGGGCCAGCTCGGCCTGCTCGTCCAACTGCGCCCAGCTGACCGGGGTGGACGGCGTAAACCGCGTGAGGTCGGTCCCGAGCAGGGCCTCCCGGGCGCCGGGATCGAAGGTGAGGAAGATCTTCCCCGGAGCGCCGGCGTGGATCGGCATGACCTGACCCACCAGGAACGGGCGCATGACCACGTGGCGGGTCTCGGCGACGGCCACCACGGTGCGGAACGCGCCGTCGCGCATGTATAGGCAGGCGGTTTCCCCCGTGGTGTCCCGGAGTTCGTGAAGGACGGGCCGGACCAGCCGCACCACGTCCAGGCCCAGGGTGCCGGGGGCCGCCCATTGGACCAGCCTGAGGCCGATCCGGTAACGGTCCCCGTCACGGTCCAGGAATCCTTCGTGCACCATGTTCTGGACCAGCCGCTGGCAGGTGCTGGCAGGCAATCCGGTGGTGCGGGCGATCTGCTGAAGCGTCGGCTCGGGCGACTCGATCGAGAAGCAGTTGAGGATTTCGCTGACCTTGCGCAGCACAAGGATCGGCGTGGATCTCGGGCCTTGTTCTTTCGCCGCCGCGCTGCCGCCTGCCACCTGCTACCGCCCTCCTCGTCGAGTGTCCATCTTAGCCAGCCAGGGTCCCGCTCAAGGGACGTGAGCGTTGACACATCCAGAATAAACCCGCACTATGGGTTTGGAAACCACAATGTGGGTTAGACCGTGCCGGCTGCGGCCGTGCGAACAGACATTCAGCCAGAGAATTGGAAGCGACAATGACAGCACCTGATGCCCCGGGCGCCCACCAGACTGCCCCGAACTGGAAGAACAGGTCACGGATCGGCCTGATCGTCCCCAGCTCCAACACGACGATGGAAACCGAACTTCCGGAGATGTTCCGCCGGCAATCCGAAGCGACCGGGCACAGCTACACGTTCCACTCGGCCAGGGCGACGCTGAAGAGTGTGACGCCGGCCGAGCTGGCGGCCATGGTCGCCAAGGCCGGCGAGTGCGCATTGGCCGTCTCAGACGCCGACGTCGACGTCATCGCCTATGCGTGCCTCGTCGCGGTGATGGCCCAGGGCCCGGGAGCGCATGAGGGTTCCGAAGCGGTGATCGCCGAGGCAGCCGCCGCGAACGGGCATCCCGCTCCGGTCTCCAGCAGCGCCGGCGCCCTGGTCCGGACCCTGCAGGCAATGGGCGCACGCAAGGTTGCCATGGTCACACCGTATCTGCCCGAGCTGACCCAAATGGTCACCCGGTACGTCGAGGGCGCCGGCATCGAGGTGCAGGACGTGATCGGCCTCGAAGTTGCGGACAACCTGGAGGTGGGCCGCTTGGACGCAGCCGAACTGCCCGCCATTGCCGCCCGCCTGAACCGCACCGGAATCGACGCCCTGGTGCTTTCCGCCTGCGTCCAGATGCCCTCGCTGGCAGCCGTCCAGCAGGTCGAAGACGCGCTCGGTATCCCCGTCATTACGGCGGCCACCGCCACGACCTACGAGATTCTCCGTGCCCTCGGCCACGAACCGGCCATACCCGGCGCCGGACGGCTGCTTTCCGGACTGTTGGCGCCCGTCGCCGCACCCTAGCCAACAGCAGACAAACCACCGTGGGCATACCGCCCGCACGCGTCAGAACAATGGAGTGATGATGAAAGTTCAGGAAGTGACCCACGCGCAGGCTGTACGGCGTGCCACGCTCGCAAGCGTCGTCGGAACCACGATCGAGTGGTACGACTTTTTCCTCTATGGCACCGCGGCGGCTCTGGTGTTCCCGCAGCTGTTTTTCCCCGGGCAAAACGCCTTCGCCGGCATCCTCGCCGCCTTCGCCACGCAGTTCGTCGGCTTCGTCGCCCGGCCGGTGGGCGCTGCCATCTTCGGGCATTTCGGCGACCGGATCGGGCGCAAGACGACGCTCATGGCGACGTTGTTCCTGATGGCTTTCGGCACCGTACTCATCGGCCTGCTGCCGACCTACCAGAGCATTGGCATCGCCGCGCCGATCCTTCTCGTGGCCCTGCGCATCATCCAGGGGATCGGTGTCGGCGGCGAATGGGGCGGCTCGGTCCTGCTGAGCATGGAGTGGGGACACCAAAAGCGCCGCGGACTCTCTGCCAGCTGGCCCCAGATGGGCGTTCCGATCGGACTGGTCCTCTCCACCGGCGTCGTCCGCATCACATCCGGGATGACGGGCACCGAAGGCTTCGCCGCCTACGGCTGGAGGATCCCGTTCATCCTCAGCATCCTACTGATCGGTGTTGGCCTCTTCGTCCGGCTGCGCGTCATCGAAAGCCCGGAATTCGAGGCTGTCCGAAAGGCCAACCTGGTGGTCAAGAACCCCCTGATCGAGGTCTTCAAGCGCCAGCCCAAGCAGGTCTTTCTGACAGCACTGGTCCGCACCTCGGAGCAGGCGCCGTTCTACCTCTTCATCACCTTCGTCCTCACCTACGCGGTGAAACAGCTCAAGCTCAACAGCAACTCGATCCTGGACGACACGCTCATTGCCGCCGCGCTGGGCCTGATCAGCATTCCGCTCTTCGGCCGGCTCTCGGACAGGTTCGGCCGGCGCCGGGTCTACGGGATCGGCATCGTCCTGACGGCAGTGTTCGCCTTCCCCTACTTCGGCCTGCTCAATACCGGCAATTCACTGCTGGTGGGACTCGCAATCGTCCTCAGCCTGGTGCTCCACGACGTGCAGTACGGGCCGCAGGCAGCCCTGATCGCTGAGAGTTTCGACGCCGATATCCGCTACACCGGGGCAGGCATGGGCTACCAGTTGGCAAGCGTCATCGCCGGCGGGCCGGCCCCGCTGATCGCGGCCGCCTTGCTGGCCGCCACCGGTGACTCCACGTCCATCTCCATTTACATCATCATCTGCTGCGCCATCAGCATGCTTGCCTTGATTCTGCTGCCGAAAGTCGCCGCGTCGCTGTCTCCGGCACCGGCACACGCGGCAGGTCTGGCATGACCTTCCAAGGTACAGAAGTGATCAACGACGCCGCGCCCGACCCCGACACGCACACTGCACGGCCGGCCGGGCAGCCCGCCGACACGGATCCCGGCACGGCCCTGGGCGACCTGCTGGTGCTGGACCTCACCCGCATCCTCTCCGGTCCGTTTGCCACCATGACGCTGGCCGATCTGGGTGCCGACGTCGTCAAGATTGAACAGCCCGGGAGCGGTGACGACACCCGACAGTGGGGGCCCCCGTTCCAGGGCGGCGAGGCGGCCTACTTCCTGTCGGTCAACCGCAACAAACGCAGCCTCGCCGTGGATCTGAAGACGGCGGAGGGCCTGCAGATCGTGCAGGAACTTGCGCGCCGGGCCGACGTCGTCGTCGAGAACTTCAGGCCGGGAACGGCCGCGCGGCTGGGACTGGGGTATGACGAGCTGTCGCGGGGGAACCCCGGGCTGGTGTACGCCTCCATCAGCGGATACGGCCAGACCGGCCCCGACGCCGAGCGGGCCGGGTACGACGCGATCGCCCAGGCCCGCAGCGGCATCATGAGCGTCACCGGCGAAACGGACGGGCCGCCGGTAAGGGTGGGCGTGAGCAGCGCCGACCTGGTGGCCGGCATGTGGGCCACCATTGGCATCCTCGCCGCCCTGCACGAGAAGCAGCGGACCGGGGCAGGCCAGTGGGTGGACATCAGCCTGCTGGACGGCTCCGTGTCCTGGCTGACCTACGTGTCGAGCGGCTACTTTGCCAGCGGGGAAATCCCCAAGCGCTACGGCTCGGCGCACCCGACCATCGCCCCGTACCAGGCCTTCCCCACCGCCGACGGATTCGTCATGGTCGCCGTCGGAAACGACAGCCTCTGGCGCAAGTACGCCGCCGCCATCGGCCGCGAGGACCTGGCTGAGGATGAGCGTTTTGCCAGCAATCCCTCCCGGGTGGCCTGGCGGGAAACGCTGGTTCCGCTGCTGGAACAGGTCATGCGGACCCGGACCACCGCGGAATGGGTGGCAGCGCTGGATGCCTCGGGAGTTCCGGTGGGGCCCATCCAGACGGTCGACGAGGCCCTGCGGGACCCCCAGGTCCTGGCGCGGAACATGGTCTCCGAGCTGGTACACCCGACCGCCGGCCCGATGAAGGTCGTCGGCTGCCCGGTGCGGCTGACAAGGACCCCGCCGTCGGTCCGGACGGCGCCGCCGCTGCTGGGCCAAGAGACCGATGAAATCCTCGGCGAACTGGGATTCAGCGCGGACCGCATCCGTACGCTGCATACCAGCGGAGCCGTCCAGTGATCGCCGAGGGCCTCCAGGAAATGGACGTTACGCGCTTACCCGGCGACGGCGGTGTGGCTGTACTCAGCGTGGGGACCGGCGAACGGTTCAACGCGCTCAGCTCCCCGCAGTGGCATTCCCTTGCAGAGTCGGCACGGAGCCTCGCGGCGGATCCGTCCCTCCGCGCTGTCGTCATCCGTGGCACCGGGGACACCTTCTGCTCGGGCTCAGACCTGAGGGAGTGGCGGGACGCCACCGGCGCGGACGTGAGCGCCGCCTTCTCGGCCATCGAGGCCGGGCTGCAGGCCGTGGAAGCCATCCCCGTCCCCACGGTCGCCCTGGTCCAGGGTGTGGCCACCGGGGCCGGGTGCCAACTGGCTCTGGCCTGCGATCTTCAAGTGCTGGAGTCCACTGCGAGAATCGGGATGCCCATCGCCCGGCTCGGCATGCTCATCCCGCCGACGTTTGCCAACCGGATGGCTTTGCGGGTCGGCCCTTCCCGGACGAAGGACCTTCTTTACGGGGGAAGGCTGCTGACGGCGTCAGAGGCCTTGGCCATTGGCCTCGTCACCACGGTGGTCCCCGACGGCGCAGGCGCCGAGGAGGTGGCGCGGCTCGCCGAGCAGTGGGGCGGCATGTCGCAGGCTTCGCTGCGGGCATCCAAGGCAGCCGTAAACCTGGGCCTTGCGCCGCTGGATAATCCGGCCCGCAGCCTCCCCCAAGGGCCCGCGGCGGATCCCAAGGAGTTCTTCCGCCGGGTGAACCAATTCCTGCGCCACAAGATGAGCTAGGTAGTCCGTCCCCCTGCCCGGTCCCCCGCGACGTCGTATTCGCGGGGGGACGGGAACGCCCCGGTACAATCTAGGGACAGCCCGCCACCACCGTCCGCAGCCGGCGGGCCCCGCGATCACCGCCGCCGGCGAAAGGAGTGTTCCGTGCGCCCAACCCACGCCCGGACGCCTTTCCACTTGCTCCGTTCGGCCATGGTGGCCACCACGATCCTGACCCTTGCCGCGGCCGCGCACGTCCTGGCCGGTGGGCAGCTTCCCGCCCCCGCCATCCTGCTCGCGTTCCTGGCCCTCACCGGCCTGGTTTCCACCACGGCCACCCGGCTGAAATTGGGCCTTCCCGCGATGACCGGCCTGCTCGGAGCCGGACAAGTGGTCCTGCACGAGGCGTTCTCCGCCTTCAGCGGGACCGTGGGCCCTGCCGGCACCCCCGGAGCAGCCGCCCCGGCACACCACGCGGGCCTGCTCCCGCTTCCCGTCCCGGCGGACCACCTCCGGTTGCACGAGCTCGACTCCCCCCTCGCCCTCTCGATGTTCGCCGGCCACGCACTGGCAACGCTCGCCTGCGCCGTGCTCTTGGCCAAGGGCGAGAGCGCGCTCTGGCAGCTCGCGGAGTGGCTCCGCCCGCTGGTCCAGCTCCCGGCCCCGGCAGTGCCCCGCCCCGCCGCCGTCCCGGTCGTGACGGCACCGCCGCACGCCGCCGTTCCGCTGCTGTGGCGCAACCTCCGGCGCGATTGCCGCCGCGGGCCGCCCGCCGTCGGCGTAACTTCCTAACCTCCTCTCCGGCTGCGGCCGCCCTCCCCCAAAAAACACCGCCCCACTCGACGCTGTCACGCGCGACACGGTGGCGGGTAGTTCCGCCGCGCCTCCCTTTTCCGCGCGCCGCCGCCGTGCCGCGCGCACGCCTGAAAGGCACCTGTTTTGACCATGACCCAGCACAAATCCGCGCTCCGCCGCGCCCTGTCCGCCACCGCCGTCGCCTCAGGCACGGCCGCCCTGATGCTCGCAGGCATCGGCGCCGCCGCCGCGCACGTCGACGTCTCGCCGGACAAAACCTCAGCCAATTCGTCGGCCTTGCTGACCTTCCCGATCCCGCACGGCTGCGAGCAGTCGAGCACCACCAAGGTGACCATCACGCTGCCGTCCGAGCTCAACGATGCCCAGCCCACCGTGAACCCCAACTGGACCGCGACCAAGGTCACGGAGCAGTTCCCCGAGCCGAAGAAGCTGGCAGACGGCTCCGCGATCACCAAGCGGACCAGCCAGATCGTGTACACCGCCAAGGCGCCGCTGAGCCCGGAACTCCGTGACGTGTTGGTGCTCTCGGTCAAGCTGCCCGACGCGGCGGGCAAGACGCTCTACTTCCCGACCCTGCAGACGTGCGAAACCGGCCAGGTCAACTGGTCGCAGATCCCGGCCGAAGGCCAGGACGAGGATTCGCTGCAGTCGCCGGCGCCGTCGCTCACGGTGACGGCGGCCGTTGCCGCCACGGACGGCCACGGTGCCCACGCGACCACCGCTTCACAGACGTCCACGGACACGGCGCAGGCCTCCGCAGCGAACGACGACGGCGGCCAGGTCCGCAGCTGGGCGGGCCTCGTCGCCGGCATCGGCGGCCTCGTCCTGGGCGGCCTCGCGCTGCTCCGGAGCCGCAAGACCGCACCCGCCAAGTAGCCCCGGATTGATGCCCGGAAATTACAATCCGGGCATCAATCCGGGTTCGCCGTCGTGGCGTCGTTGACTAAGCCAACCGCGGAACATAACAGTTGAGCCATGAGGCCTCAGCAGATGAAACACAGACTGGTAATTACTTCGGTGACGGTGGCCGCGGCGGCTGCGCTGCTGCTCAGCGGCTGCGGTCCCAGCCAGGGTTCGGCGACCGCAGCCTCGTCCGCGGCATCGTCCGCGCCGCCGTCGGCCTCGGCGACCCAGTCCGCTTCCGCGACCGCAACCCAGTCGACGTCCGGCGCAGCCGCCGCCGGCCCGACGTCGTCCTCCGCCGCCCCCGCACTGTGCAAGGCCGCCAACCTCACGGCCACCCTTGACTCCAAGGGCGGCGGAGCGGCCGGCAGCGTCTACATGCAGCTGATCCTGACGAACTCCGGGGCCGAACCGTGCCTGCTGAAGGGCTTCGCCGGGGTTTCCCTCGCCGCCGGCGCCACCGGCGATCCGATCGGCGCCCCTGCAACGCGCGACGATTCCACCCCGGTTTCCGACGTGCTGCTCGCCCCGGGCAAGGCCGGAACCGCAACCCTGCGCTACACGCAGGCAGGCAATTACCAGGGCTGCACTCGCACCCCGGCCGCGGGCTTCCGGGTTTACCCGCCAGAAGACACCGCGTCGCTGTTCGTCGCCGACACCAAGGACGCCTGCACCGAGCCGGGCATCAATCTGCTGACCATCGGGGCCTTCGCAGCGGTCTAGCCGTATCGCCCAGGGAGGTCCCACAGCCCCGCCAAAGACTGTCGGTACCGTAAGGCATGATGGAGGAATGAAGGGGCAGGAGCTCGCCGGCGCACTCGCGGCCGACGCCATGGACCGGTTCAGCCGGCCGACCAGGGAGTGGTTCCTCGGCGCCTTTTCCGCGCCCACTCCGGCGCAAAACGGCGCCTGGAACGCGATCTCCTCCGGCTCCCATGCCCTCGTGGTGGCACCCACCGGCTCCGGAAAAACCCTCGCCGCCTTCCTCTGGGCCCTGGACCGGCTCCTCGCCTCGGCCCCCGCGGACCCCGAGGAGCTGCCCGGCCTGGAAACCGCCACCGCCAAGGCGGTCCGGCGGAAGGCCCCGAAGCGGAAAACCCGTGTCCTGTATATCTCCCCGCTCAAGGCCCTGGGCGTCGACGTCGAACGCAACCTCCGCGCCCCGCTGATCGGCATCACCCAGACCGCCAAACGCCTCGGCCTGCCCGCGCCGTTGATCAGCGTAGGCGTCCGTTCCGGGGACACCCCGGCGTCGGACCGCCGCTCGTTGCTGAGCCACCCGCCGGACATCCTCATCACCACCCCCGAGTCCCTGTTCCTGATGCTCACCTCGAAGGCACGGGAGACCCTGGACGAGGTGGACACCATCATCGTCGACGAGGTCCACGCCGTCGCCGGCACCAAGCGCGGCGCACACCTCGCCGTCTCGCTGGAGCGGCTCGATGCCCTCTTGGCCAAGCCGGCCCAGCGGATCGGGCTGTCCGCCACCGTCGAGCCGAAAGAACTCGTGGCGCAATTCCTGGCCGGCTCCGCGCCGGTCGAGATCGTGGCGCCGCCGTCGAAGAAAACCTGGGACTTGACCGTTTCCGTCCCGGTGGAGGACATGTCCGATCTGCAGGGCGCTGCCGGCGCCTTCGATTCAGGGCCGGCGTCCGGACTGCAGCCGCAGGCGTCCATCTGGCCTCATGTCGAGGAGAAGATCGTCGACCTGGTACTGGCCAACCAGTCCACCATCGTGTTCGCGAATTCCCGCCGGCTCGCCGAGCGGCTCACCGCCCGGCTCAACGAGATCTACGCCGAACGCCAGCTGGTAGCAGCCGGCGGCGGCTGGGAGGAACCGGGGGGCGCCCAGGCGGTGGCGGCCGCCCCGACAGGCACGCCGGCACTCATGATGGCCCAGGCCGGGAGCACCGCCGGCGCCGATCCGGTACTGGCCAGGGCACACCACGGATCCGTCTCCAAGGACCAGCGCGCCCTGATCGAGGACGACCTCAAGTCCGGCCGGCTGCGGTGCGTTGTAGCCACCTCCTCGCTGGAACTCGGCATCGACATGGGCGCCGTGGACCTCGTGGTGCAGGTCGAGTCGCCGCCCTCGGTGGCCAGCGGGCTGCAGCGGGTGGGCCGCGCCGGCCACCAGGTCGGCGAGATCTCCCAGGGGGTACTCTTCCCCAAGCACCGGGCTGACCTGGTACACACGGCCATCACGGTCGAACGGATGCTGGACGGCAAGATCGAGCGGCTCAGCGTCCCGGCCAACCCGCTGGACATCCTCGCCCAGCAGACCGTCGCCGCGACAGCGCTTGAGGCGATCGACGTCGAGGAATGGTTCGCCACGGTGCGCCGCTCGGCGCCTTTCGCCTCACTCCCCCGCTCCGCGTTCGAGGCCACCCTGGACCTGCTGGCAGGCCGCTACCCCTCGGACGAATTTGCCGAACTGCGGCCCCGGATTGTCTGGGACCGCAACGCTGGCACCATCGAGGGCCGCCCGGGCGCCCAGCGGCTGGCCGTCACCTCCGGCGGCACCATCCCGGACCGCGGGCTGTTCGGGGTGTTCATCATCGGCACCGAGGTGGAAGGCACCGGTTCCCCCGGCGGCTCCGGCGACGGCGACGGCAAGCCCGCCAGCCGGGCGTCGACCGCCAAAGGCGGCCGCCGGGTCGGCGAACTCGACGAGGAAATGGTGTACGAATCCCGCGTCGGCGACGTCTTTGCGCTCGGCGCCACCAGCTGGAAGATCGAAGACATCACGCACGACCGCGTCCTGGTCTCGCCCGCCTTCGGTCAGCCCGGCAAGCTTCCGTTCTGGAAGGGCGATTCCCTGGGCCGGCCGGTGGATCTGGGCCGCGCTCTCGGCGCGTTCATGCGCGAACTCTCGGCGTCCGACGTCGGGCCGGCCGCCGAGCGCTGCAAGGCCAGCGGCCTGGACGACTTCGCCGCGAACAACCTGATCCAGTACCTCGCCGAACAAAAGCTCGCCACCGAAGTGGTGCCCAGCGACACGACGCTCGTGGTGGAACGGTTCCACGACGAGCTCGGTGACTGGCGGGTGGTCTTGCACAGCCCCTTCGGGTTGCCGGTGCACGCACCGTGGGCGCTCGCCGTCGGCCAGCGCCTGCACCAGCGGTACGGGATGGACGGTTCCGCGATGGCCGCCGACGACGGCATTGTGCTGCGCGTGCCGATGATGGAGGACGAGCCGCCCGGAGCGGAGCTGTTTCTGTTTGAGCCCGGCGAGCTCGAACAGATTGTGACCGCGGAGGTCGGCGGCAGCGCGTTGTTCGCCTCCCGCTTCCGGGAATGCGCCGCGCGGGCCCTGCTCCTGCCACGCCAGACCCCCGGGAAGCGGCAGCCGCTGTGGCAGCAGCGTCAACGCTCGGCCCAGCTGCTGGACGTCGCACGGAAGTATCCGACCTTCCCGATCGTGCTTGAAACCGTGCGCGAGTGCCTGCAGGATGTCTACGATCTTCCGGCCCTGAAGGATATTGCTGCCTCCATTGAACGGCGCGAACTCCGGATTCTGCAGACCACCACGCAGCAGCCTTCGCCGTTCGCCAAGTCCCTGCTTTTCGGTTACGTCGCGCAGTTCCTCTATGAAGGCGATTCGCCGCTCGCGGAGCGCCGGGCCGCCGCACTCGCGCTGGATTCGACCCTGCTCAACGAACTCCTGGGCCGCGTGGAACTGCGCGAACTGCTCGACGCCAAGGTCATCGAGGCCACCGAACTTGAGCTGCAGCGCCTCGCGCCGGACCGGAAGATGCGCGGCCTGGAAGGTGTGGCCGACCTGCTCCGGCTGCTGGGCCCGCTCACCCCGGACGAAGTCGCGGCCAGGCTGCAGGCCGAGGGCGGACCGGCCGATGCTGCGCCGGGCGACGACCAACCGTCCGTCGCCGGGCCGGCCGACGCCGGTTCGGGGCCGGCGGCAGCGGAACCCGCAGCCGGCACAGCGGAGGCCGCGGCCCATCTGGCAGTGCTGCAGCGCGCCAACCGCGCGATCAAGGTCAACATCGGCGGCGTCGAACGGTTCGCCGCGGTGGAGGACGCCGCCAGGCTGCGTGACGCGCTCGGTGTGCCGCTGCCGATGGGCGTGCCGCTGGCGTTTATCGAACCCGTCGCGGACCCCCTCGGCGACCTGGTCTCGCGTTACGCCCGGACCCACGGCCCGTTCACCGCTGCCGAGGGCGCCGCCCGGCTGGGACTCGGCGTCGCCGTCGTCGGCACCGCGCTGAAGCGGCTGGCCGCGGACGGGCGCGTCGTCGAGGGCGAATTCCGGCCCCACGCCTCGCCCACGGAGGGCGCGGCAGCCAGCGCGGCGGTACCCGCTTCGCCTCCCGGTGCCTCTATCTCTGCGCCTGCGGCAAACCTCAGCGAATGGTGCGACGCGGAGGTGCTCCGGAAGCTGCGCCGCCGTTCCCTGGCCGCGCTGCGGGCCGAGGTCGAGCCCGTGGATGGCTCCGCGTACGGGCGGTTCCTGCCGGCCTGGCAGAACGTGCGGACACCCGGCGGACGCGGACAGTCAGCGCTTCGCGGCCTCGACGGCATCATCACCGCCGTCGACCAGCTCTCCGGCGTGCCGATCCCGGCCTCAGCCTGGGAACCGCTGGTGCTGGCCAGCCGCGTGTCCAACTACCAGCCGGCGATGCTCGACGAGCTCATGGCGGCCGGCGAGGTCCTCTGGTCCGGGGCCGGGTCGCTGCCCGGCAACGACGGCTGGATGAGCCTGCACCTCGCCGATTCGGCCGAACTGACGCTGAACCCGGACCTGGACTTCGTGCCCGGCGACGCGCAACAACGGCTCCTAGACCACCTGCAGAACAACGGCGGCGGCTACTTCTTCCGCCAGCTGACCGAGATCGCCGGCGGCATGGACACGGTGCTCAGCGACCGGGACGTCGTGTCCGCGCTCTGGGACCTGGCCTGGGCCGGGCGGGTCACCGGGGACACGTTCGCCCCCGTCCGGGCCCTCATCGCCGGCGGCCACACCGCCCACCGGCAAGTCGGGCGCGCGCCGCGGGCCCGTGCGCCGCGGCTCAGCCGGCTGGGCCGCGCCCACGGCACCGGGCTGCTCGGAGCGGCGGGRCTCACCGGCGGCCGCTACGGTTCCGGTACGGGCACGGCCCCCACGCCTCCGCTGGCCGCGGGACGCTGGTCCGCGCTGCCCGCGGCCGAACTCGACGCCACTATCCACGCCCGCGCCACGGCGGAGCTCCTGCTGGACCGGTACGGCGTGGTCACCCGGGGCTCGGTCATGGCGGAAAACATCCTGGGCGGCTTCGGTCTGATGTACAAAGTCCTGGCCCGGCTCGAGGAGGCCGGACGCTGCCGCCGCGGCTACTTCATCGAGCACCTCGGCGCGGCCCAGTTCGCGGTCCCCGCCACCGTGGACCGGCTGCGCTCCTACGTCGAGGACGCCCAGGTGCACCAGGCCGAGCCCGTCGCCCTGGCCCTCGCCGCGACCGACCCGGCCAACCCCTACGGCGCCGCGCTGGCCTGGCCGGCCTTGGACGTGGAAGCCGGCACCGGCCACCGCCCCGGCCGGAAAGCGGGCGCCCTCGTGGTGCTGGTCGACGGCGCGCTCGTCCTCTACGTGGAACGCGGCGGCAAGACCCTGCTGGCGTTCAGCGCCGACGCCGGGATCTTGGCCGCCGCCGGCGCCGCCCTCGTGGGTGTGGTGACGCGTGGCGCCGTCGACAAGCTGATCATGGAGAAGGTCAACGGCCACGGCATCCTGGACACCCCGGTTGCCACCGCGCTAGCCCAGGCCGGCGCTTACTCCACCCCGAAGGGACTGAGAATCCGTGCCTGAGGGCGATTCCGTCTTCCGCGCCGCTGCACAGCTGCATGCCGCTCTGGCCGGCAAGGAGTTGCTCGCGTCCGACTTCCGGGTGCCCCGCTTCGCGACACTCAAGCTGGGCGGCTGGACCGTCCAGGAAGTGATTCCCCGCGGCAAGCACCTGTTGATGCGGGTGGCGGGTCCGGCGCCGAAAGACCGGCTCACCATCCACTCGCACTTGAAGATGGAAGGGACCTGGCAGGTCTATCCGCCGGGCGGCCGGTGGCGCAAGCCCGGCTTCACCGCGCGCTGCGTGTTGCGCACGGCGTCGGCGGACGCCGTCGGGTTCTCGCTGGGGCTGCTGGAAGTCATCCCTACCGCCGAGGAGGGCGCCGTCGTGGGCCACCTCGGACCGGACCTCCTCGGCCCGGACTGGGACATGGCCGAAGCCGAACGCCGCTTGCTCGCGGCGCCCGAGGTGCCGATCGGCGTCGCCCTGCTGGACCAGCGCAACCTCGCGGGGATCGGCAACATCTACCGCTGCGAGGCGTGCTTCCTGTCCGGCGTTCACCCCGCGTCGCCCGTTTCGGCGGTTCCCGACCTGGCGGCGATGGTCACCGACGCGAAGGTCCTGCTGACCGCCAACCTGGGTCCCGGCCGACGCACCACGGTGCTGAACGCGCGCGGCGTCCCCGTGGGCAGGACCGCCGGGCGACCCGGGTACTGGGTGTACCGTCGCGAGCACCAACCCTGCCTCAAGTGCGGCACCCCCATCCGCCGCGGGGTCCTCGCCAAGGAGACCGGCGCCGAGGAACGGGACATCTATTACTGCCCCCGCTGCCAGCCGCCGCCGGCACCCGGGGACAAGGTGTGACGGGACCAGACGTGACGGGTGTTCAGAGTGCGGCGGTGGCGGGGTCGCCTGCCGCTAGCGGGGATTCGGGCCGTTTCGGCTCCGGCACGGTGAACCGCGGCAGCAGGAGCTGCACCAGCGGACCGATCGCCAGCGCATAGAGCACCGTCCCGACGCCCACCGAGCCACCCAGGAGCCAGCCGGCGGCCAGCACCACCACCTCGATCCCGGTCCGCGCGCCCCGTACCGGCCACCCGGTGCGCCGGGCGAGTCCGGTCATCAGTCCGTCCCGTGCCCCGGGTCCGAGACGCGCCCCGATGTACAGGGCCGAGGCCACCCCGTTGAGCAGGACGGCCCCGATCAGGAGCGCGATCTGGCCGCCCAAGTGCGAGAACTGCGGAATTAGCGCCAGCCCGACGTCGGCAAACACCCCCACCAGCACTGCGTTGCACAGGGTGCCGATCCCGGGCCACTGACGCAGCGGAATCCAGAGCAGGAGCACCAGGAAGCTGACGCCGATCACCACCGTGCCCAGGCTCAGGCCGGTCCTGCCAGCCAACCCCTGGTGCAGGACATCCCACGGCGCCGTCCCCAGACTGGCCCGGATGACCATGGCCAACGACACGCCGTAGAGGGCAAGGCCGATCAGGAGCTGGAGGAGTCTGCGCGTCAACATGACCCCATCCTTTACGATAACTGGCCTTGTAATCCATAGCCAGTTTGAAATACTGGCCTTATGTCCGGAGCCCTGAATTCCAGCTCGCTGGTCCGCCTGCTCGGCGGGTGGAACATCGGCGCCGCGCCCGCCTACCGCGAGCTGGCCGACGTCGTCCGCCTGCTCATCCTCGACGGCCGCGTCCCGCTCGACGTCGCCCTGCCCAGCGAACGGTCGCTGGCGGCGGCTCTCCGCATCAGCCGCACCACCGTGACCGCCGCCTACGCCCTGCTGCGCGACCAGGACTTCCTGAGCGGCGGCCCGGGCAGCCGGAGCCGCAGCCGCATCCCCGGCCACGGCCCGTTGCGCGCGGGGGGAAACGACGACGGCGCGCGGCTCAGCGGCGCTCCCGGGCTGGCCGTTCCGGACGGTCTCCTCGACCTGGCCTATGCCTCGTTGCCCGCGAGCGGCGAAGTAGTGCACCGCGCGTTTGCCGCCGCACTGACGGAGCTGCCGGTCCTGCTGCCCGGCTTCGGCTATGACGCCCTCGGAGTGGGCCCGCTTCGGACGGCGGTCGCGGCCCGCTACACCGCGGCCGGGGTACCCACCACCGCGGAGCAGATCCTGGTCACCTCCGGTGCGCAGCACGCCCTGAACATCGTGCTGCGGACCCTCGCGGGCCGGTCCGGAAAGGTGCTGGTCGAACACCCGAGCTACCCGAACGCACTCGACGCCATCCGGGCCGCGGGCTGCAGGACGGTGCCGGTGGCCATGCCCGCTGCGCCCCGCGGCGGATCAGGCGCGCCGGCCCTCGACGTCGGCGGTACGGCCGGCTGGGATCTCGAGGCGATGGAGTTGGCGCTGTCACAGCAGCGGCCCGCGATGGCCTACGTGGTGCCTGACTTCCATAACCCGACCGGCCGGCTGATGCCGGATTCGCAGCGGCGCCGCCTCGTAGCGGCGGCTGCGGCGGCGGGCACCGTGCTGGTGGTGGACGAGACGCTGCGGGAGCTGAACCTCGACGGCGCCCGTTCCACTCCGATGGCCGCGTTCAGCCCGGCCGTGGTGTCGATCGGATCGCTCAGCAAGTCGCACTGGGCGGGGCTCCGCACAGGTTGGATCCGGGCCAGCCCGCCGTTGATCCAGCGCTTCGCCGCAGCCCGCACCACCTTCGACCTCGGCGGCCCGGTAGTGGAGCAGCTCGCCGCAGTGCACCTGGTCAACGACCTGGCAGAGCCCCTTCCCGCCCGGCTCGCGGCACTGCGTAAAAACCGGGACACCCTGCTGGAGCTGGTCCGCGGGCACCTACCGGGCTGGGAGCCTGAACGGCCCGACGGCGGCCTGTCCGTCTGGTGCCGGCTTCCGGACCCGGTCAGCACGGCCCTCGCAGTACTCGCCCCCGATTTCGGCATCAGGCTCGCGGCAGGGCCTCGGTTCGGCGTCGGCGGGGCCTTCGAGCACTACCTGCGGCTGCCCTTCACCCTGCCGCCGGAGCAGTTGGAGACCGCAGTCCTGGCCCTGCGCGCGGCCCAAGCCCGGCTGGACGGTGCCCCGCAGCTGCGCCGGAGCCTTGCGCCCCCGCCCGCCGCCGCCATCGCCTGACCGTGCCCGGCGTCGTCCCGGTACCCGCGCCACGCCACTCCCCCTGCATCACCGCCCGTTTCGACGGTTCCATGCCGGGTAGATGCTTGGAAACATCGAGGGCGCACGGAACCGTCGAAACGGCGCGAGGGCGAGGCGTGACGACGGCGCCGCGGCTACACGTAGACCTTGTCGAGGAACGCGCCCCACGCCGTCGCCGTCGTCCCGGCATCCCGACATCCACTGAAGTCATGCACGGTCATGCCCACCGGGGCCCCGAAGGCGTTGCGCCCGAAGAAGCGGTACATCGCATCGGCGGTCCGGAGCCCGAGGAAGTTTTGGTTGGCGAAGTCCACTTGCCCGGCGAGGTGCCCGACGCCGTCGACGTCCAACTCCACCGTGTCGCCCGGGGCCGATCCGTCGACGCCGAGGGCCTTCTTGAGCCGGTCGAAGCCGTCCGGGGCCTGGGACGCGGACGGCGCCTGGATGTCCGTGAAGACCACCGGCCTGCCATCGAAGTGCTCCAGGTACTGGCCCAGGGTGTGCAGGTAGAAGGCGGTGTGCTTGCTGGCGCCGTCGTACTGCTCGTCCCAGTTGTCCGTGAAGATGCCGCTGTGGACGTAGTGCAGCCGCGCCCGTCCGCCGTCCAGCGGTTCCAGCACGTGCTCGAGCTGGTTGAACCAGCCGTCGGGACCGTCCATCCGGGAGACAAGGTGCGAAGGGTATTCCGCCACGGTCCTGACGGCCGGCCACTGGTCCGTGGGGAACATCCAGGCCGGGGTTCCGCGGGTGACCGCTTCCCAGACGCGCTCCGGCGTCCCGGGCAGTTCGGTGTCGTAGACGATTTCGAAGTCCCGCTTGTCAGTCATGATCGCGCTCCTTGGCGTTCGGTGTTTCGGGTGAGGATTTCAGGGTCGGGTGGAGGGCAACGACGAGGCGGTGTTTGCGTCCTGTGCCCGGAGCCCGCGAGCCGGCGGCCGGAGCGCCTGCCGCGGCCGGGCCGCCGTCGTCGTACTTGTCCACCAACCGGGCCACCGCGAGACCGAGCTCCTCGGCGAAGGCGGCCCGGTCGGCGGCTGAGCGGAACGTGATCTCGCCGTCGATGGCGAAGGTGGGGAGCGTCTTTCGGGCCGCTGCCGCCCCGGCGATGAGCCTGCCCAGCTCCTGGACCATGCGCCCCGCGAGCGCCAGCAGCCAGAAGGCCGAGAACCGGTCCGAGTAACGGTGCGGATCCGGCGCCACCGAGGCCAGCGCCGAAGGGGAAATCAGGTACGAGGCCGCCGTCGCCCGCAGGATGCGTTCGGTGACGTTGCCGCGGCGCCGCTCCTCCACGAGTTCGACGAGGCCGTGCCGCTCGAGGGACTTGAGATGGTAATTCACCTGTTGCCGCGGCAGGCCCACCTTCGCGGCGAGCTGCGTCGCGGACCCCGGCTCGGCCAACTCCCGCAGAATGCGGGTCCGGATCGGATCCAGCGAGGCCTCAGCGGCGGCGGGATCCTCAATCACTGCGATATCCAACATGCTTCAAGCTTGCTCGCCGACAGTTTTATTTGTCAAGAACTTTTATACTGTCGGCGCCGTTTCGACGGTTCCGTGCTGGCTCGACGCTTGGAATCGTCGAGCGGGCGCGGAACCGTCGAAGCGGGCCCAGCTCGGCCGGGGCCTGAGGTGGGCGCGGGCTGGCGGTCGGGCCGGGGCGGGCGGGGCCAGGGTGCGCGCGGCCGGGGCAACCGGGGGTTGGGTGAGTGTCCTGGGCGGCAAAGTAGAATGGGGCGGTGATGCAATCCCCCCTTCCCGTGCGCGACGGCGTGAACGCCACCCGCCTCCGGCTGCCGGACGAGGGGCCCTGGGACACCGCGATGGACTACATGATGCACCGCTGGGGGCACATCGACCCGCGGGGCATCGAGGACCGCTTCGACGCCGGCGAGATCGTGGGCGAGGCCGGCATTCCGTTGGACCGCACCACCCCGCTGGAGCGCCACACCTTCATCTGGTACTACCGCTCGTTGCCGCCGGAAACCCGGATCCCGGTAGAGCTGAACATCCTGCACCAGGACGAACATCTCCTGGTCGTCGACAAGCCGCACTTCCTGCCCACCACGCCCGGCGGCACCTACATTCAGGAGTCGGCCCTGGTGCGCCTGAGGAACCAGCTGGAGCTGCCGGACCTGATTCCGATGCACCGCCTGGACCGTATGACGGCAGGCATCCTGCTGCTCTCGACCAACCCGGCGACCCGAGGGAAGTACCAGGTGCTCTTCGAGAAGCGCCAGGTCCGGAAGGAGTACGAGTGCGTGTCCGCTGCGGAGCCGGGCCCGGGGCATCCCGCCGTCGACTTCCCCGTGGTGGTGCGGAACCGGATGACCAAGTCCCGCAGCTACCTGCTCGCCGAGGTCATCGAGGGCGAACCCAACGCCGAGACCAGGATCGAGCGGCTCCGCACCTTCGCCGGGACGTCCGACGCCGGACCCGCCAGCGGTGCAGCGGCCGACGGCGCCGCGCCGCGCCGCGCTCTGTACCGGTTGGAGCCCCATTCCGGGAAGACCCACCAGCTCCGGGTGCATATGGCCTCGCTGGGCCTCGGGATTGTGAACGACGCGTTTTATCCCGAGCTGCTGGACAAGGCGCCGGACGACTACGCCAAACCGCTCCAGCTCCTGGCCCGCGGCATCCGCTTCGTGGACCCCATCTCGGGCAGCCCGGTGGAGTACCGCAGCCGGCTCGAGCTTTCCGAAGCCCGCTAGCCGTACCAGCCGCACCGGTACCCCCAGCGCGCCGCGGCGCAGCCGGCGTTGGCCAGGGTGCTCAGCCGCGGCCCCGCTGATGGGGTAACTTGTGGCCATGGACCTGGCCAATGTGGACGCCTGGGGATCCGCGATCTACTTCTGGATCGGCCCCGCGGTCTTCGCCGACGCCATCTTTCCGCCGGTCCCCTCCGAAATGCTGGTCATCACCGCCGGCGCCTTGTCCGCCGAGGGCCGCGCCAATGTGTTCTTGGTGGTCCTGATCGCCGCCCTGGCCTCCTGGCTCGGCGACCTCGTGGTCTTCCAGCTGTTCAAGCGGCGCCTCAGCCATGTGCTGGACCGGTGGAGCTGGGGCCGGCAGTTTCACAGCGGGGTGCATCGGGCCATCGCCAAGGCGGGCCGATCTTCGACCTACGGCGCCATCATCGGCATCCGTTTTATCCCCGGCGGCCGGCTGGCCGCCACGGCCGCGGCCGGCATCGCCAACGTGTCCACCCGCGGCTTCAGCTTCTGTGCGGCTCTGGGCGGCGCACTCTGGGCGGTCTGGTCGGTGGGCCTGGGGTACGTCACCGGTTCGACCACCCGGCTGCCCTTTTGGGCCAGTTCCCTGATCGGTGTCGGCGCYGGCCTGGCGATCGGTGCCGTCGTCGGCGTGATCGTTACCCGCCGCCGCGGCAGCCCCTCCCCGGTGGAAGACCCGGACAAGGAACTGGACTTCTAGATCGGCGCCCAGCGGCCCCGGTTGCGGCGCAGCACTGTCAGGTTCCCGGTCACCGCAACGCGTTCGACGGCGTCGCGCATCATGGCGGCCGACGTCAGGGCCTGGCTGTTCTCGGCAGAGTAGGCGGTGGCGTCCACCAGGAAACGCAGGTTCAGCTGAGGCACGCCGCCGGCGAGTTCCAGCTGGTTGGACTCCACATGGTGCCGCGTCTCGAGGGCCTCGACAGCGGCGGCCATCACGGCTTCCGGCGGGTTGCCCGGCTTCAGCCCGGTGATCTTGAGTCTGGTCTGGAAGGACGGCATGGGTTCAAGCCTAGCCGGGGCTCCGACCCTCCCGCAGATCCTGCCGGATTCGAGCAGACCCTCCCGCGTGACGTGCGGGAGCGTCCGGAAAAACCGTGCAGGACGTGCGGGAGCGTCCGGAAAAACCGTGCAGGACGTGCGGGAGCGTCCGGAAAAACCGTGCAGGACGTGCGGGAGCGTCCGGTTAGCCGGTGTTGCGCAACCCGGCGGCGACGCCGTTGACGGTGATCAGCATGGCGCGCTGGAGCCGTTCGTCGATCCCTGCGCTGGGCATGCCCTCCCCGGCGGCGGCCTCCGCCCGGACGCGACGCAGCAGCTCCACCTGCAGGTAGCTGATCGGATCGAGGTACTGGTCGCGGATCTCCAGCGAGCGCTTGAGCGTCGGCTGCGCGTCGAGCAGCAGGTCCTCGCCTGTAAGGTTCTGGACTTCGGCCACGGTCAGCGCGAACTCGGCCCGAATGGTGTGGAACAGGTGGTGCAGCTCGGCCGGGACCAGGGTGGAGACGTAGTAGCCGGCAATGTCCATGTCGGTCTTGGCCAGCGTCATTTCGACGTTGGAAAGCACGGAACGGAAGAAATGCCAGCCCGCCATCATCTCCTTAAGCTGCTCGGCGTGACCGGCCTCGCGGGCTGCCTTGAGCCCGGAGCCGACGCCGAACCAGCCCGGCACGATCTGCCGCGACTGGGTCCAGCCGAATACCCACGGGATGGCCCGCAGTCCCTCGAGCCCTGCCCCGGAATCCGGGCGCTTGGAGGGCCGCGAGCCGATATTCAGCGACGCCAGCTGTTCCACCGGGGTGGACGCCATGAAGTAGGCGGGCAGGTCCGGGTCCTCGATCAGGGTCCGGTACCGGGCGAACGCAGCGTCCGAAAGCGTCTCCATGACGTGGTCGTACCGCACCCGCTGGTCCTCGGAAGTGCGCGGGGTGCGGTGCAGCGCCGAGCCCTGGAGCACCGCCGCGAGCGAGAGTTCGAGGTTCTCGCGGGCCAGCTCGGGCAGCGAGTACTTGTCCGAGATGACCTCGCCCTGCTCGGTGAACTTGATCTCGCCTTCAAGCACCCCATTGGGCTGGGCCATGATCGCGTCGTAGGTCGGCCCCCCGCCGCGGCCCACGGAGCCGCCGCGGCCGTGGAAGAGCCGCAGCCTGACACCGTGCCGAGCGGCGACGTCGCGCAGTTTGCGCTGGGTCTTGTAGATCTCCCACTGGCTCGTCATCACCCCGGATTCCTTGTTGGAGTCGGAGTAGCCGAGCATGATTTCCTGCACGTCGCCGCGCAGCCGGACCAGCTCGCGGTAGGACGAATCCGACAGCAGAGCATCCACGATTTCCGCCGAGGCGCGCAGCTCCTCGACGGTCTCCAGCAGCGGGGCGAAGCCGATCCTGGCATAGGGTGCCGCCCCGAAGAGGTTCAGCAGCCCGGCCTCGCGGGCCAGCACGGCGGCGGCCAGCACATCGTCCGCGCCGCGCGTCATGGAGACGATGTACGTCTCGATCACGTCCGGGCCGTAGCTGCGCAGCGCCCGGCGGATCTCGCGGAAGACGTCGTAGGTGCTGTCCGAGTCGCCGTCGAGCTTAATCGGGTGGCCCGAGAGCGGCCGGCGGGACGCAAGCTCCCAGCCCAGCACCTCCAGCCGCTCGGCGCGGCTCAGTTCGGCGTACCGCACGCCCGGTCCGCCCAGACGGTCCATCAATTGCCCGACGGCGTCGTGGTGGCGGTCTGCGTGTTCGCGGATGTCCAGCGTGGCAAGGTGCAGCCCGAAGGAGGCGATTGCCCGGCGCGCCCGGGCCAATGCGCCGTCGGCGGCGAGCCCGGCCTCGTGGCGGCGCAGCGAAGCTTCCAGCAGGCCCAGTTCGCCGAGCAGTTCCGCGGTGGCGGCATAATCGCGGCCCGGCTCGTGGGCGGACCCGGCGGCCACCCGGCGGCCGGTATTGAGCAGCTTGGCCTTGATGCAGGTGAGCTTGAGCCGGTACGGTTCCTGCGCGTTCAGTTCCAGGACCCGGCGGTCCAGCCCGGGCAGGTTTCGCAGGTCGACGTCGATCGAGTCCAGCAGGGCCTGGTCCGCTGCCGCCAGCGCCGTCGAATTGGACAGGATGGAAATCAGCCCGTCGATCAGGCCGATGCTGATTCGGATGGCGTGCTGGTTCTGGATCTGTAGGATCTCCCGGGTGGCGGCGGCGGTGACGTTGGGGTTGCCGTCCCGGTCCCCGCCGATCCAGGAGCCAAAGCGGATCGGTGCCTTGGCGACCGGGAGGGTGGCACCGTGCTCGCCGACAAGATCTGACAGGTCCGAGAGCATTTCCGGCATGGCGTCGGTGAGGATGCCGGTGAGGTAATAGATCGCGTTCCGGGCCTCGTCTACGGGGCTGGGCCGGACCTGACGGAGCTCGTCCGTCTGCCACATCTGGTCGATCACCTCGGCCAGCTGGCGGTCCTGGCGGCGGCGTGCCGAGGTGCCCTCCTTGGTGGCCTCGGCCAACACGTCGGAGAGCCTGCGGATCTTGTCCAGGACCGACCGGCGGGAAGCTTCGGTAGGGTGCGCGGTGAAGACCGGCCGGACGTCGAGTTCGTCCACCACCTCCTGGAGCACGGCGGGACCGGCCTGTTCCGCGATTTCCTCGACCGCCTTGGCGAGCCAGCCATCCTTTTCCGGCCGGTTCCGCAGGCCGCGGACCCGGTGCACCTGCTCGGCGGCGTTGGCCAAGTGGAAGTAGAACGCGAACGCCCGGACCAGGTCGGTCGCCTGCTCTAGCGGCAGTGAGCCGAGGAGTTCGCGGACCTGGGCGACGACGTCGTACGAGCTCCACGGCCCGGTGGCATCGGCACCGCCGCGGGCGGCCTCCTTGGATTCCTTGGTCAGCAGGCGCACCTGCTCAACGAGGGCCAGGAGTTCGGGGCCGTGCTGACGGACCAGGGATTCGCCGAGGAGGGTGGACACCCGGCGGACATCGGCGCGCAGTTCCGAGGCGAGATCCGCGCCGGAAGTCAATGCAGTGTCAGCCATGGAAACTATCTTTCGAGGGTTCGACTTGGCTCGTACACTGCGCTGGATACTGTGAGCCGGGTTACTTGTACCCCTCGGATGTTACCCGGCTCGCGGGAAAGCGGGAACCGCCGCGAAGAAGTGTCCGCCCCCTGGACGGCTACCCCGTTCACCAGGCCAGGGCGTTTTTCTGCCGCGCCCTGATCGCCGAAGTCCGGCCGCAGTTCGAGCAGGTAATCCGGTAGCTCCTGGCCGTGGTGAGGACCGGGATGAAGAAAACCGTGAACTTCGTGGCCCGCTCTTGGAGTTGATGGTGGACGAACTGCCCGCAGTACTGGCAGGTGGCGAGCCGTCCGGGCCTATCGCTCAGGACGGTCTTGAAGCCAAAGAGGAGGAACATGCTGGAAGCCTTCCGGCGAGATGGAGTGTTAGGCCCGCGAGGACAGGCGCGCGGCGAGTCCGCTGAGCAGGATGGTGATGCCTTCGTCCAGTTCGGCCATGCCGTCGTAGTCGACCAGGACGGGGGCCAAGGCCCGGAGCCGGGGAAATTCCTTGGGCGGCAACCGGTGCAGGCCCAACCGAAGCAGGGCTTCATTCTCCTCCGGATCGACGATGAACTCCTGCAATTCGTTGAGGATGTGCCCGTACAGATAGCCGTAGTAGGCGCGGTAAACGTGAAGTGCGTCGGCCGGCGCGAACCCGGCATCAATCAACAGGGACAGAATCTGTTCCAGGGGCCGCAGCGTCCCCAGCGGGCGCAGGCCCAGCGGCGTCGAGAGCGGGCGGGTTACCAGCAGTGGCACAACGTTCGGGTGCCGGAGCGCCAGTTCGCGGAGGTCGTGGGCGATGCGCCGGAGCTGGGCCTGCCAGTCCGGGTCGTCGGGGAAGATGGCGAGTTCGTTCAGGACGAGTTCCGAGACGCCGTCCAACACCGCCGCCCGGTTTGCCGTATAGCGATACAGCCCCATCGGGTCCCGGCCGAGCTCTTGCCCGAGGCGCCGCATGGTGAGTGCGTCCAGCCCTTCGGCGTCAATCAGGGCCAGCGCGGCGGCGAGCACCACCTCCCGGCTGAGCCGCGGTTTTGAGGCGGTCGCCGGGTGAAGCTCCGGCAGTTCTGCGGGTGGCATGAGGCTCCGATCGGGTAGCGGGCGAACTTTCAAGCCGCCCGGCGGACGGCAAATTAGCACGCTTGCTTATCAAGTAGTCTACGCGTAACGTCTACGTTGTAGAGAGATATCCAGCACCATCCTCGGATCGGCGGAAATCGCCGCCTCCGAGACCCTGCTAACGCCCCGTGCATGGCGTCCAAGCATCAGCTGCTGTAGCCCTCGGCGGCACAAAATGCACCCAGCGGAAACGAGCCAGTCATGGCATATTCGCAGTACGACCAGTTCCTTCAGGAAGCCACCGCGCACGACGCCGCACCGGGCGCCGTCCTCGGACGGGATTGCCTTTACGGGATCTACACGAGTTGGTGTTTCCTGTCCCAGACAGCGCCCCGGCCCGAAGACGACTTCTGGGTGGCCATGAAGCAGAAAAGGATCCGCCCCGGACGCACGCCGCTCCGCATGAAGGGGCCCGCGGCCGCTGACTACATCCTCTCCAGCTACCCGGGCGTTATCTAAGCCGCCCGGGCTACCGGAGCCGCCCCGCCTGCCGGATTTGCCGGCGGCAGCAGCGCCGGGGCGCCTACCGCCGGGGCGCCTACCGCGCGATCTTGAAGTTGAAGTCCGCATTACCGAAGGTGCCCATGAGCCGCAGCCAGACCGGCAGGAGCATCTCTGTTCCGCGGGCCGCAGTGATGTCGCCCAAATCGATGATGTCGCGGTGGCCGAGCTCCGCCAGCAGTCCGGCTACCACCGTTTTGGCCTCCGCGTCGTTGCCGGCGACAAACACCGAGTGGTCGCCGCCGGCCACGCTTGCCGGGTCCACCATGACACTGGCGTTCATCGTGTTGAGGGTCTTGACCACCCGCGCGTCCGGAAAATCCCGTTGGAGCTGTTCGCCGAGGCTGTCGGTGTTCACCGGGTTCAGGGACGGCGGGAAGCCCTGGGAGAAATCGAGCGGGTTCGCGATGTCCACAATGACCTTGCCGGCCAGGTTGACGGCGCCCGCGGCGGTGAGCGCGTCCAGTGATCCGGTGCCGTTGGTGGCGTTGACAACAATGTCGCTGCCCGCAGCTGCCTCGGCGAAGGTCGTCACCACCGTATCGCCGTGTTCCGCATGCCACCGGGCAAACGGGACGCCGCCCATCGGGCCAGCCTCGGTCCGGGCCAGCGTGGCCTGGGGATCGCGGGTTCCGATGACGACGTCGTGGCCGAGCTTCGCCAGCGCGCCGGCGACGGCGGGTCCGACGGTGCCGGTGCCAAATACTGCAATTTTCACGGAGACCTCTTTCGAGAAGGATTCGGGAACAACGGGTAGACAGGCTTGTCTACTCTTGCCGAGACGCTATCAGACAGGTCTGTCTACAGCAAGGGTCAAGCGGAGGTCGCAGACAGACTGGTCTGTGTACCATGAAGGCATGACGCCGACAGCAGCCACCGCGCCTACCGCCGCAGGGCAGCGCGCTGCCCGGACCCCGGCAGGACAGGCAAAGGACAAGATCCTGGCCACGGCCTTCCGGCTCTTCTATGCCGAGGGCCTCCGGGCGGCCGGCGTCGACACCATCATCGCGGAGTCCGGGGTCGCGAAGGCCACGTTCTACAAGTATTTTCCGGCCAAGGATGACCTGATTTTGGCCTATCTCGAGCGGGTGGATGAGGTCTGGTCCGGGCAGTTGCACGCCGCCGCCGACGCCGCCGGGCCGGACCCCGCGGATCAACTGGTCGGACTCTTCGACGCCCTGTCCACGGCCTCCCGCCGCGACGGCTACCGCGGCTGTGCATTCATCAACTCGGCCGCCGAATCAGCCTCCGGCACCCGGGTGCACGAGCGGACGGTCGCCCACAAACAGCACATTCTGGCCTGGATCCGGGACTTGGCAGAGCAGGCCGGAGTTCAGGAGCCGGACCGACTGGCCCGCAGCCTGAGCCTGGTCCTCGACGGCGGCCTGGCCAGCGGCGTCCTCGACGCCGACCCCGCCGCGGCCGCCGCCGCCCGTACTACAGCGGCGCAGCTCGTGGCCGCCGCCCTGTCAACGACGCCCGCCCCCAACTGACTGGCAGTTGTTGACGTTTTGAGCGCGCAAAGCGGCAACAATTGCGAGTTACTTGGGGAGGAATTCGCCGCACCGGTCTTCGGTTGTATCTTGGGCAGCAACTCACCGCCTGAGAGGACCCCATGAGCACGCAGCAGCCCGACCCGCAGCTCGCCCGCTGGCAGCGCTTCCGGAAGAACCGCAACGCGGCCCTCGCCAGCCCCTACGGCTGGCTCACGCTGACATCGTTCCAGTGGCTGGCGGAGCGGCCGGCCGCCGTCGACCTCGTCCCCGGCCTGTGGTCCACGGACGGCACGACGGCGTTCCTCACCGCCGACGCGGCCGACGGCCTGACACTCGTCGAGACCGGCGAACCGGTCGACGGAACCATCAGCGCGGCCCTGGCCAACGAGGAGTCCCTGCTGTGGGTCCAGTACGGCGGTGACGACGGCCGGCAGGTCGTGGTGGAACTCGCGATGCGGGCAGACCGGTACGCGCTCCGCACCCGGGACTCGGCGTCGCCCGTGTTCACCGGGTTCGACGGCGTGCCCACCTTCGGCTACCGGCCGGACCTCGTTCTCGAGGCGCGGTTCACGCCCTACCCCGAGCCCGTGGACGTCCCCATCGGCACCGCCAACCCGCTGGTGGACGGGGTGCACCGCTCCGTCGGCGAGCTCGTCTTCCGGTTGCCCGGCCAGGAACATGAGAGCCGCCTGCAGGCCGAGGAGGAGAAACTCGGCGCCCTGACCGTGACCTTCCACGACGAGACCAACGGAGACTCGACCGACGAATGGCGCAAGGTCTCCACCGCCAGGCCCCGCATCGATTCCAGGGGAAACAGGACCGTGGTCCTGGACTTTAACCGGGCCATTAACTACCCCAGCGCCTTCACCCCTTACGGCACCTGCCCCGTGCCGGTGAAGAACAACAGCCTGGACTACCGGATCGAGGCCGGCGAGAAGCAGCCCAACCCCCTGCCGGGGTCCGAGTCAGGGTCCGCGGGCTAGACGATCGCGGACACGCCGGTCACGGCGCGGCCCACAATCAGGGTGTTGATCTCGTACGAGCCCTCGTAGGTGTAGATCGCCTCGGCGTCGGCGAAGATCTTGGCCATCCGGTAATCCGTCACGATCCCGTTGCCGCCCAGCAGGGACCGGCCCATTGCCACGGTTTCGCGCATCCGGGCAGTCACATAGGATTTCGCCAGCGCCACCTGGGGCATGTCCGCGGCGCCTTCATCCTGCAGCTGTGCGATGCGGACCATCATGCCCATGCTGGCCACGGCGTTGCCGAGCATCGTCACCAGCTGTTGCTGGACCAGCTGGAACTTGGCCAGCGGCCGCCCGAATTGATGGCGTTCAACGGCGTACTGCCGGGCGACGTCGAACGCGGCCAGCTGCTGCCCCACACCCTGCCACGCAACCATGATCCGCGAACCGCGCAGCAGCTCGTTGGTGTCCTCGAAGCTGTTGATCCCGGCGAAGCGGTCCGATTCGGGCACCCGGACGTCGGCGAACACGATGTCCGCGTTCTGCACCGTGCGCAGCGCGATCTTGTTTTCGATCCGGCTGCGGGTGACGCCGGGCAGCGTGGCGTCGACGATGAAGCCGCGGATTCCGCCGTCGGCCTCATCACGGGCCCAGACCAGCATGTAGTCGCAGAACGTCCCGTTGCCGATCCAGCGCTTGGCGCCGTTGAGCAGCCAGTAGTCGCCGGCGTCCCCGCCGGAGACCCGGCGCGCGGTGGTTACCATGCCGCCCGCGACGTCCGAGCCGTGATCCGGCTCGGTCAGCGCGAACGCCCCGGTGGTCCGCAGGTTCGCCGCGTCGGAGAGCAGCCGGGCCTTTTGCTCCTCGGACCCGAAGCCGTACAGGGATTCCACGAACAGGTCGTGGTGCACCAGGAAGAACGTCGCGAGCGAGGTGTCCACCCGGGTCATCTCGGCGATGACAAGGCCGGCGAACAGGTTGCTGTAGCCGCGCTGGGCCGGGGCGCTAAGCTCCAGCGCCGCCAGCTTGGGCAGGATGTATGCCGGAAACTCGGCGTCATTCCACCACTGGGTGGCGAACGGCGCCACCTCGCGGGCCAGGAACTCACGCAGCTCCGCCAGCTTGGCCTGCTCGGCGGCATTGAGCATCGATTCGAAGTCAAAGAAATCGGCGGTCGGCAGTCCGGCAGGGGCCCGGTCAATGGAGGCAGGAGTGTCCACGACGAGCGTCACTTCGGTCCCATCCGGATGGCGCCGTCGAGCCGGATGGTCTCCCCGTTGAGCATCGCATTGTCAACGATGTGGGCGGCGAGGTTGGCGTACTCGGCCGGCCGGCCCAGCCGGGACGGGTGCGGCACCTGCTGCCCCAGCGAGTCCTGCGCCTCCTGCGGAAGCCCGGACATCATGGGGGTTTCGAAGATGCCCGGCGCGATCGTGACGACGCGGATCAGCGAACGCGCCAGTTCCCGGGCGATCGGCAGGGTCATGGCGGCGACGGCCCCCTTGGAGGCAGCATAGGCGGGTTGGCCGATCTGGCCGTCGAAGGCCGCTACGGAGGCGGTGTTGATGATGACGCCGCGCTCCGGGCCGCCCAGCTCCGTGACGGCCGGTTCGGTGGCGGCCATCGCGGCGGCGGCCAGGCGGATGACGTTGAAGGTGCCCACAAGGTTGATCTGGATCACGCGGTTGAACGTTGCCAGCGGGAGCACTCCGTCGCGGCCCAGCACCTTGCCAGGGGTGCCTATGCCCGCACAGTTCACCACGACCCGCAACGGCCCGAGGGCGACGGCGGCGTCGACGGCGGCCTGCATCTGCTCTTCGTTGGTGACGTCCGCGGGGACAAAGACGGCATGGTTCGCAGGTTCCGGGCTGCCGGTGCCCGCCGGGGCCCCGGCAGCGGCGTGGCCGCGAGCGTTCAGTTCGGCGGCGAAGTCCTCCCCGGCCGAGGCCGGCAGATCCACCAGCACCACGGAAGCGCCGGCGTCGAACAGTCGCCGCGCCGTGGCGGCCCCCAGGCCGGACGCGCCCCCGGTGATCAGTGCGACAGTACCCAAGACGTCCATGCATCCTCCTTGATGTGGAACCACGATCCCGCCGTCAGACTGCACAGCCCACGGCACCGGGGAACATTAGTTAGTTCAGGTTAACTGGAATGCAAACATTGCGCACCCCGGCCCCTAGATTCCGCGCCGGGACCGCCGTCGCTACTAGGCTTGCACCATGACCGCAGCCGCTGCCCACTCCCCCGTCCCGAACTGGTCTTTCCGCGCCGACGAGGCCGCGCGTTCGGTGACCCGGTTGTTCGGGCAGCGGCTCTTCTTCCTGCCCGGCACCCACATCGCCGCGATCGCCCGACCGTCCGGCCGGCTCAAGAACCTGGCCCGGCCGTGGCACTACTGGTGGCAGGCGCACTATGTGGACTGCCTTGTGGACGCCGGCCGCCGCGAACTCGGCACCGGGGGCCACACTCCGGCCAGGTTCGACGGCGACAATCTCCCCAGCGCCGGAAAACTGGCCTCCCGGCTGGTCACCGGCATCCGGCTGCGGAACTTCCTGACCGTCGTCAACAACTACTACGACGACATGGCCTGGCTTGCCCTGGCCACCCTGCGGTTGGAGAAGCTCGCGGAGGACACCCGCAAGACCTCCGGCCGGCGCCGCAACGCGCGGGTCCTGAAGAGCCTCACTCTCCAGTTCGACTCGGCGTCAACGGACGACCTCGGCGGCGGCACGTTCTGGAGCAAGAAGCGGGATTTCAAGAACACCCCGGCCACGGGCCCGGTGGCCCTGTATTACGCCCGGACCGGGCAGGCCGCCAAAGCCCAGGCCCTGCTCGACTGGCTCGACGCGAAGCTCTACGACCCGGAACAGGGCCTGTACCGGGACGGCCTCCGGATCGCCCCGGGCGGCGAACTGGTACTGGAGGGCGCCATCTACAGCTACAACCAGGGCCCGGTGCTGGGTGCCCTGCTGGAGCTGGGCGGCGAGGCGAACCTGGCCCGCGCGGCGGCGCTCGTGGCGGCGGTGGCGGCCAACCTGACCGTCTCGGCGCCGCTGCTGGGACGCAAGGGCACGGTGCTCCGCTGCGAGGGCACCGGCGACGGCGGGCTCTTTACCGGGATCCTGGTCCGCTACCTTGCCCTGGCCGCGGTCGACGAGCGGCTCTCCGCCGAGGTCCGGGCCACCGCCGCCCTGCTGGTGACCGACACGGCGGAGGCCTTCTGGGAGGGTCGCCGGGTGGTCGGGGCGCAGGAACCGCTGGCACGCAGGGGCACCCGGCTGGTCTTCTCGGCCCGTCCCGAGCTGCCGGCGCGCCGCAGCTACCCGGCTGGAGCCGCCGTCGAACTGTCCACCCAGCTGCAGGCCTGGATGGTGCTCGAGGCCGCGGCGTCCATCGCCGGGAAGCTCCCCGTCGTCGGAAAACCCCGCCCGGCCCCGGAGGAGACCAGCGCAGAAGCCGAGACCGACACCACCGCGGACACCGGCACGGAAACCGCCGCGGAGCCTGCACCGGGTACTGCCACCGAACCCCCGGCGGGCAATTAAGTCACGCAATGGTTACGTAATTCGTGTGATCCTCCTCACTTAAGGCGCTATCGGCTTGGTTGCTTAGGTTTGGCTAACCTACAGTTTTTCGTAGTGAGCACACCCTAACTTCCCGCTCACGGAGGTTAGGCACCTACGACCTTTTGCTTGCAGAAAGTAGCCTCATGAAGATCCGCACCAATGCGCTGGCGGGCATCGCCCTTGCAGCCACCGCCGCGCTCGGCCTCGCCGCCTGCGGCTCGGGCGCCTCGACCTCCGGCAGCACCGCGGCCGACGGCAAACCGTCCGGCGCGATCACGGTATACAACGCCCAGCACGACACCCTGACCAAGGAATGGGTGGACGCCTTCACCGCCGAGACCGGCGTCAAGGTCACCGTCCGGCAGGGCTCGGACACCGAAATGTCCAACCAGATCATCCAGGAAGGCGCCGCCTCGCCGGCAGACGTGTTCCTCACCGAGAACTCCCCCGCCATGGCCCAGGTGGAAAACGCCGGCCTGTTCGCGGACGTGGACAAGGCCACGGTGGACCAGGTTCCCGCCGACTTCCGCCCGTCCACCAACAAGTGGACCGGCATCGCGGCCCGCTCCACGGTCCTGGTCTATGACAAGAACAAGATCAGCGCCGACAAGCTGCCCAAGTCGATGCTGGACCTGGCCAAGCCCGAGTGGAAGGGCAAGTGGGCCGCGTCGCCGTCGGGCGCCGACTTCCAGGCGATCGTCTCGGCGCTGCTGGAACTCAAGGGCGAAGCCGCCACCAAGGACTGGCTCAAGGGCATGAAGGACAACTCCACGGCCTACAAGGGCAACAGCGCGGCCATGAAGGCCGTCAACGCCGGCGAGGTCGACGCCGCCCTGATCTACCATTACTACTACTACGGCGACCAGGCCAAGACCGGCGAAAACTCCAAGAACGTCACGCCGTACTACTTCAAGAACCAGGATCCCGGCGCGTTCGTGTCCGTTTCCGGCGGCGGCGTGCTCAAGTCCTCGAAGAACGCGGCCGCGGCCCAGGCCTTCCTCAAGTTCATCACCGGCAAGAAGGGCCAGGAGGTGCTGCAGAAGGGCACGTCCTTCGAGTACGCCATCGGCTCCAGCGTGCCGTCCAATGACAAGCTGGTTCCGCTGACGGACCTGCAGGCCCCGAAGGTCGACCCGGCCAAGCTCAACTCCGCCAAGGTCACCGAAATGATGACCCAGGCGGGACTGCTCTAAACCGGTGACAAAAACGCTGGCGGCGGCCGGAACTACCGGAAGCACGACGACGGCGGGCCGGGGCACGCGCCCCCGCCCGCCTTTCGGCGTCTCCGTGGTCGCCATCCTGGCGGTCCTGATCGCCCTCTTCTCGCTGATCCCACTCGGCTATGTTGCGTTCATGACGGTCGCGACCGGCTGGGACACCGCTGTCAGCCTGATCTTCCGTGCCCGGGTGGGTGAACTCCTGCTCAACACCGTGCTGCTCATGGTCATCACCGTTCCGCTTTGCCTGGTCCTGGGCGTGGGCGGCGCCTGGCTGGTGGAACGCACCAACCTCAAGGGACACAAGTGGTGGGCCGTGCTGCTCGCCGCGCCCCTGGCGATCCCGGCCTTCGTCAACAGCTATGCCTGGGTTTCTGCGGTGCCCTCCATGGGCGGGCTCTGGTCCGGTGTGCTGATCGCCACCCTGTCGTACTTCCCGTTGGTCTACATCCCGGCGGCCGCCACGCTCAGCCGGCTGGATCCGGCGATCGAGCAGTCCGCCGCCTCGCTGGGGCTTGGGGCATGGCGCGCGTTCTTCCGGGTGGTGCTCCCGCAGCTGCGGATCGCGATGACCGGCGGCGCGCTCCTGGTCTCGCTGCACCTGCTGGCCGAGTACGGCGCCTTCGCGATGATCCGCTTCGACACGTTCACCACCGCGATCATGGTCCAGTTCCAGTCCACCTTCAACGGGACGGCCGGAAACATGCTGGCCAGCGTGCTGGTCTTCTTCTGCCTGATCCTGCTAGTGGTGGAGGTCCGCGGCAGGGGCAGCGCCCGGTACGCCCGGGTCGGTTCCGGGGCCCAGGCCCGCGCGCTGCGCCTGCCGCTGCACGCCTACCAGCTGCCCGCGCAACTCTCCCTGCTGGCCCTCACCGCGCTCGCGTTCGGGCTGCCGCTGACCTTCGTGCTGCGCTGGATCTTCGCCGGCGGACCGGAGATCTGGACGGCGGACGAGTTCCTGCCCGCCCTGCTGCAGACCCTCGGTTACGGGCTGGCCGGGGCCGCCGTCACCACGGTGGTCGCCTTTCCGATGGCGTACCTGGCCGTGCGGCGTCCCAGCTGGTTCAGCAAGGGCCTGGAGCTCTCCAACTACATCACGAGCTCCATGCCGGGGATCGTGGTCGGCCTCGCCTTCGTGACCGTCAGCATCCGGATGGCGCCGACGCTCTACCAGACCACCGGACTGCTGGTCGCCGCCTACGTGCTGCTGTTCCTGCCGCGCGCGCTGGTGAACATCCGGTCCGGGCTCTCGCAGGCCCCCAAGGAACTCGACGAGGCCGCGCAGGCCCTCGGCAAACCCCCGCTGCTGGCATTCATCCGCGTCACCTTGCGCCTCACGGCCCCGGCCGCGGCCGGCGGCGCGGCACTGGTGTTCCTCGCGATCGTCAACGAGCTGACGGCCACCCTGCTGCTCTCGCCCAACGGGACCCGGACGCTGGCCACGGAGTTCTGGAGCAAGAGCAGCGAAATCGACTATGCCGGCGCCGCGCCCTACGCCCTGTTGATGATCCTGATCTCGGCGCCGATGACCTACCTTCTCTTCCAGCAGTCCAAGAAAGCAGCGGGACAGTGACCGAACAACACCCCTCCAGGCTTCCCGAACCCCGGGTCGCAGCCTCCGTGGCCCCCAGCACCAACAGCCACCTGGAAATCGACGCCGTCACCAAGAACTTCGGTTCGCAGGCGGTTCTCAAGGGCGTCAACCTCTCCGTCGCCAAGGGCGGAACGACGGCGATCGTGGGCCCCTCCGGCTCGGGCAAGACCACCCTGCTGCGGCTGATCGCCGGCTTCGAACACCCCGAGACCGGCAGCATCTCCCTCAACGGGACCAAGGTAGCCGGCGACGGCGTCTGGGTCCCTGCGCACAAGCGGCACGTGGGCTACGTGGCGCAGGACGGCGCTCTCTTCCCGCACCTGACGGTCGGCCAGAACATTGCCTTCGGTCTGGATGCCGGCAAGCTCCCCGGCGGCCACCGCGGCGTCAAGGCCCGGGTGGCCGAGCTGCTGGAAATGGTCGCGCTGGACCCGGCGATGGCCAAGCGGCGCCCGCACCAGCTCTCCGGCGGCCAGCAGCAGCGTGTCGCGCTGGCCCGCGCCCTGGCCCGGGAGCCGGAGCTCATGCTGCTGGACGAGCCGTTCTCCGCGCTCGACGCCGGTCTGCGGGTCGCCACCCGGCGCACCGTCGGCAAGGTCCTTCACGACGCCGGAGTAACCACCATCCTGGTCACCCACGACCAGGCCGAGGCACTCTCCTTCGCGGACCAGGTAGCGGTGATGCGGGGCGGCAAACTCGCGCAGATCGGCAACCCGTTCGTGGTCTACACCCGCCCCGCGGACCGTGCCACGGCCGAGTTCCTGGGCGACGCGGTCATCCTCGACGCCTGGATGGAGGGGTCGCTGGCCACCTGCTCGCTGGGCGGCATTCCGGTACGCCGGCCCCCGGCCCAGGGCCGGGTGCAGCTCATGCTCCGCCCCGAGCAGATCCGGATCGCCGAAGACGGGCCCATCCGCGGGACCGTGGTGGACACGGACTACTTCGGTCCCGAAACCACCGTACGGCTCCAGCTTCCGGTGCCTCCGGTCCTCGCCGAGGGGGCCGTGGCCGACCACCGCTACCCCGGCGGGGGCGAGATCATCACCATCCGGCACTGGAATGCGTCCATTGCCCGGCCCGGCACCGAACTGACGCTGCGGGTGGTGGGTGAGGCAGTGGCCTTCCCGATGGACGACGCCCCGCAGGCCTGAAACGGGCTTGGGGTCCCGCGGGCCGGTCCTAGGCCGGGGCTCCGGTGCGACATAGGCTGGGGCGCATGACTGTTCAGCCCGCGCTTCACCGTCAGCACTGTTCCGTGGCCGCCCCCACCCAGTTGTGGCTCGACGCCGAAGGCCAGTTGGGCGGCCGCGGCCCAGCGGACAGCCCGGGCGCTGCGGCCGCCGATCCGACCGTCACCGGCGGGTGGTTCACCGGGCTGTTGCACGGCGACACCAGGATGCTGTGCCGGGCGGAGGTCACCGTCAACGGGCATGCGCCGGAACCTGCCACGGTGGAGTCCGCGCCCGGCGGCGTGCTCCGGGTCCGTGGACTGGTAAGGGGCATCGAGGGACCCACCGAGGACCCCGCCGTCGAGCTCCTGCAGACCTGGACCGTCACCCCCGGCGCTGTCCGGGTGACGCTGCGCCTGACCACGTCGCTGGATGCTCTGGACGCGGAGATCCAGGTGCGGCTCGCCGCGGATTTCACCGACATGGCCGCCATCCGGCTGGGCCGATTCCGCGAACCGCTCCGCCCCTCCGTGGCGGATGACTCCTCATTGCGTTGGAGCGAGGGCGGCAAGACCCTGACGGTGGCCGCGGCCGGCAAGGTGGGCGGTGGCGAGCTGTTGACCTGGCGCGGCACGGCCGGCCGCGGGCGGCCGTTCGCGGCGGAGTGGCAGGCCACTCTGGCCGACGCCGAGGACGCCGTCGTGGCCGCGCGCCTGCCCGCATCCCGCCCCGGCCGGTCCCGGCCAGAAGGAGCACTTGGCTGGCTGCTGGACAACTCCCTCGACGAGCTCGACGGGCTCCGGCTAGCGACCCGCAAGGCGCCCGACGCGCCCTTCCTCGCGGCCGGGGCGCCGTGGTATTTCACCCTCTTCGGCCGGGATTCGCTCTGGGCCGCGCGGTTGTTGCTGCCACTGGACCCAGCGCTCGCCGCGGGAACCCTGCGTGCCCTCGCTGCCTACCAGGGCACCGGGACCGACCCCGCCGCGGCCGAAGACCCGGGCAAGATCCTGCACGAGCTGCGGGCAAAGGAGCTCGTGCTCGAAAGCCAGGCCCTGCGGCTGCCGCCGGTGTATTACGGCGCGGTGGACTCCACCCCGCTGTGGCTGTGCCTGCTGGGCGAGCTGGGAGCCGCCGGGACCGACGACGCGGCGGTCCGCTCGCTGCTGCCCAACGCCGCCCGCGCCGCCCAGTGGCTGCTGGCCGCCGGGGCCGCCGGTAAGAGCGGCTTCCTCAGCTACCAGGACACGTCCGGACACGGCCTCAGCAACCAGGGCTGGAAAGACTCCCGCGACGCCATGCAGTTCCGGGACGGGCGCCAGGCCGAGGGCCCCATCGCGCTCTCCGAGGTGCAGGGCTACGCATACCAGGCAGCCGTAGCAGCGGCGGACCTGTTCGACTCCTACGGCGAACCCGGCGGGCAGGAACTCCGCGACTTCGCCGCGGCGCAGAAGCAGAACTTCCGCGAACGCTTTTGGGTGCACGACGACGACGGCGCCTTCCCTGCCATGGCACTCGACGGCCACGGCGAAGCGCTGGACACCCCGGGTTCGAACATGGGACACCTGCTGGGCACCGGGATCCTGGACGCCGCGGAGGCCCGGCTCGTGGCAGACCGGCTGCTCAGCCCGGAGCTGTTCTCCGGTTACGGGCTGCACACCCTGTCCCGGCGCGCGTCGGGGTTCTGGCCGTTCAGCTACCACTGCGGTTCGGTCTGGAGCCACGACACCGCCGTCGCCATCCGGGGCCTGCTCGGCGAGGGATTCAGCGCCGAGGCGCGGGTCCTCGCCGAGGGCCTGCTGGCAGCCTCCGCCTCGTTCGGCCACCGCCTCCCGGAACTGTTCGCCGGAGTCACCGCGGCGGAGTCCGGCCGAGCCGTGCCGTATCCGGCGTCCTGCCATCCGCAGGCGTGGTCCTCAGCTTCGGCGGTGGTTCTGGCCCAGGCGCTGGGCGTGGCCTTCTAGGCCAGCCTGGTGCCACCGCGCGCCGGACCGGGCCCCCGTGCGAGGCCGTGCGGGTGCTAAGCCGCCGTGGTATCCCCCGCCAAATGCCCCGGGTCGGGCGTCTGCTCGTCAGGCACCGCCGCCGGCGCCTCTGCCCGCATGGACATCCGCGCGGCGCGCAGGCCGTCCACCAGCACCACCAGGCCCGTGATGGCGACCGCCAGGCCCATCGAGGCCACGACATCGGTCAGCCAGTGGTACCCCAGGTAGAGCCGGCTGAACGCCACCAGCAAGGTTCCGAGGGCGGCCGCCGAATACGCCAGCACTGCCGTCGAACGCCGGACCGTGCGGGCCCCGGCGCCGCCGAGCAGCAAATACACCAGCACCAGCGCGAAGACTCCGATACCGAAAGTGTGTCCGGATGGGAAGGACAGCGCATCATCCGGGCCCATGAGGAAGTCGGCCGCCGACGGCCGGGCGCGCGCCACCTGGTGCTTGATGATGGTGGATGCCCCGAAGGTCGCCACCATGGCGCCGAGGAGCAACGCCGGACGCCAGATTTCCCGTTTCCGGGTTGCCCAGCCGAGGGCCACCAGGCCCCCGATGGCCGTCATCCAGGTGGGCGAGGTGACCGTGCTGACGGCCGCCAGGACGGCGGTCGCGAGGGCCGACCGGCCCTCGACCAGGGCAGCATGGACACCGCCGTCGAGCAGGGCGGGCCCCGAGTTCGTCTGGACCGCTGCCAGCATCAGCCAGAACACCGCTTCCCCCGCCACCAGCAGGCCGGCGGCGGCAAAGAACAGCGCGCGCTGCGAGCGGGGGCTCTGCAAGCCGCCGCGAGAACGCTGGTGCTGGAAAGTAGGCATTGGGCCATAATGCCAGACCAGGCTGTCGGCTTCCCTGACAGTTACTGGGAAGCCGCTGAAGACCCGGTCAATGACGCGCCGTTATGAGGCCGCCGTCAAGGACGTCCGGGGCCCGGCCGCCGGCTTTGCGGGTAGGGCGCTTCGTGGCGCGCGAGCATCTCCACGAAGCCGGCGATCTTGCGCGCCCGCGTGGACGCCTGCTTGACCGAGTTGGTCCGGTAGATCAGGGCGTACCGGTTCACCGACGTCAGCACCTCGAACATGGCCTGCGCCCGCGGGTCCGCCGCGATGGCGGCCGCGAGGTCCTCCGGCACTTCCGCGGACGCCTGGCCCGCATAGGCCGCTTCCCAGCGGCCGTCCGCCTTGGCGCTGTCAACCGCGGCCCGGCCGGCCGGGGTCATCCGGGCCGCCGCTTCGAGCCGCCCGATGCGTTCCACGTTCCGCGCCGACCACACGCTTTTCGGGCCGCGCCGGGTCATCCGCTGGAAGGAAGTCTCGGCGTCCCGGCGCCTGCCCTGGCCGTCGATCCAGCCAAAACACAGCGCTTCCTGCAGGGCCGCCTCGTAATCCAACTCCGTCACCGAGCCGCCCTTCTTGTGCAGCACCAGCCACACGCCCGGGCTGTCCGTGTGGTGCGCTTCCAACCAGGCCCGCCACTCGGCGGCGTCTTTGACCAGCAGTTCCATCAGCTCAGCAGCCATGGCACTATTGTGCTCCCGGCCCCCAATCATCAGGGAGATCACCTTGCTGCGTGTCCGCCCCATCCATTTCACCTCCCGCCTGGACCAGTGGGAGCGCCTGCTGACAGATTTGGGCATGGTCAAGACGGTCGACGGGCCAACCTGGCGTGAGTTCGACGCCGGCGCGGGCCGCCTGGCGCTGCACTTCGCCGAGCAGGGCGCGGCGGACGAGGGCGCCACCTCGTTCGGCGTCGAGGTCGGCGACCTGGCGGAATTTGCCCGCCGCACCAATGAAGCGGGCGCGCCGGACGGCACCACCGCCGAGCTCATCGAGGCGGACCACGGCCCATCCTGCCGGGTCACGGCCGCGGACCGCTTCAGTTTCCTGGCCGACCCGGCAACGCGCGCGTCCGACGGCAGCTGGGCGGGCTCCGCGGAGGCGCAACCGGGCCTCGCCGTCGTCGGCGTCTGGTTCGCAGCGGACCCGACGGCGGCAACCCGGACCCTCCGCGACATCGGCGCCCGCCCCCGGCCGGCGCCCGGCAGAGTGGCACCCGGTGAAACGGAGGCGTTCACGGCCAAAAACGGCGGGGTCCTCATGGTCGGTGTGGGCGCCGGAACCACTGCAGGAACCGGGCACGCCGGGCTCGGCTTCGAATACGACGGCGACCTCGACGCGCTGCGGAAACGGCTCCTCGGGGCAGGGCATGATGTGGCGGTGGTCGAGGGAGCCGCCGTGCCCCTCCTGCACGTGGGCAACCCGGACGCGGACGGCAGCGCGGCGCACCCGCACGCACTCTGGATCTCCGAGGCCCCGCCGGCGCACTGAGCCGGGCGCGTCGAGCGGCCGGACAGGCCGGGGGCGGGGTCGCCGGCCGGTTGACCACACCCGGCGAACGGGGATGGGGTAGAACTTAACCATGAACGTTCGCACTCCCGACCCCAATCCCGGCTGGCTCTCCGATGACGATCTGTTCGAGGCCCGCGGCCGGCTTCCCATGGTTTACGTCGAGGCCGTGCCGGTCCGGCTGGACCCGCTCGGGTTTGTGAACGAGGTCGGGACGCTGCTGCAGGCGGACGAGGACGGCACCATGGTCCGCTCCCTCGTGTCCGGCCGGGTACTCTACCGCGAGACCATCCGGGCCGCCCTGCTCCGCCACATGGAAAAGGACCTCGGCCCGCTCGCCTTCCCGCAGCTGCCGATCAGCCCGGTCCCGTTCACCGTGGCCGAATACTTCCCGTCCCCGTCGCACACCGGGTTCACCGACGACCGGCAGCACGCCGTAGCCCTGGCCTACATCATCCCCGTCACCGGCGAATGCTCGCCGCGGCAGGACGCACTGGAGCTGACCTGGATGACGCCCGACGAAGTGATGAGCCCCGACGTGCAGCTGGAGTTCAGCGGCGGCCGCGGCGGCCTGATCCGCCAGGCGCTGGCTTTCGCAGGCGTCGGCCAGTAGGACCCGAAGAGAATTTAAGGACTCAGATGACCCACCCCATAGCCTCCCTGAACTACAGCGAACGGCCGGCGGGATCTCTGCGGACCGGGGATCTGCTGCTCCTGCCCGACGCCACGCGCGCCGCGGAAATCCGTCACGTGGACGTCGACAACGACGATTTCGGCGCTCCCGCCATCATCCGGGCCACGCTGACCGGCGGCGGCGTGCTGCGGATCGCCGCCAGCTCCGTGGTCCTGGTCCGGGACACCGAGGCGGAACCGTCCACCGAGGCCTCGCCGGCTGATTTGCCCCCTGCTGATTTGTCCCCTGCGGGGGGTTCCCCCGCTGACGGCGGCCCGGACGACGACGGCCCCGAACTGCAGTTAGTCCAGCACTTTCCCGGCGAGGACGGCAGCGCACCGGCGGCTCCCGCCGTCGTCGTTCCTCCCCTGCCGGTGGCCCCCCCGGTTGCCAGCGGCCCCAGCGAAGCGGACCTGGCCCTGATCCCGGTTCCGGCCGGAACCCCGGAGTCCGTCGTGGACGCCGCGGCCGAAGCCCACCCCGACGCGCTGGGCGTGCTGCTGCTCAGCGACCGGCTCACCAAGGGCATCAACACCAAATCCGGCAGCTGCCTCAAGGACCTCAGCGACCTGGCCCATGAGCTGTTCGTCGTGCTCAAGGATGCCGACAACGCCCTCGCGGTCGCGGACCTGCTCAACGTCCTCCCTTTCGACGGAAACCCCGGCCGCTGGTCCTCGGTGGAGGCCTCCCTCGCGCTGGCCAGCTACATTTGCCGGCAGCGCGGAGAGGAAGCCCGCGCCGCCGTCTACGAGAAGTTCCTGCGAGCGCCGGACGCGATGGAGTCGGATCCGTTCAAGGCCCGGATCAACGCCAAGGTACGCCAGCGCTCGCTGAACGAGCCCAACCTGTACGACAAGGAAATCTTCCGCGCCATCGACAATTCCAACCCGGATGCGGAGCGTGAATGGCGGCTGCTGCGGCTCGAAGCGCTCCTCTTCCTGCGCGCGCACGGCGGCTCCCAAACCCTGGGCGGCCCGGAGCTGGAGCGCCGGATCGGCAACGAACTCGAGTCCGTCCGCGCCTGAGCGGCCCTACCCCGCCGGGGCCGGGCGTTGTAGATTCACCCCATGACGAACAATCTCAGCGTCGTGATCAACTCCGACGCCCAGCAGGTCTGGACCATGCTGCGCGAACCCGCGAAGGTGGCTCAGTGGCACGGCTGGGAGGACGATGACCTGGCGGCCGAAATCGAAGCCATCTACTTCAGCCCCAACGTGGTCGAGAGCGCGGACCACACCTCCGTCATCGTCAACGACGGCGACATCTTCACGCTCAAGCCGGTCCCCACCGGCACCGAAGTCAGCGTGACGCGCGCGGCGGTGGACCACAACTCGGAGTGGGCAGCCTGGGACGAGGACATCACCCAGGGCTGGCTCACGTTCTTGCACCAGCTCCGGTTCGCCCTGGAGCGGCATCCCAACGGCACCCGCCGGACGCTGTTTTTCTCCGTACCCGGGACCGGAGGCTCGGCGATCGCCAAGTTGGGCGTCGCCGACGTCCCGGCCGCCGGCGAGGAGTATGCCCTCACCCTGGCCACCGGCGAGGAGATCTCCGGCAAGGTCTGGTTTCGGAGCAACCACCAGGTCGGTCTGACCGTCCACAGCTACGCCGAGCACGGCGACGGCCTCCTGATCGTGGCGGACCAGCCCGCCATCCCCGAGCTCCGGCCCCACGGCGGCTCGCTGGCGATCGTTTCCACCTACGGGCTCGGCGCCCACCGACTCGAGTCCGTCCGCGGCTACTGGGATACCTGGCGCGCTGAGAACTACCCCACATCCGACCCGCTGCACTAAGGGTTCCGCGGTGTTAGCTGGCACACTTGAACGGTGCCAGCGAATCCTGAATCTTCCCCGTCCTCCCCGCTGCCCGCCCGGCAATCCGAGTTTTCCTTCCGAGTCGGCAAACGCCTGAGCGAGACATGCGCGCCGTCGGGCCAGCAGGTGGGCGGCAACGGCGGGGAGTTCCTGGGCCGGACCGGCACCATCACCACCCCGCATGGCGAGATCCAGACCCCGGCGTTCATCGCCGTCGGGACCAAAGCCACGGTCAAGGCCGTACTGCCCGAAGCCGTCGCCGAGCTGGGCGCGCGGGCCGTGCTCGCCAACGCCTACCACCTGTACCTGCAGCCGGGCGCGGACATCCTGGACGAGGCCGGCGGCCTGGGCGCGTTCATGAATTGGCGCGGACCGACGTTCACCGACTCCGGCGGCTTCCAGGTGATGAGCCTTGGCTCCGGGTTCAAGAAGGTCATCGACATGAAGTCGGTGGACAATTCGGGACCCGACGACGCCGTCGCCCCCGGCAAGGAACGCCTGGCCCATGTGGACGAGGAAGGCGTGTGGTTCAAGAGCCATCTCAACGGCGACCGGCACCGCTTCAGCCCCGAGATCTCGATGAACGTCCAGCACCAGATCGGCGCCGACATCATGTTCGCCTTCGACGAGCTGACCACGCTACAGAACTCGCGCGGCTACCAGGAGGAGTCCCTGGAGCGCACCCGCCGCTGGGCCGAGCGCTGCCTCACCGAGCACTTCCGGCTCACCGACGAGCGCGCCGGAAAGCCCTACCAGGCGCTCTTCGGCGTGATCCAAGGCGCCCAGTACGAGGACCTGCGCCGCAAGGCCTGCCGTGATCTTGGCGCCATGAACTTCGACGGGTTCGGCATCGGCGGGGCGCTGGAAAAGGAGAACCTGGGCACGATCGTGCGCTGGTGCAACGAGGAACTCCCGGAGAACAAGCCGCGGCACCTGCTCGGCATCTCCGAACCGGACGACATCTTCACCGCCATTGAGAACGGCGCGGACACCTTCGACTGCGTCTCCCCCACCCGAGTGGCCCGCAACTCGGCGTTCTACCACCCCAACGGTCGGTTCAACCTCTCCGGCGCCAAGTACAAGCGCGACTTCGGCCCGCTGCAGGAAGGCTGCGACTGCTACGCCTGCCTGAACTACTCGCGGGCCTACATCCACCATTTGTTCAAGGCCAAGGAGATGCTTTCCGCCACCCTGATCTCGATCCACAACGAGCGCTTCGTGGTGAAGATGGTCGACGACGCGCGCCTCGCCATCGAGGCGGGCACCTTCTTCGACTTCAAGGCTGAAACCCTGGGACGCTACTACTCCTAGGCACGTCGGCTAGGCTGGCCCGATGTTCATTGAGATCCCTGCCGCAGACGGCACTGCCGAGGCCCTGGTGGCCCGCCCTTCCACCGGTGCCGGCCCGTTCCCGGGCGTCATCCTCTACATGGACGCCTTCGGCCTGCGCCCCCGCATCCAGGACATGGCGCAGCGCATCGCCGACTGGGGCTACGTGGTGCTGGCCCCGAACGTCTTCTACCGCGAGGGAACGGCCGCGGAACTGGCACCGGAAACTGACATGAGCACTCCGGAAGGCCGCGGGGCCGCCGGCGCGGCCGCGTTCCCGCGGGTCGGACGCCTCACCACGGACAAAGCCCTGCCGGACATCGACGCGTGGGTGGATGCCCTCGCCGAGCTCGACGGCGTCGTGCCCGGCCCGATCGGCGTCACCGGCTACTGCATGGGCGCCCGGCTGGCTGTGCGGACCGCCACCGCCCACCCGGATGTGGTGGCAGTCTGCGGCGGTTTCCACGGCGGCGGACTCGCCACCGACGCCCCCGACAGCCCCCACCTCGGACTCGGCAACGCCCGGGCCCGGTTCGTGTTCGGCCACGCCGACCATGACCAAAGCATGGCGCCCGACGCCGTCGTGCGCCTGGGCAATGCCCTGGACGCTGCCGGCTTGGAGGCGACGAACGAGGTCTACGCCGGAGCATCCCATGGCTATTCGATGGCGGACACCTCGGTCTTTGACGAGGAGGCCACGGAACGGCACTTCCGCGAGCTCCGGGAACTTCTCGACGGGACACTCAAGGCCTGACGGGACGCAGGCGGGGCGCCGGGCGGCCCGCCGGGCGGTCCGCGCGCCGTTTCGACGGTTCCGTGTGGGCTCGACGTCAGGCAGCGTCGACCCGGCGCGGAATCGTCGAAGTGGTTGTCCACATGCCCGGAAAAGTGACTGGGCCGGCGGCGAGAGTCCGATTGAGACTGGTCCCATGCCCCTTGAACTGCCGCCCACCGCAAACCTCTGGCGCACGGACCAGCTCCTGGCGTCCGGGCTCAATTCCCGCGCCGTCGCACGGCTGGTACAAATGGCAGCGCTCGTCCGTCTGCGCCGTGGCTGCTACGCCCGCGGGGAGTGGTGGCGCGGCTTGAACGCCACCGCGCAGCGTCGGCAGCTGATTTCCGCGCATGCTCTCGGAACGCTCACGACGTCGGCGGGAGGGTTCGTTTACAGTCATATCTCGGGTGCCAGCCTCCATGCCCTCCAGCTGTGGAACGTGGATGACCGCGTGCACCTCACCCAAGAAGGCTCTCCCTCCGGGATCTCACACGGGCGCGACGTCGTGGCCCACACCCGTCTCGTGGGTGGCCACGAGCTCTGCTTCGTGGACGGCCTCCCCTGCACGTCGCTGGAACGCACGGTAGTCGACTGCTGCCTGATGTTCACCGTGCAACAGGCCGTGATCTTGGTCGATCACGCCGCCCGCATGGGCGCGGACCTTGGCCTGCTCCGCGCCCGGTGTTCCAGTCTCGCCGGACGCAACGGAGTGGTCGCGCTGCGCCGGGCCCTCGAACTGGCTGATCCTCGCTCGGAGTCGGCCGGGGAGAGCCTCACGAGGGAACTGCTGCACCGGCTCAGGATCACGCCGCCGGAGCTGCAGTACCTCGTCCGGAGTCCTCTCGGGGAACACCGGCTCGACTTTGCCTGGCCAGAACGCAAGGTTGCCCTCGAGTTCGACGGCAAGACCAAGTACTTCGATTACCGGCCCACCGGCGAGGTCCTGTTCGCGGAGCGGCAACGCGAGAGGGCGCTAATGGAGATGGGCTGGAGGTTCCTTCGGATCGAGTGGAAGGACCTGTTCAACGAGGTGGAGTTCAAGTACAGGGTCCTGCAGGCATTGAACCGGGGCGCGGCGGCCGATAGTTCTCCGGTTCGACGGGCCCGTGCCGGCTAGACGATTCCCAACATCGAGCTGGCAGGGAACCGTCGAAACGGCGGATGCGGAGGGCGCTAAGGGTGCGAACGGGTGCCGGAAGGCTCGCCGTGAACGCTTGCGGCTCAGATCCCGTAGCTCGGTTCACGCTTCTTGATCCAGCGGATCACGAGTGAGGTCAGCGGCACGAACAGGTACTCCACGAGGGTCTTGTAGACGAAGCCCACCACCACGTAGTTCACAAACATGCCGAAGTCCGTGATGCCGATAACGGACGCGGCAATGGTGCAGAAGATCAGCGTGTCCACGAACTCGCCGACGCCGGAGGACCCCATCAGCCGGGCCCACAACGACTTCTCCCCGGACCGGGCCTTCATCTTCACCAGGATCCAGGAGTTGATCGTCTGGCCGGCGAGGAAGGCCAGCAGGGAGGCGAGCACGATCTGCGGCACCGGGCCAAGGGCCAACTCGAGTGCCGACTGCTTGGCAACGCCGTAGTCGTCGTTGAAGCCGGGCAACGCGATGACGATCCAGTAGGAGAGCGACGCGAACACGGACAGGGCGAAGGAGGTCATGATGGCCTTGCGCGCCACCTTGAAGCCGTAGACCTCGCTGATGACGTCGCCCAGGATATAGGCGAGCGGGAAGAGGAAAAACCCGCCGTCGGTAATGATCGGGCCGATCGCGACGCCCTTGGACGCCCCGATGTTGGACAGGATCAGCACCACGGCCATGACGGCCAGCATGATGCCGAAGTACGGGGATCCGATCGAGGCGAACTTTGGCGCGGCGGTGGCCGGCAGGGTCTTGGCGGAAGTCATGGGTGTTCCATTCGTAGTGGTTCGCTCGGCGGCCCGGAACAAGGGATGCGGCGGGCGGCCGGCTGTATTAGCACTGGAGGGCTCCGGCGACGCGCGCCTGGAACCGCCTCCATTCTCGCACCCGCGAGGCAGGTCCCGCGCGCCGTATACCTGCCAGGCACCCGGAGGACCCCACCATGCGGAACGCCCACACTTTTGAACATGTTCAAATTTGTGTCACACTAGTTGAACATGTTCAGACAACCAGCGGGGAGCACCCATGGCCGGCAAGAGCGAACAGACCCGGCAACTGGTGGCCGACGTCGCACTGCGTATGTTCCGCGACCTCGGCTTCGAAAAGACCACCATGCGCGCTATCGCAGCCGAAGCCGGCGTCTCCGTCGGGAACGCCTACTACTACTTCGCCTCGAAGGATGACCTGGTACACGAGCTCTACCTGCAGGTCCAGGCCGAGCACGCCCACAAGGCCGCGGAGGCCGTCGTCGGCGTCAAGGATCTCAGCGGCAGGCTAAAGGCTACGATGCATGCCGGGCTGGACGTGATGGCGCCGTACCACCGCTTTGGTGCCGAGTTCATCGCGACCGCCATCCGTCCGGCGTCGCCCGTCAACCCATTCAACGACGCCTCGACGGCTGCCCGGGAAGCCTCGCTGGCGATCTTCCGCACCGCGGCCGACGGCGCCAGTCCCGCCGCCGCCCGGAAGCTCCGCGCCGAACTTCCCGAGCTCCTGTGGCTGGCATACATGGGCGTGACCCTTTTCTGGGTGTACGACACTTCATCTGGACAACGCCGCACCCGGAAGCTCGTAGACGGCCTCGCCCCGCTGATTGCCCGCGGACTGTCACTCACGCGGATTCCCGGGGCCAGCCGGATTCTGGACGACGCCTTGGACTTAAGCCGCAGCGTTCGCGGCTAGCACCGGCCAACAGCACACAAATATCGGGGGAATCATGCGAAAGAACATTGTGGTCCTGTCCGGCGCCTCCGGATTCATCGGCGGCTACTTCCAGCACCGCTTCGGGCAGGACGGCTGGGAGGTTCGGACCATCGGCCGCTCTCCGTCCGACACGGTGCGCTGGGGAGACGACGGCGGCCTCGTCCACGCACTCGAGGGCGCCGACCTGCTGGTGAACCTGGCAGGTCGTTCGGTCAACTGCCGCTACAACGCGCGGAACCGGGCCGAGATCCTGGACTCCCGTGTGTCCACGACGGCGGAACTTTGCCGCGCCATCTCGCGCTGCCGCACTCCCCCGGCGACCTGGCTGAACGCCAGCACGGCAACCCTCTACCGGAATGCCGAGGACCGGCCCCAAACGGAGGACGACGGCGAGCCAGGCACCGGGTTCTCCGTCGACGTCGCCCGCGCCTGGGAGGATGCGCTGAACCTGGCGCCGACCCCGCGTACCCGGAAGATTCCGCTGCGCATCGCGATTGTGCTCGGACCGGGAGGCGGAGTGATGCGCCCCTTCGCGAACCTGGCGCGGCTGGGCCTGGGCGGCCCGATGAGCACGGGGACGCAGAAGTTCAGCTGGATCCATGTTGAGGACCTCTACCGTGCGGTGGGCTTCCTGCACCAACGCCCTGACGTCACCGGCCCGGTCAATGTCGCGGCGCCGGAGGTCGTGGAGAACCGGGAATTGATGCGGCTGGTCCGCCTGTCATACGGGGTGCCATGGGGCATGCCAACACCCGGTTGGCTACTGAAGCTCGGAAGCGTCCTGATCCGCACTGAAGCCGAGTTGGTCCTTAAGAGCCGCTGGGTTGAACCCCGCAAGCTGCTCGATGCAGGATTCGTTTTTCAGGAGCCCGGGCTGGAATCCGCGTTGGACCGGCTCGGCGGAGCGCGGCGGTGCGCCGGCCGGTGCGGGTCCAGCTGGGCTCCGGTGCGATCTGGACCGGCATCCTGGTGACACATGTGAGCTTCTGTGTCCTCTTCAGCATCGGCACGCTATTCCTACCCCCGAGCGCCGTAGGCTTCAGCTTCCTCCTCGTCGCGGCCCTGCTGGTGGGCGCGATCCCGGCGGTTGTCATCGGCTGGGTGCTGGGGATGCCCCTCGGGGCGCTGCTGCTGCCGGTCCGGAACCAGTGGCTGCACGTTGCCGCATTCGGAGGCCAGGGCGCTGCGATCGGGCTTCCATTTGGCGGCTTCGCGGTTCCGCCGATGCTGCTGACCGCCGCCGGCATGGCTGTATCCGCAGCCATGGGCCGGCTCAGCGTCTGGAGGCTCACCCGCGTTAACGACCTCGGCGGGCCGCCGGCCACCGGCACCGAAGCCCCCTAGCCAGCAACCCGCCGTCGTCCGCGGTGCGCCACTTCGACGGTTCCCCGCCGGTTCGACGCTTCGCGGCGTCTTGCCTGCAGGGAACCGTCGAAACGGCGTCCGGATAGCCGCAGGAACCCTAGCGGCGCGAGGCGTCGATGAGGTCCTTGCCGTCGTCCTCGCGGCCGGGGACGACCGGAGCGGCGCCGACGTCGGCGGGCTCCCAGGCGTGGCCCTGCTCGTGGTCAAGATGGGTGGACTTCTTGTTCTTCAGCGCGAAGATGTACACCAGCAGTGAGATGCCGATCGCCACCGTGACGTAAGTGAAGAACAGGTCCACCTGGTTGGACTTCTGCAGGGCCGCGCCGATCAACGGGACGGTGCCGCCGAACAGCGAGTTTGCGATCGCATAGCCCAGGCCGACGCCGAGAGCGCGGATGGAGGCGGGGAACAGCTCGGCCTTCACCAGGGCGTTGATGGAGGTGTAGCCGCCAACGATCAGCAGCCCGCCCATCATCAGGAGGAACGCCGTGAAAGGATCCTTCGTGCCGGCCAGGGTGGAAAGCAGCGGCCAGGTGAAGAGCACGCCGGTGATACCGAACCAGAGCAGCAGCGGCTTGCGCCCGACCTTGTCCGAGATGATGCCGTAGACCGGCTGGAGCAGCATGAAGATGAACAGCGCCCAGAAGTTGATCACGGAGGTATCGGTCTTGGCGACCCCGGAGGTATCGTTCATGAACTTCAGGAGGAAGTTGGTGTACGTGTAGAACGCGACCGTGCCGCCGAGCGTGATGCCGATGCAGATCATCAGCGGCTTCCAGTAGCTGGTGAACAGCAGCTTCATGGTGCCCGGCCGGGCCTCGCCCGCAAGCGCCGGGGCCTTCGCGGCCTCGATCTGCTCGGCCGAAACTGTTTCCTCCATCGAACGGCGGAGCCACAGGACCACGAGTGCGGCGACGCCGCCGATCGCGAACGGGATCCGCCAGCCCCACTCGGTCAGGTCACTCTTGGGCATAGCGTTCTGCAGGATCACAAGCACGAGGAGGGCCAGCATCTGGCCGCCGATCAGCGTGACGTACTGGAAGCTGGAGAAGAAGCCGCGGCGCTTGGTGGTGGCGGCCTCGGACATGTAGGTGGCGCTGGTGCCGTATTCGCCGCCCACCGAGAAGCCCTGGATCACGCGGATGAGAACCAACAGAATCATGGCCCACAGGCCGATTACGTCCTGGGTGGGGAGCACCGCAATGGCGAAGGAACCGGCGGACATCATCGTCACGCTCAACGTCAGCGCTGCCTTGCGGCCCTTCCGGTCGGCGTAGCGGCCGAAGAACCAAGCGCCGATCGGGCGCATCAGGAACGACGTCGAGAAGACGGCCATCGCCTCGAGGCCGGCCTGCAGGTCGTCGGTGGAGTTGAAGAAGTGCGACTGAAAATATGCCGCGAAGACTGTGTAGACGTAGAGGTCATACCACTCGACGAGGTTGCCGGCCGAGCCTTTGAGGATGTTGCCGACGGCTTTTCTGGTCTGGGCCGCTTCGGACAGTTGGGTGCTCATCAATGAACCTTCCTGGATCCGGCGCCGCAAGAAAGCAACGCCGTCCGCCACCTTATTCCCAGTGATCCGCAACACCCGGGTTGTGGTCATATTGGTCATGAGCACAATGTGGCCAGTTTTCCCGGGGTGGCAGGATGGGTCCATGACTTCTAACGCCGTGGACCACCTGACCTCCGACGCCGCAGCCTCCCCCGCCGTCGCCCTGACCATCGCCGGTTCCGAGGCCACCGGCGGCGCCGGCGCGCAGGCGGACCTGAAGACCTTCCAGGAACTCGGCGTCTTCGGCATCGCGAACCTGACCTGCATTGTCTCCTTCGATCCGAAGGACAACTGGAACCACCGCTTCGTCTCGGTGGACCAGCAGGTCATCGCCGACCAACTGGAGGCGACGACGGCGGCGTACGGCGCCGGGTCCGGCGCACCGTCGGTGCTGGACACCGTGAAGATCGGGATGCTGGGCAGCCCTGCGACAATTTCCACCGTCGCGTCGGCGCTGGCCGACTCCGGCTTCAAGAACGTGGTGCTGGACCCGGTGCTGATCTGCAAGGGCCAGGAGCCGGGCCACGCCCTGGACACCGATCAGGCGCTCAAGGCGCAAATCCTGCCGCTGGCCACCTTCGTCACGCCGAATCACTTCGAGGCCGAGTCGCTCTCCGGACTCGAGATCACCGACGTAGAGTCCCTCAAGGCCGCGGCCGTCCGCATCCACGAACTCAGCGGCGCCGCGGTGCTGGCCAAGGGCGGGGTGCGCCTGGCCGGGCCCGACGCCGTCGACGTTTACTACGACGGCGAGACGCTGGAAGTGCTCTCCGCCCCGAAGATCGGCGAGGTAGCGGTCTCCGGCGCCGGCTGCTCGCTGGCCGCCGCCGTGACGGCCGAGCTGGCCAAGGGCGCGACGCCGCTGGAGGCCGCCCGCACGGCGAAGGACTTTGTCACCGCGGGGATCCGGAACCGGGTGGCCTCGGGCGCCCCGTTCGACGCGCTCTGGCAGGGCGGCCCGCGCTAGCTCCGGCCGTTTCGACGGTTCCCTGCCCCGTCGACGCTTCCCGCCGTCGACCCCGCACGGAACCATCGAAACGGCGGGGCCGGACCTGGCGGCGGGGCCGGACCTGGCGGCGGGGCCGGACTTAACGCCGGGGCCGGGTCCCCCGCCGTCAGCGGCGCGGGATATTGCGCAGGTTGCTGCGGGCCATGCTGACGGCCTCGCCGGCGCCCCGGTTCAGCACCACCTTGGACATGGCCGTGGCGAAGCCCAGGACCTGTGCGCCCTTGATCTTCGGTGGGAGCGAGAGGGCCTTGGGATCCGTGATCAGCTCCACCAGGGAGGGTCCGGGGTGCGCGAACGCCTCGCGGTAGGCGGCCTCGATCTTGGACGGGTCCGTGACGCGGACCGCGTGGAATCCCAGGGCCCGGGCCACGTCCGCGTAGTTGGCGTCCGGGACGTCCACCCCGAAGTCGGGGAGCCCGTCCACCAGCATCTCCAGCTTCACCATGCCGAGGGTGGAGTTGTTGAACACCACAACGTTGACCGGAAGCCGGTGCGACGCGACCGTGATCAGCTCCCCCAGCAGCATCGACAGGCCGCCGTCGCCGGATACCGAAATCACCTGCCGTCCCGGGTAGGCCACCTGCGCGCCGATGGCATGCGGGAGCGCGTTGGCCATGGAGCCGTGCAGGTACGACCCGATCAGCCGCCGCGTGCCCAACGGGTTGATGTACCGCGCCGTCCAGACATTGCACATGCCCGTGTCCGCCGTGAAGACCGCGTCCTCCGCCGCCACCTGGTCCAGCAGCGAGGCAGCGTATTCAGGGTGGATGGGTTCGGTCTTTTCGACCCTGCGGGTGTACGCGCCGACGGCTTTGTTCATCAGCCGGTCGTGCTTTTTGAGCATCGCGTCGAGGAACCTGCGGCTCTTCTTCGGCTTCAGCAACGGCATCAGGGCAGCGAGGGTGGGCAGCACGTCGCCATGCACGGCGACGTCGACGTCGGTCCGCCGGCCCAGGTTTTGCGCGGCCCGGTCCACCTGCGCCGTCCGGGTCCCGGGGAGGAACTGGTCGTAGGGGAAGTCCGTGCCGAGCAGGATCAGCAGGTCCGCGTCTTCGATCCCTTCGGCCGCGGCACCGTAGCCGAGCAGGCCGGTCATGCCGATGTCAAAGGGGTTGTCGTACTGCATGAAGTCCTTGCCGCGCAGCGAGTGCCCGATCGGCGCGGACACCAGCTCCGCCAGGGCGATCACCTCGTCATGCGCGCCGTCGACGCCGGCGCCCGCGAAGATGGCCACCTTCCCGGCGTCGTTGATGGCGTCCGCCAGTTCCTGCACGCTGGCAGGGTCCGGCACCAGCGCGGCGGGCCGGAAGGCTGCCGGCGCCGGGGTCGCGGCGGTCGCCTCCAGCCCGGCGATGTCGCCGGGCAGGGTCACGACGGCGACGCCGCGGAGCGCGACGGCGTGCTGGATGGCGCTGTGCATCACGCGGGGCGCCTGCTCCGCGGTGCTGACGAGTTCGGAGTACACCGAGCATTCGTTGAAGAGCCGGTCCGGGTGCGTCTCCTGGAAGAAGCTGCTGCCGATCTGCTTGCTTGGGATGTGCGAGGCGATGGCCAGCACCGGAGCGCCGGAGCGGTTGGCGTCGTAGAGGCCGTTGATCAGGTGCAGGTTGCCCGGCCCGCAGGAGCCGGCGCAGACCGCGAGCTTCCCGGTGAGTTGGGCTTCCGCGGCCGCCGCAAACGCCGCAGCTTCCTCGTGCCGGACGTGGATCCAGTCGATTCCGCCCCTGGCGGCGCCGCCGGTTTTCCGAACGGCGTCGACGATCGGGTTCAGGCTGTCGCCCACAATCCCGTAGATCCGCTGCACGCCGGCAGCCTGGAGTTGTTCAACGAGCTGGGTGGCTAGTTCCTTGGCCATGAGTGCACGCTCCCGCGAGATGGATCGATGAGCTGACACTGGCCAATATAGTCCGACCTGCGGTCAGCCCGCCCGGGGACGCTCCCTCAGCTCCTGCCGCACGTCACCCGACGCTCCCTCAGCTCCTGCCGCACGTCACCCGACGTTCCCTCACCTGAACTGCGGTAGCGTCGCGCCACAACCGGCAGGATCTGCGGGAGCGTCGCACCGTTCGCGGCAGGAACGGCGGGAGCGTCGCATAGTTCGCGGCAGGAACTGCGGGAGCGTCGCACCGTTCGCGGCAGGAACTGCGGGAGCGTCGGGAGGGTCAGTTGCCGGAGTGCGCCTGCAGGAACGAGTAGACCTCGGTCTCGTCCACGCCGGGGAACGCACCGGGCGGCATCGCGGCGAGCAGGTGCGAATGGGCACGGGCCGAGGGCCACGCGTTGCCGGCCCACTCCGAGGCCAACGCGGCCGGCGGACGCTTGCAGCAACTCTCATCCGGGCAAGTCGACTTGGACCGCTCCGTGGTGTCGCGGCCGCGGAACCACTTCACCTGGGCGTAGGGCACCCCCACGGACAGCGAGAACTCGCCGTTCGCGGAGCGTTCGGTCCGCGCCGTGCACCAGTAGGTCCCGGCCGGCGTGTCGGTGTACTGGTTGTAGGCGCTGAACTTGTCCGGCACATCGAACACCACCCGCGAGGTCCAGTTCCGGCAGGAGAACTGGCCCTCTATGGCGCCCGTGTGGTCCTGCGGGTACGTCACGCCGTCGTTCTCGTAGGCCTTGTAGATGATGCCGCTCTTGTGTGTCTTCTGGAAGTGCGTGCGGAGGTCCAGGTGCTGGGTGGCGAGGTTGGTGAAGCGGTGCGCCGCGGTCTCATAGGACACGGCGAAGGCGTCCCGGATGTCCTCCACCGCGATTTCCTTGGCCTGTTTAGCCCGCTGCAGAAACTCCACGGTGGCCTGTTCGGGCAGCAGCAGCGCCGCGGCAAAATAGTTTGTGGCGACCCGCTGCATCAGGAAGTCGCCGTAGTTGGTGGGCGTCTGGTGGCCCAGCACGTAGTGGCCCAACGCCTGGAGCAGCACGGAACGGGGGTCGTGGTCGCTGCGGGCATTCTGCGTGAGGTAAATTCGGCGGTTCTTCAGGTCCGTCACGGAACGGGTGGAATGCGGCAGGTCGCTGACGTGGTGCAGGCTGAACCCAAGGTGCCCGGCGATGTCCGCGATCACATGGTGGGACAGCGGCCCGGACGTATGGCCCACCGACGCCAGGACCTTCTGCGCCTCCGCCTCGTACTCGGGGAAGTAGTTGTTGCGTTCGCGCATCATGGCCCGCAGCTCACCGTTGGCGCGGCGGGCTTCCTCCGGTGTCGCGACCTGCTCGTTAAGCCGGCGTTCCAGCTCATGCTGCAGCCCCACCATGGATTCCAGCACATCCATCGGCAGCCGCGAGCTGATGCGGATCTTGGGCAGACCCAAAGACTCGTAGATGGGACTGCGCTGGTAGCGTTCCAGCTCGATCTCCAGCGCCGCGCGGCGGTTCGGCGGCTCCGCGCCGAGCAGTTCGTCGATACTCACGGCGAGGGCCGCCGCGAGCTGCTGGAGCAGGCCGAGCTTGGGTTCGCGCTTGCCGTTTTCGATCAGGCTCAGCTGGCTCGGTGCCGTCCCGACGGCGGCGCTCAGGTCGTCGAGGGTCAGCCCGGCCGCCTTGCGCAGGTGGCGGACCCGGCGGCCCATGCTGATGACGTCCACCTCGGGTTCGGCCGGGAGTGCGGGCGCTGCGGTCTGTCGGTTCCAGCTGCTCGGATGCATTTTTTGAGAATACGGGAAGAAGTGCATTTCTTTCCAGAGCTTTAGTCTAGAAAGCCCCTTGAAACTGAAGAAAAGTAGATCTCACAGAAAGATTCACCGCTCCGGATCATCCGGCGGGACCCCGCGACGAGGTGGTCCCCGCCGGCCCGGGCAACCGAAGGAGATCAGCAATGACCGCAGCATTTGAGCCCAACCAGCAGCCCTCCGCCCAGGACTCAGCAAGCGAGCAGGCTGCCGCCCTGGAGCTCGAGTGGGCTGCCAACCCGCGCTGGGAAGGTGTCACTCGGGATTACTCAGCCTCCGACGTCGTCCGCCTCCGCGGCCGGGTCTCCGAGGAACACACCTTGGCCCGCCGCGGCTCCGAGAAGCTGTGGAAGCAGCTCACCGAAGAGCACAAGGAAGGCAAGTACACCAACGCGCTCGGTGCCCTGACCGGCAACCAGGCCGTGCAGCAGGTCAAGGCAGGCCTGCGCGCCATCTACCTCTCCGGCTGGCAGGTCGCCGCGGACGCCAACAACTCCGGCCACACCTACCCGGACCAGTCGCTGTACCCGGCCAACTCCGTCCCCACGGTGGTCCGCCGCATCAACAACGCCCTGCTCCGCGCCGACCAGATCGAATTCTCCGAGGGTATCCAGACGGTCGAGGACTGGATGGTGCCGATCGTCGCCGACGCCGAGGCCGGCTTCGGCGGCCCGCTGAACGCCTACGAACTGATGAAGTCCATGATCCAGGCCGGCGCCTCGGGCGTGCACTGGGAGGACCAGCTCGCCTCGGAGAAGAAGTGCGGCCACCTCGGCGGCAAGGTACTGATCCCCACCCAGCAGCACGTCCGCACCCTGAACGCCGCCCGCCTGGCAGCCGACGTCGCCGGCACCCCGTCGGTCATCATCGCCCGCACCGACGCCGAGGCAGCCACCCTGATCACCTCCGACGTCGACGAGCGTGACCAGGAATTCATCCTCCGCGAAGGCGGCCAGCCGGTCCGCACCCCGGAGGGCTTCTACAAGGTCCACAACGGAATCGAACCCTGCATCGCCCGCGCCAAGGCCTACGCCCCGTACTCGGACCTGATCTGGATGGAGACCGGCACCCCGGACCTCGCCCTGGCCCGCAAGTTCGCGGAATCGGTCAAGGCCGAGTTCCCGGACCAGATGCTCTCCTACAACTGCTCGCCGTCGTTCAACTGGCGCAAGCACCTCGACGACGACACGATCGCCAAGTTCCAGCGCGAACTCGGCGCGATGGGCTTCACCTTCCAGTTCATCACCCTGGCCGGCTTTCACGCCCTGAACTACTCGATGTTCGACCTCGCCCACGGCTACGCCCGGGAAGGCATGAGCGCCTACGTAGAGTTGCAGGAAAAGGAATTCGCCTCCGAATCTCGCGGCTACACCGCCACCAAGCACCAGCGCGAAGTCGGCACCGGCTACTTCGACGACATCGCCACCGCGCTCAACCCGAACGCATCCACCTTGGCCCTGGTGGGATCCACCGAAGAAGGCCAGTTCCACTAGCGCTTACCGTTCGACGGCGGTTCTCGCCTCCGGCCTTCGGTCCGGCATTGCACCACTCACCGGAGTGCCGCCAACCGCCGTCGAACTTCCCTTTTTCGTCTTTAAGGAGACTGAAATGAACAGCTTCACTGACAACTTCACTATCAACGGGGTTACGTTGACTGCCCAGCCGATTTGCCGGCAGGGCGAGGTTCTTACTCCGGATGCGCTGGAATTCGTGGCCAAGCTGCACAAGGCGACGGCCGAACGCCGGCAAGAGCTGCTGCGGGCGCGGCAGGAGCGCCGCCAGCAGATCAGCAAGGGCCAGGATCCGCGGTTCCTGCCCGAGACCGAGTCGATCCGCAACGACCCGGAGTGGCGCGTCGCTCCCCCGGCGCCGGGCCTGGAAGACCGCCGCGTCGAGATCACCGGTCCGGTGGACAAGAAGATGACCATCAATGCGCTGAACTCCGGCGCCAAGGTGTGGCTCGCGGACATGGAGGACTCCTCCACGCCGTCATGGCGCAACGTGATCCAGGGCCAGCTCAACCTTACCGACGCGCTGGAGCGGCGGATCGACTTCACCTCCCCGGAAGGCAAGGAGTATAAGCTCCGCGCCGCCGAGGAGCTGCCCACGATCGTGGTCCGGCCCCGCGGCTGGCACCTGCCGGAAAAGCACATGCTCATTGACGGCACCCCGGTGGCCGGCGGGATCGTGGACTTCGGGCTGTATTTCTTCCACAACGCCCGCCGGCTGATCGCCCAGGGCAACGGGCCGTATTTCTACCTCCCGAAGATCGAGAGCCACCGCGAGGCGCGGCTGTGGAACGACATCTTCGTCCTGGCCCAGGACCTGCTGGGCATCCCCCAGGGCACCATCCGCGCCACCGTGCTGATCGAAACCATAACCGCGGCGTTCGAGATGGAAGAGATCCTCTACGAACTCAAGGACCACGCCGCGGGCCTGAACGCCGGCCGGTGGGACTACATCTTCTCGCTGATCAAGAACTTCCGCACCCGCGGCCCGCGTTTCGTCCTGCCGGACCGCGGCCAGGTCACCATGACGCAGCCGTTCATGCGGGCCTACACGGAACAGCTGGTGCGGGCTTGCCACAAACGCGGCGCCATGGCGATCGGTGGCATGGCCGCAGCCGTCCCCAACCGGAAGGACGAGGCAGCCAACGCGATCGCCTTCGAGAAGGTCCGTGCCGACAAGACCCGCGAGGCCGGCGACGGGTTCGACGGCTCCTGGGTGGCGCACCCGGACTTAGTACCCGTGTGCCGCGAGGTGTTCGACGGCGTGCTCGGCGACCGTCCGAACCAGCTGGACCGGCTCCGCGAGGACGTCACCCCGGACGACCGTGCGCTCATCGACCTTTCCGCCACTACGGGAACGATCACCGAGCAGGGCGTGCGGAACAATATCGAGGTCGGCATCCGCTACATCGAGTCCTGGCTGCGCGGCAACGGCGCGGTGGCCATCCACAACCTGATGGAGGATGCCGCCACCGCGGAAATCTCCCGCTCCCAGCTGTGGCAGTGGATCTTCTCCCGGGCCATCACGGACGCGGGCGACGTCGTCACCCGCGAATGGGTGGAGGACATGCTGGACGAGGAATTCGCCCGGCTGGAACGCTTCGAAGGCGACCGCTTCGCCGATGCCCGGGACATCTTCGAGGAGGTCACCCTGGGCAACGAGTTCCCCGCCTTCCTGACGCTGCCGGCTTACGACCGCTTCCTGCACGAAGCCCGCGGCGGCGCCGATCAGGCAATCTGCGACGACGCCGGCCTGCTCGCCGTCTAGCTACCCGGGGCCTAGCAGGCCTTCCCGGTCCGGTCGCCGCTCCCGGCGGCCGGAGCCGGGACTTCCAGAATTCCGCTTGCCGGGCTGCCACGCCCTTCGCAACAGGCCCCCCGAGATCCGGGGCGGCAGCCCGGCAACGGAAAACTTTCCCCGCCGACTCAAAACGTCGTCGTCGAGATGACAAATAAGGCCCATGTTCTTAGCGAACATGGGCCTTACCTGTCATCTCGGAGTAAACAGGGCCCGGTACCCCCGAGAGCCGCCGCCCCTAGTGGGCCTTCGGGACGTGGCGCAAAGACAGCGAACAGCCCAGGACGAACATGGCCACGGAGCCAAGGATCATCAGCAGCGGCCCGGTCCATGAGTTGGAGACGCCATGCACGTACCCCAGCAGCGTGGGCGCCGCGGCGCCGAAGCAGTAGCCCGCCCCCTGGACGACGGCGGACATCCGGCCCGCCGAGGCCTGGTCCCGGGCCAGCCGGATGATGGCGGTGAAGATCAGGGTGATGCCGCCGCCCTGGGCCGCACCGCCGAAGGAGCACCAGAGCCACCACAGCTCGGGCGCCAGCAACAGCCCCACCGGCACCGTCAGCCACAGCGCCCCCAGGGTGAGGCCGACCGTCGTCGTGCTCGCGAAGCGCGCCGCGAACGGCACCCCGAGACCGCCCGCGATTGCCAGGATCTGGAATAGCGAGGATCCGGCGCCGGCCGCCGACGGCGCCAGCCCGAGTTGGTCGGCGAGGAGGGTGGGCAGCCAGGCGGTGACCCCGTAATAGGAGAATGCCTGGCCGGCGAACCCCACAGTCAGCGCCACGGTGATCCAGCGCGACGCCGGCCGCCGCGAAGCCTCGGCGGGGTCCGTCCCGGGGATCGCTTCGGGCCGGTAGGAACTGCGGCCGGCGGCCGGAATCCACACGGCGGCCGCGGCGACCGCGAAGACGGCGCACGCAGCGATGGCCGGACGCCAGCCCAGCCACTCGGCCAGCGGCGCCGTAATCACGGAGGTGGCGAAGGAGCCGATATTGAGTGCCGCGGTGTAGGTGCCCATGGCTGCGCCCTGCCTGGCCGGGGTGAAGTCTCTGCGGATGATCAGCGGGACCACGATGTTGCCGATCGTGATGGCTATGCCGAGGATCACGGTGCCGAGCATGACGAGGCCGCCGCCGCCGGCGGACCGGACCACGACACCGAGCAGCACGCCGAGCAGGGTCAGCGTAATCGCGAACTCGGGCCCGAGCTTCCGACCGGAAAGCGAAGCCAGCGGCGCGGCGAGCGCAAAGCAGAGCACCGGGATGCCGGTCAGGTAGCCGATCTCCACCGGCGAGAAGCCCAGATCGCGTTGCATGGTCCCCACCACGGGCGCCACCGCCACGAACGGGCCCCGCATATTGAGGGCGATGAGCCCGATCGCGATCATCAGGAGCCCGCCTCGGGGGATCCTTGCCAGGGCGCTCACGCTGCGGTCCGCAGCCCGGCTGCCGGGCAGAAGTATGTTTTCATCAGTCCCATTGCTATCACGCACCTGTCGCCACCGCCGGAAAGCGACAGAAATGCGACTTCACGGTTGGCCCCGGGCTTTGCGCGGACGACCGGAATCCGCGCCGGAATCCGCGCGGAAGGGGCCGTCCGTGAAGTCGCCAAGGGCCGCTCGCACCGGGACTATCTACGTGACGGCTTTATTTGACCGCGCCGGCCGTGAGCCCGGCGACGAAATTGCGCTGCAGCAGCAGGAAGCCGACTACGACCGGAACACTGACCACGAGCGACGCCGCCATGATCTGGTTCCAGTAGACGTTGGTCTGGGTGGAATACAGTTGCAGGCCCACGGCCAGGGTCCGGTTGGCGTCTGTGGTCATGACGGAGGCGAAGAGCACTTCACCCCACGAGGTCATGAAGCTGTAGATGGCGACCGCTACCAGTCCGGGCCGCGCTGCCGGCAGCACCACGCGCCACAGGGCACCCATTGGTCCGCATCCGTCCACCTTGGCTGCCTCGTCCAAATCCCGCGGAATACCGTCAAGGTAGCCAGACAGCATCCAGATGGAGAACGGCAGGGAGAAGGTCAGGTAGGTAATCACCAAGCCGGCGCGGGTGCCGACAAGCTGGATTCCGACGGCGGAGTTGATGTTCACGAAAATCAGGAATAGCGGCAGCAGGAAGAGCACGCCAGGGAACATCTGCGTCGACAGGATCGTGGTGGAAAAGACTGAGCGGCCCAGGAAACGGTAGCGGGAGATCGCGTAGGCCGCGAAGACCGCAATAAGCAGGCTCAGGACGGTCGCCGCTCCGGCGACGATGACGCTGTTGACGAAGTACGATGCCAGCGGCACGGTCTTCCACATGTCAATGAACGGGGCGAAGGTCACCGACGTCGGCCACCAGGTGAAGGCACCCTGGACGTCGGACAGTGGCTTCATGGCCGAGGTAACCATGACGTAAACGGGCACCACCGTGAAGACGGTCAGCAGCGCAACGACGATGGTCCGGAACACCTTGGAACCGCTGGTTTCACGCACGCTGGGACCTCCGGTTCAGGACAATCAGGTAAATGCCGCTGACGAGCAGCAGGAACAGCAGCAGCATCACAGACATGGCTGCGCCCGAGCCGAAGTTCCAGGTGAGGAACGAGGCGTTGTAGATGTGGAAGGAAATCAGGTCCCCGGCGGGCGGCTGTGCGTTGCCGAACAACACGAACGGTGTGTTGAAGTCGTTGAACGTCCACAGGAACATGACCAGGAGCAGCACCATGTTCACCGGCCGGACCATAGGCAGGGTAATCGAGCGCCACTGCCGGAAGGGCTTGGCCCCGTCGACGGCGGACGCTTCATAGACGTCGGTGGGGATGGACTGGAGTCCGGCCATCAGCATCAGGAAAGCGAAGGGCCAGAGCCGCCAAATGGCGACCACGACCACGGCGACGAAGGAATTATCGCCAATCAGCCAGAACGGCTTGTCCCCGCCCAGATGGAGATTGTCATAGATGAAGTGGTTGACCGCGCCGGTGTCCTTTTGCAGCATGAACTTCCAGGCGATGATGCCGGCGTACATGGGCAGTGCGTAAGGAACCAGGAAGAGCGTGCGGAAAAAGCCCTGGCCGCGGAATTTCCCCTGGAGTGCGACGGCGGCGGCCATGCCCAGGGTCCAGGAGATGCCAACGACCAGGACAGTGAAGGCACAGGTGACGAGGAAGGACTGGAGCAACGCCGCCCCGACGGCGCCGTTGAAGTCCAGGGCGACCTGGTAGTTCGTCAGGCCGGTGACCGGAGCGTTGCCCCAGTTGGAAATGAATGCCTTGGTCAGCTTCAGGAAGCTCATCCAGATGCCGGTCACCATGGGGATGACGTGGATGGCCAGTTCGAAGACGACGGCCGGTGTCAGCAGGGCGTAAGGCAGCCACCAGCCGGACTGACGTGGCCGACGTTGTTTGGGCCCGGACTTCGGAGGGGCCTCGGTAGCGATAGGGGGTGCCGTTGCAGCAGCCACGGGAACAGACCTTTCTGTAGGGGCGGTCGGCCGACCGGGTGGTGCCGGGGCTACCCGGCACCACCCGGTGCCGCTAACCGGCTGCTGCGACCTGCTGTTCAGCCGTCTTCATGGCCGTGCGGATATCATCCGTGCTGACGGTCCCGCCGGAGGCAATCTTGGCGAACATCTGGTTCATCGCCTTGCCGACGGTGCTTTCGAACTGGTCCTCGGCAGGTACCAGGGGGAGAGGCTTGGACTTGGTGGCATAGATATCCGCAAAGGTTTTCGCTTCCTCCGCGTTGTCGGTGAAGTTCGGAGTGGCCGCATTGAGCACGGGCAGCGCCGAGAACGGCTTGTCGAGGGCTGTCTGCGTCTCCGCACTGGTCATGAAGTTCACGAATTTGAGGGCAGCGTCCTTGTTCTTCGTGTTCTTGAAGATGGACAGGTTGATGCCGGCAACGTGGCTGGCCGTCTGGGACTTGGCGTCCGAGGGCGCCGGGAACGGAACAACGCCGTACTTGTCGCTCGTCATGCCGTTGGCGACGATCGAGTTGTCGGCGTTGTTCTGGTTCAGGATCATGGCTACCTTGCCGGTGGCAAAGTCGTTCACTGCCTTGGTCCCGTTGTCGTACTGGGCGTTACCGATGTTGACGACGTTGTCCTTCTGCATCAAGTCGAGGTACCGCGCGATCCCGTTGACCACCCCGTCCGAGGAGAACGTCGGCTTGCCGTCCTTGTCGAAGAGATCCGCTCCGTTCTGGGCCGCGTTGATGAACGCGAAGTGGGCGTTCTCGGTGTAGCTGCCCGCGGCCAGGGCAAAGCCGTACTTACCACCGGTCGTGAGCTTCTTGGCGTCAGCGACCAGGTCCTCCCAGTTGTTCGGGGGCGTCAGGCCGGCCGCCGCGAACATCGCCTTGTTGTAATACAGCCCGTAGGCCAACCCGTAGACAGGAACCGACGTCGGATCCTGGCCGGCAACCCCGCCGGTGTCCATCGCGGTCTTGACGAATTTGTCCTTGCCGCCGATGGCCTTGAACGCCGCGTCATCGAACGGCATAAGGCCCCGGTGGACTGCAGGGATGCCGCCCACGTGTTGCCGATGTTCACCACGTCGGGCGCCTGGCCTGACGTGACGGCCGTCTGGATGCGCGTCTGTAGATCGTTCCAGCCGATGACCTCGAGGTTGACTTTGATCCCGGTCTGCTTTGTGAAGTTCTCCAGCTGTGGGGTCAGGACCTGCTTGTCATTGTCCAGGCTGGTGCCTTGGTTGCTGGCCCAGTATGTGAGGGTGCCGCCTGAACCGGAAGCGTCCGAACCGGAGGAAGAAGCGGAAGAAGAGTTGCTGTTGCCGCCGCAGCACGTCAAGGGTCCGGACTCCGGACTTTCCACAAAGCTAGTGGAACTTATGTTGATGGTCAATCAAAAGTTCCGTCTCAGACGATGGAAATATTTTTGGGCACCCGCCCGGGCCGCTTAGGCCTTCTCCAGCATGGCTTCGATGCTCGCCGGCGAGAGGACGTCATCAACGACCATCCGGCTCGCCCCAAGCACACCGGCCTGGTCGCCTGCCATGGACTGGACAATGCGCAGGCTGGCGGTAGCCAGCGGGAGGGAGCGCTGGTAGACCACCTCGCGGACGCCGGCCAGGAGATACTCTCCACCCGCTGCCAACCCGCCGCCGATCACGATCACGGAGGGGTTGAGCAGGTTTACGCAGATGGCGAGCACGTCCCCCAGGTCACGGCCGGCCTGGCGCATGGCCTGGACTGCTTTGACATTGCCGCTCCGGGCAAGCTGGAGGACATCCTCACCGGTTACAGCCGGGACCCCCTCTGCGGCCAGCGCTGCGGCCACCGCCGGCCCCGAGGCGAGCGCCTCCAGGCAGCCGTGGTTGCCGCACCGGCAAAGAAGGCCATCTCCGCGCGGTACCCGGACGTGCCCGATGTCGCCCGCGGTGCCGTCCGCGCCGCGCTGCAGCAAGCCGCCGCTGATAATGCCGGCCCCGATTCCGGTCGCAACTTTGATGAACAGCAGGCTGTCGACGTCGGGCCAGAAGAACGCCCGCTCCCCCAGCGCCATGATGTTCACGTCATTGTCGACGACGACGTGCGTGTCAAAACTGCGCTGAATATAGTGCGGCACATCGAAGCCGTCCCAGCCCGGCATGATGGGCGGATTGGCCGGCTTGCCGCTGGAGTGTTCCACGGGTCCGGGCAAGCCGATCCCGATGCCTGCCAGTTCGCGCGCGTCCCGTCCGGTCTCGGACAACAGCGTGCGGCAGAGTTTCACAACAAGGTCAAGCACCGCCTGCGGCCCGGCGGAGATCTCGATTTCCAGCCTTGACTCGTTGAGGACCCGGCCGCTCAAGTCCGTCGCCGCGACCAGGATATGCGTGGCGCCGACATCCACGGCCATGACTATGCGGGCGGAGGGCTGGAAGGCGAAGCGCGACGGCGGCCGGCCGCCGGAGGAAAACGCCTCGCCGGCCGGACCAATGAGGCCCACTGAACTGAGCGCGTCAACCCGGGCGGTGATGGTCGACCTTGCCAAACCGGTCAACTCGGCCAGTTCGGCGCGCGTACGGGCCCGCCCGTCGCGCAGAAGCTGGAAGAGTTCCCCGGTTCGGGCCTGACTGGCCCCGGGCGCGACAGACGCGGGAATGCGGGAGGACTGCAACTCGGAGAGGGGCGGAATTGACATGGATCAATGTAAGCATGACGGGCTTATTTCTGTCACAATCCCTTTCGGCGAGTGACGACGCACAACTTTTGCTTGACTGCCGACAGAAGCTGTTCTAGCTTTGCTGAAGCGGCGGTCCGTAATATTCCTTCGCCGCGCACAAGCCAGCAACTGCCGGGATCGGCCTCGCGCCGAAAGCATCTACGCCAGGAGAACCTGTGACTTACTCCCTTCAGCTTTACACCGTTCGAGGCCCCTTGGAAAAAGATCTGGAAGGCACGGTTAAACGCGTGGCGGAGCTGGGCTTCACCGCGGTGGAACCGTACAACTTCGTGGCCACGGCCGACGCCCTCGCGGCCGCCCTGGTCGCGAACGGGCTCACGGCCCCCTCCGGGCATGCCCCGCTGCTCCATGCCGACCAGGACGAAATCTTCCAGGCCGCGCAGAAGCTCGGCATCGGGACGGTCATTGACCCGCACGTCGACAGCGCCCGGTGGACCACGGAGTCCGACATCAAAGAGACAGCCACGGCACTGAACGCGGCAGCCGCCAAGGGCGCCGAATACGGCATCGCCGTGGGCTATCACAACCACGAGTTCGAACTGGAAAACCGGATCGACGGCCGGTCAGCATTGGAAGTCCTGGCAGAGAATCTGGATCCCCGGGTGGTCCTCGAGGTGGACACGTACTGGGCCGCAGTCGGCGGCGAGGAGCCGGTCGCGTTGCTTGAACGGCTCGGTGACAGGGTGCGCTTCATCCACATCAAGGACGGCCCGTTGACCAAGGTGGACAAAGACCAGGTCGCCGTGGGTGCCGGCAAGATGCCGATCAGGGAAATCATCGCCGCTGCCAAAAACCTCGAGGCCGGCGTCGTGGAGCTCGACGATTTCAACGGGGACATTTTCGACGCCGTCGGCGATTCGCTGACGTATCTGAAAGCAGGGAAGTAATGACCACGGCAAGCTCTCCGCGGACCGGCCCGGTCGGCGTCGCCATCATTGGCGCCGGCGTCATCAGCAAGGAATACCTCGGCAACCTCACAAGCTTTCCGGACGTGGTGGTCCACGTCGTGGCCGACATGTTCGAAGACGCCGCCGCATCCCGCGCCGCAGAATTCGGCATCCCGGCTTCCGGCGGCGTCCAGGCTGCGCTGACCCATCCCGACGTCGAAATCGTCGTCAACCTGACCACGCCGGCAGCCCACGTGGAGGTTGCCACCGCTGCCGTCGGCGCCGGGAAGCACGTCTGGAGCGAGAAGCCCTTCTCGCTGGACCGCGAGAGCGGGCTCGCGCTGCTCAAAGCCGCTGACGCCGCGGGCGTCCGCCTGGGCTGCGCGCCTGACACGTTCCTGGGCGCGGGGCTGCAGACGGCCCTGCGGATTATCGCCGAAGGCGGCATCGGTGTTCCGCTGACCGCCTTGACGCTGATGCAGTCCCCGGGCCCGGAATCCTGGCACCCGAATCCTGCTTTCCTGTTCCAGGAGGGTGCGGGTCCGCTCTTCGACATCGGGCCGTATTACCTGACCACGCTGGTGCAGACCTTTGGCCCGATCGCCAAGGTGGCGGCTTTCGGGTCCACGTCCCGGCAGAAGCGCATCATTGGTTCCGGCCCCAAAGCGGGTGAGGAATTCGACGTCACCGTGCCCAGCCATGTCAGCGCCATCGCCCAGTTTGCCGGAGGCGAGTCATCGCAGAGCATCTTCAGCTTCGACTCCAACCTGCAGCGGGCCGGTTTTGTCGAGGTGAACGGGACCGAGGCGACCATTGCTTTCCCCGACCCGAACATGTTCGACGGCGATATCCTGCTGACGCGCCGCGGCGCGGAGGCGCCGGAGGTCATCGCAGCAGTCGGCTCGAAGTCCTCCCGCGGCACCGGCGTCCTGGAAATGGCCCGCGCCATCCGGGCAGGCGTTCCGCACCGCGCCCAAGGGCAGATGGCCTACCACGTGCTCGACGCGATGGTCTCGATCGCCGAGTCCATCGAGACCGGGACGTTCATCGACCTGGCCAGTACTGCGTCGGCGGCTCCCCCGCTGCCCGCCGACTGGGACCCTACCGCCGCTACTCTCTAGGATGCCCCCGATGCTGGATCACGAAGCCGCCCGGCCCCTCGGCGTTGCCATGATCGGCTACGCCTTCATGGGTAAAGCCCATTCGAACGCGTGGCGGAACGTGGCCAGCTACTTCGACGGGCCGGCCTTCGAACGGCGCATCCTCGTCGGCCGCGATCCCGCCGGGGTCGCGGCCGCCGCCGCGCAGTACGGCTGGACCGAGTCCGCCACGGACTGGCGCGAGGTGATCGCCCGGGACGACATCGACGTCGTCGACATCTGCGCCCCTGGCTGGCTGCACGCCGAGATCGCCATCGCCGCCCTGGCTGCGGGCAAACACGTCTTGGTGGAAAAACCGTTGGCCAACACCCTCGCCGAGGCCGAAGCCATGGTCGAGGCCGCACAGGCGGCCCGCAACCGCGGCGTGCAGTCCATGGTGGGGTACACCTACCGGCGCGTCCCCGCCCTGGCCCTGGCCAAGGAACTGATCAGCGGCGGCCGCTTAGGCACCATCCGGCAGGTGCGCGCCAGCTACCTTCAAGACTGGCTGGCAGACGGGCAGGCACCGATGACCTGGCGGCTGCGCAAGGAGTCCGCCGGATCCGGGGCCCTGGGGGACATCGCCTCACACGCCATCGACCAGGTCCAGTTCCTTCTGGGTGACACGGTCACGGAGGTCTCCGGCCGGCTGCACACGTTCACCACAGAGCGTCCCGGCTCCGGCGGTCCGGAGCCCGTGACGGTCGACGACGCGGCCTGGGCCACGCTGTCCCTGGCCGGAGGTGCCGTGGCCAGCATTGAAGTGTCCCGAGTGGCGCTCGGGAAGAAGAATTCTTTGTCGATCGAGGTGTATGGCAGCCGGGGCGCGCTCCATTTCGATCTGGAGAATATCAATGAGCTGCAGTTCCTCGACGGCACGGTGCCGAGCCGCGAACAGGGATTCACCCGCATCCTCGTGACCGATCCGGAACATCCTTATGTCAGTGCATGGTGGCCGCAGGGGCACGTGCTCGGCTGGGAACACGCCTTCACCCACCAGGCACGGGACTTCCTCGCAGCGATAAGCAGCGGAACCGAGCCCACGCCGTCGTTCGAGGACGGCTTGGCTGTCCAGCGTATTCTGGCCGCAGTTCAGGAGAGCGCGGCGGCACGCGGCTCCACCGTCGGGCTGGCACAGTCCCCCGTACTCGCCCCCATTACCGAAGGAGCCTGAAATGCCCCGCCCGTACACCCTGTTCACCGGCCAGTGGGCCGATCTCCCCTTCGAGGAAGTCGCGCGTCTGGCCTCCGGCTGGGGTTACGACGGCCTGGAAATCGCCGTCTCCGGCGACCACCTGGACGCCTGGCGCTGGGACGAGCCCGGCTACGTCGAGTCCAAGCTCGCGGTGCTCGAGAAGTACCACCTCAAGGTCTGGGCCATTTCCAACCACCTCAAGGGCCAGGCCGTCTGCGACGACCCGATCGATTTCCGCCACGAGGCGATCGTCGGGGCCAAGGTCTGGGGAGATGGTGACCCCGAGGGCGTCCGCGCCCGCGCCGCCGAGGAAATGAAGCACACCGCCCGGCTCGCGCGGGCGCTGGGCGTCGACACCGTGGTCGGCTTCACCGGGTCCTCGATCTGGCAGTACGTTGCGATGTTCCCGCCCGTGCCGGAGAAGGTCATCGCGGCCGGCTACCAGGACTTCGCGGACCGGTGGAACCCGATCCTTGACGTCTTCGACGAATGCGGTGTCCGCTTCGCCCACGAAGTCCACCCCTCCGAGATCGCCTACGACTACTGGACCACTGTCCGGACCCTCGAGGCGATCGGCCACCGGGAGGCCTTCGGGCTGAACTGGGACCCGTCCCACTTCATGTGGCAAGGCATCGACCCGGTCTCCTTCATCTGGGACTTCAAGGACCGGATCTACCACGTGGACTGCAAGGACACCAAGCTCCGCCAGACCGGCCGGAACACCGTCCTGGGCTCGCACCTGCCCTGGGGCGACCCGCGCCGCGGCTGGGACTTCGTCTCCGCCGGACGAGGCGACGTGCCGTGGGAATCGTCCTTCCGCGCCCTCACCGCCATCGGCTATGACGGCCCCATCTCTGTGGAGTGGGAGGATGCCGGCATGGACCGTCTCCACGGCGCTCCCGAGGCGCTCGCCGCGCTCAAGCGGTTCGACTTCCCGGCGTCGACTTCCTCCTTCGACGCCGCGTTCAAACAGTAAGGACGGGCTGCACCATGGCACCGCGGGTCCTGCTGCCGGACCAGCGATGCGAGGTCTGGACCGCCTCCGCGATGACCGGGGCGCGGGAACTGGTCTTCTCCACCGGGGAATTGCTCGTCGAGGCACCCAACTGGACCCACGACGGTGCCGCGCTCATCCTCAACGGGGCAGGGTCGCTGTGGCGGCTGGACCTCGGCACCGGCTCGCTGGGCGAGGTCCCCGTCTCCGGCATCCCGGATCTGAACAACGACCCTGAACAACGACCACGTACTCGCGCCCGGCGGCCTGATCTATCTCTCGGCCAACGACGGCCATATCTACCGGGCGGCGCTCCAGGGCGGCCCGGCGACACGGATCACCGCGGACGACGGCGTATTCCGTTTCCTTCACGGTGTGAGCCCTGACGGCCAGGAGTTGGCGTACGTGGGCATCGAGGCCGGCAACTCCGGAAACCCGGGCCGGATCATGACGATGCCGGCTGGCGGGGGTGCCTCCGCATTCGTCGACGTCGGGCGCGGACACAGCGACGGCCCGGAGTATTCCCCGGACGGTGAATGGCTCTACTTCAACACGGAAGCCTTCAGCGGACAGGCCGGCCGCGCCCAGCTCGCCCGCGTGCAGCCTGGCGCATCCGGTCTTGAACGCCTGATCGAGAGCGGAACGGTGGACTGGTTCCCGCATCTATCACCGGACGGGCGCTTCGCCTGCTATCTCCGGTTCCCGCCTGGGACCAAAGGACACCCGGCCGACCTGCCGGTTGAAATCATCGCGGTTTCAACCGAGGACTGGACCGTACCGCTCCACACCTGGACCCTGTTTGGCGGCCAGGGCACTCTAAACGTCAACAGCTGGTCCCCCGATTCGGCCCGGTTCGCGTACGTTGCCTACCCCGTCGAATGTTCGGCGGCACGGCCGGCGCGCTAGCATTTTGGGCATGACCCACCTGATCCGGACAGCAACCGCGGACGACGCCGGCCCGCTGGCAGCCTTGGCGGCCGTCACCTTTCCGCTGGCCTGCCCGCCGCAGTCCCGGCCGGAGGACATCGCCGCCCACCTGGCAAACACGCTCAGCGAAACCAACTTCCGGGAGTACCTCGCCGATCCGCAGGTCACGGTTCTGGTGATCGATCAGGCCGGGGAGCTCCGGGGCTACAGCCTGCTGGTGGACCGCGTTGTCCACGACCCCGACCTTGCCGCGGCACTGACCCTTCTGCCTTCGGTCGAGCTGAGCAAGTGCTACGTCCACCCGGACCACCACGGCCTGGGCGCGGCGGCCGAACTGATGCAGGCCAGCATCGCCGCGGCAGCGGTCACGGGCGCGGCAAGCCTCTGGCTCGGCGTGAACAACCAGAACGCCCGGGCCATCCGGTTTTACCAGAAGTCCGGCTTCCGGAAGGTCGGCACCAAGTCGTTCAGGCTGGGGACCACCGTGGAACACGACTACGTCATGCTGCGCCCGGTCGCGCGGGAATGAGCCCGGGCCCGGTGTGGTTGTCCACAGCATGAAGATTGAGATCTGGTCCGACGTGGCCTGCCCCTGGTGCTACATCGGCAAGCGCCGCTTTGAAACCGCCCTCGCGGCCTTCCCGCACCGCGATGCCGTCGAGGTGCAGTGGCGCAGCTTCCAGCTGGACCCCAGCCTGCCGGAGCACTATGACGGCACCGAGCTGGACTACCTGAGCACCCGCAAGGGCATGGCCCCGGCCCAGGTCGCCGGGATGTTCGAGCACGTGGCGGCCCAGGCCAGCGGCGAGGGCCTCCACTACCGTTTCGACGCCGTCGTGGTTGCCAACAGCTTCACGGCCCACCGGCTGATCCACCTCGCCGCAGCGCACGGAAAGCAGTCGGCCGCGAAGGAACGGCTGCTCAGCGACCACTTCGAGCACGGCCGCGACATCGGCAGCCGCGACTACCTCACCTCGCTGGGGCTGGACCTCGGGATTGACGCGGCCGAACTGGACGAGCTGTTCAGCTCGGAAAAATACGCCGACGACGTCCGGCAAGACTTCGCCGAGGCAGGCGCCCTGGGCGTCAACGGTGTGCCGTTCTTCGTGATCGACCGCAAGTTTGGGCTCTCCGGCGCCCAGCCCGTCGAAACCTTCACCGCAGCCCTCGAGCAGGCATGGCAGGAAAGCCACCCGCTGGTGATGGTTGACGCCGGCGCAGACGGCCAGGACAGCGGGGCCTGCGGACCGGACGGCTGCGCCGTCTGAGTAGGCCGACGCGGGAGGCCGGGCTCCGGCCGTCCTAAGCTGGCCGCGACTGGGCCGCGGCAGCGCCCGGCCCGGCGGCCGGTTCCGCGCAGGTCCTGACTGCTGCCTCGTTCCAACCATGGCGGGTTCCTGCTTCGTGAGGGTTACCGCGCGGCGGGCTACCCGGGGACTACAGGCGCCCGCCGCCGGCGGGAGCGGCTGCCTCATCGGCGACCAGGTCGGCGTCGTCCGCGGTGATGAGGATGTTGCCTTCGGCGATCGACTCGGACATTACGTCGTGCTCCACAGTGGTGGCCAGCGGCTTCTCCTTGACGAAGCACATCAGCAGCGCCGCGGCCAGGGCCAGCGGGACCATCCAGATGAAAATCGGCGTCAGCGCGTCGTTGTAGGAGGAGATGATGGCTTCCTTCAGCGGCGCCGGCAACTTGCCCACGACGGCCGGGGTCAGCGAGTTGGACCCGCCGGGCGCTCCGCCGCCCTGTGCCGCGGCGGGGAGCCGCTGGAGCAGGAGTTCGGCCAGCCGGCTGGCGAACAGGCTGCCGACGACGGCTGAGCCCAGGGTGGCGCCGATCTGGCGGAAGAAGTTGTTCGACGCCGTGGCGGTGCCCACCTCCCGCAGCGGGAAGGAGTTCTGCACGATCAGCACCATGATCTGCATGCTCAGGCCAAGCCCCAGGCCCATCACGGCGAGGTAGGCACAGATTTCCCAGAGCGGCGCCTCCGGCTTCAGGGTGGAGAGCAGCACCAGGGCGACGGCGACCAGGACGCCGCCAACAATGGGCATCCACTTGTAGCGGCCGGTGCGGCTGACCAGCTGGCCCGAAACCACCGAGGCCACCAGCAGGGCACCCATCATCGGGATCATCAGCAGGCCTGATTCGGTGGCGTTGACGCTGAAGGCCATCTGCAGATAGGTCGGGAGGTAGCCGATGGCGCCGAACATGGCCACGCCGATAAAGAGCCCGGCGATCGTGGCGAGGTTGAAGTTGAGGTCCTTGAACAGGTGCAAGGGAATGATGGGCTCGGCGGTCCGACTCTCCACGAAGACGAACGCCGCGGCGCTGACGACGGCGCCGGCGATCAGGCCCAGGATGATCGGGTCGCCCCACTGGTATTTGCTGCCGCCCCAGGTTGCGAACAGGACCAGGCAGGTGGTGGCAATCGCCAGCAGCACCATGCCGCCGAGGTCCAGCCGCGGTTTCCCGGTGTGTTTGGGCAGCTTGAGGAAGAACAGGGCGCCGGCCAGGGCCAGCAGGCCGAGCGGAATGTTGATCCAGAACACCCAGCGCCAGCCGGGGCCCTCGGTGAACCAGCCGCCCAGCAGCGGTCCGGCGACCGACGCGATGGCGAAGACGCCGCCCATCATGCCCATGTACTTGCCGCGCTCCCGCGGCGGAACGACGTCGGCAATCACGGCCTGCGACAGAATCATCAGGCCGCCGCCGCCGAGGCCCTGGATGACGCGCGCCACAATCAACATGCCCATGTCGTTGGCCAGGCCCCCCACGACCGAACCGATCATGAACAGCAGAATGGCAGCCATCAGCAGGGACTTGCGTCCCATCAGGTCGCCGAGCTTGCCGTAGATCGGCATGGTCACGGTCGAGGCGAGAATGAAAGCCGTGATGACCCACAGCATGTCGCTGACGCCGTGGAGCTCACCGACGATGGTGGGCAGCGCCGTGCTCAGCACGGTCTGGTTAAGCGACGCCAGGAGCATCGAGAGCATCAGGCCGACGAACAGCAGCACGATGTGCTGCTTCTCTTCGGGCCGTCCCGGGGCGGGGACCGCTTGGCTGGGCATAAGGTTCCTTTATCTGCGGTCGAGCGGAAGACAGCGGTGCGTGGCGTCAGGGCGGTGCTTGGCGCCGGCGGCCGCATCTGCAACGGCTTCAGCCTTTTTGTGCCCGCCGAGGGCGCGTCAAGGGTTTCTAGTCTGCAAGAATTTTTACACATTATTGCATCACTGCAAAATTGCATCGGTGCAGAGGATGGCCCCCACCTGGGACTGGGCCTGGAGGGTCGAACCCTTTTACTGACAGATGGAGCTAAAGTGTCTGTATGCCTAGGATTTCGGCCGCGAGCAACGCCGCCCAACGCGCCGACACCCAGCGCCGCATCCTGACCGCGTTCGGCGAGCTGCTCTTCACCCACGGCCTGCCGGGCCTGACCATGACCGACGTCGCCAGGCATGCCCGGATCGGCCGCACGGCCGTCTACAACTACTACGCGGACATCGAAGAGCTCCTGATCGCCTACGCCCTGGATGAGACCGAGCGCTTCCTCGTCGAGCTGCGCGATTCCCTTGCGTCCCTGACGAACCCCGTGGAGCGGCTCGCCCTCTACGTCCGCGCCCAGGTGGCCGACCTGAGCCGGCGCCACCTGCCTCCCGGGCCGGCCATGGGGGCCGTCCTGTCTCCCGCGTCGTTTGCCAAGCTGGCGGACCACGTGGGCGAATTGAGTCTGCTGCTGCAGGACATACTGCGCGACGGGATGGCGCAGGGCTACCTCCCGGCGGCGGACATCCCCCAGCTTGCGCAGCTCATCCACGGCACCCTTTCCTCGAGTGCGTCCCGGGGCGACGGGGCTGGCGCTGACCCGGACACGGAGGCCCGGATCGCCAAGACGGTGCGGTTCATCCAGCTGGGCGCCGGAGCCAGGTTCGACGACGCCGGCCGTCCCCTCCGCGGCGCGGCGTAGCCGCCACGGCAGCCGGGGTGTCCGGCAGCTTAGTTGTCCGGCAGCTTAGGGGCTGGGGCTGACCGGCACGACCGTCGGCACCACAGGCAACTTGGCATCTTCCACCGCGCGGCGGGTTTCCCGCGGGCAGCTGAGCTTGCCCGGCGTCTGGTCCACGAGTTCCGGTTTGGCCAGCGCCTTGAAGTCGCCGGTGAGGATGACGTCCACGCTCGGGTCATTACGGCCGTCCTGCACGTAATCCGACCCCGGGAGGTTGCGTTGGACGCTGAAGGCCGCGGACTGGCCGGCGGCGCCGGATACCACCAGCGCCACCCCCCGGTAGCCGGACTGGGTGTTGCCCACGGCACCCACCACGAACTTGCGGGACAGGAACTCATCGGCCACCGTCCGCGCCAGCCCCGGACGGCCCGTGGAGTTATAGACGTTGAGCTGGATCTTGTCGTGCGGGGTGTAGTCGAACGACGCGTCCGGGCACAGTGACGCCGCTGCCGTGCTGCGCTCCGCCGTCGGAATCTTAATCTGGCCGTTCATAACGGCCAGGGCCACCACGATGGCTGTGGCGACCAGGCCGACCAGGAGCAGCAAGACCACCCCGTGCAGGATGCGCCGCCGCATCCGCACCGGATTGTCCAGCTCGTCCTGTTCGACGAACGTGGCCCGCAGATCGGAGCCGGTGATGACGTGGTGCCCGTGCAGAACGGTGGGGTCTTTCAGCTTCCTAGCCATTTATCACCAGCACACGGGCGTGGATCGCGGTGCGCTGGTGCAGTGCAGTGCGGACCGCCCGGTGCAGGCCATCCTCGAGATACAGCACGCCGCGGAACTCCACCACGTGCGGAAAGAGGTCGCCGAAGAAGGTTGAGTCCTCGGCCAGCAACGCCTCGAGGTCCAAGGTTCGCTTGGTGGTCACGAGTTCGTCCAAACGGACCGGCCGCGGCGGGAGTGCTGCCCAGTCCTTGGGCGTGGTGAAACCATGGTCGGGGTAAGGGCGTCCCTCGCCCACAGCTTTGAAGATCACCATGCAAGCCTAAGGAAGTTCCCCGGCCAGGGGAATCAACGGAGCCACGGCGGCCAAGGTTGTGGCCAAACAGTGACCATCTTTCGCTGCAGCGCCCGGAAGAGTCAGGGCCTTGCCCGGTCCGGGGCGGGCGAAGTAGCGGCCCGGCTGAGAGAATGGACGCATGACTGCACCAGGGAATTCCACCATGCCGCCCGCGGCCCCGCCACTGGCCCTGCTGCTCGACGTCGACGGTCCCGTGGCGAGTCCGCTCACCCGGACCGTCCAGCCCGGCATCATCGCGGACCTGCTGGCCCTGGCGGCCGCCGGGATTCCGGTCATCTTCAACACCGGCCGGTCGGACACCTTCATCCGCGAGCAGGTGATGGAGCCGATGATCGCCGCCGGCATGCCGGCGGGACTCGTCATCCACGCCATCTGCGAGAAAGGCGCCGTGTGGTTCAGCTACACCGCCGCCGGAGCCGGCCCGGTCCACGTGGATCGAGAACTCGCCGTCCCGCAGGCGTTCGGGGACGACGTCCGCCGGCTCGTTGCTGAGGACTACTCCACGCACATGTTCTACGACGAGACCAAGCGGGCCATGGTCTCCGTGGAGCAGCACATCGCCGTCTCCAGTGCGGATTACCTTGACGAGCAGGCACTGTTCGACGCTGACGCCATGGACCTGATGGGGCGCCACGGCCTGGGGGTGGTGCGGCTGGACCACCACGCCCCGAACAGCGACGACCAGATCGACTACCGCGTGGACCCGACCATCATCTCCACCGACATCGAGTCCGTCCGGCTGGGCAAGGATCTGGGCGCGAGCCGGGCCGTCGAACTTCTGGCGACCCAGGGCATCACCCCCCTGGCCTGGCGGACAATGGGCGACTCCCGCACGGACTACGCCATGGCCGACTGGCTGCACCACCACGAGCACCAGGTCAAACATGTGGACGTCCGCCCCGCCGACGGCGTACCGGTCAAGCCGTACGCGGTCCTGACCGCCGCCGACCTCGGACTGGGCGACGAGGTCATCCACGACGACGCCGGTGCAGCGTTCCTGCACCACTGGCGGGACGCCCTGGCCGGCTGAGGCCTCCGTCACCGGGCCGTTTTTGCGCCGCACGTTATCATGCAAGTAAAGATCCACGTACCTTCAAACGCTCGGAGAATCGAAATTACAGAAGCATTGATCCAGGATGAGATCTATTACGGCAGCCAGACCGGCGAGGAAACGCCGGCCCATGTGGAGGTCACCTCACCGGCGGCTGTCGCCAGGCTCCGGACGCGCCCCGACGTGGTGCGCCGGCACGGCCGGTACGCGCTGATCAATGAAAACCGCACGCCGTACCAGGCCATGGTCGAGGACCTGCTGTTCCTGCGTTCCGTGCTGGCCGACGCGAAGCTGGACTACCTGCTGGTCCGCGGGAACAACGACCGACCCGTTATCGCGGTGGACTGGAAATATCGCCGGAAACTCCGTGCCGCCCTGGTCGAGGCTTGCCGGGACGAGCCGTTCTACTCCATGACCGTGGACGCCAAGAAAAAGTCCTCAGTGCTGGTGGCCGACGGCGAGCTGTCGCCCAACCGCCAGGGCCGGATCTTCCGGCTGTACCGGCCCCGGGTGGAGCCGGAGGGCGGCCTCGAATTCGGCGCTTCGGCCGGTGTCCAGCTGGAGCTCTGGAGCTTTGAGGGCGACCAATTAATCCTGCCGATCGAAAACTCGCTGACCCGGCGGACCCTGCTGGCCCAGGACGCCGTCCGCGGCACCGTGGAACGCTACGGCCATACCTGGCCCACCATCGAAAACATGTTCGCCGACCATGCCAGCGACATCAGCTTCGACGTCGACCTGGTGTTCTCCTGGGTGGACGGCAGCTCGCCCGAATACGTGGCGGCCCGCCGCGCCCGGATGGCCGGCGTCGTCGTTGGCGAAGGGGACGACCACGAGGCCCGCTTCCGGCAGATCAACGAGTTGAAGTACGCGCTGCGCTCGGTCTACATGTTCGCTCCGTGGATCCGCCGGATCTTCATCGCAACCGACTCGCCCGCGCCGTCCTGGCTCGCGGAGCACCCGGGCGTGACGATCGTCCGCAGCGAGGAGTTCTTCGCCGACCCGTCGGTGCTGCCGACCCACAACTCCCAGGCCGTGGAGAGCCAACTCCACCACATCGAGGGCCTGTCCGAGCACTTCCTGTATTCCAATGACGACATGTTCTTCGGCCGGGCCGTCGGACCGGACATCTTTTTCACCCCGGGCGGGATCACCAAGTTCATCGAGGCGGAGACACGCATCGGGTTGGGCGACAACGACGCCGAGCGCAGCGGCTTTGAGAACGCGGCCCGGGTGAACCGCAAGCTGCTCTGGGACCGCTTCGGTCGGATCACCACCCGCCACCTGGAACACACTGCCGCGCCGCTGAGGCGAAGCGTGGTGGCCCAGATGGAGCAGGAATTCCCAGCCGAGTTCGCGAAGACGGCGGCCAGCAGGTTCAGGGCCGCAGACAACATCTCGGTGACGAATTCGTTCTACCACTACTACGCGCTGCTGACCGGCCGGGCCGTAACCCAGACGGCAGCCAAGGTCCGGTACGTGGACACGACGGCCCGCGCCGGCCTGAACTACCTGCCCAAGCTGCTGTCCAAACGGAACATGGATTTCTTCTGCCTCAATGACGGCAGCTTCCCCGAGGTGCCCGCCGAGGAACGCGCCGAGCTCGTGACGGACTTTCTGGAAAAGTACTTCCCGATCAAGGCGCCCTGGGAGAAGTAACCGGGCAGAAGGGCCGGGCAAACCTAGCGTCGGAAGAGCTGGCGTCGGGAGACGCGCGGATGGAGCAGCTGGCTGCTAGTTCCGCGTGCTGACCCGACGGTGGCCCGGCGCACTCGCCGGATCCTCAAGCCTGGCCTGCCGCGGAAAGCGGATGCCAGCCGCGGTAATCCGATGTTGGGCCTCCTCGGCCGTGACGAACTCGCCCACCGCGGGCAGGGTGTCGCCCAGCGGCACCACGGAGTGCACGATCGTGTGCTCGTAGACGTGAACCAGGTTGAAGGACTGTCCGCTGTCCCGGCCCCGGCTTCCACCCACGGGGACGTTCAAATCCTGGGTGTAGCAGGAGGCCGAGGCGACCGAAACCGGGATGCCCGCAAACATGGCCGTCGTCGAATAGTGCAGATGGCCGCCCAGGATAGTTCGCACGTCTGAGTTGCGGAGCACCCCCGCGAGCGCGGCCTGGCCGCGAAGTTCGACCAGCACGGCAAGGTCCAGCACGGACGGAACCGGGGGGTGGTGGAGGGCCAGAATGGTGCCGTCCGGCGCCGGGGTGGAGAGTTCGGCGGCCAGCCACTCCAGTTGCGCGGAGCTTAGCTCGCCGTGGTGGAATCCGGGCACCGAGGTGTCGAGCGTGATGATGCGCAGGCCGTTGATGAAGTAGCTGTGATCCACGGGGTCATCATCCGCTTGCTGGTCCAGCAGCCCGGCCCGGAAGTTGGCGCGGTTGTCGTGGTTGCCCATCGCCCAAACGACTTTGGCGCCCATCGCCTTACAGGCAGGGTCCACGATGGTTCGGAGCTTGGCATACGCCGCCGCCTCGCCGCGGTCCGCCAAATCGCCGGTGAAGATCACGGCCTCGGGGCGTGCGCCGGAAGCGCGGACTTCATCGAAGAGTTGCCGGAGCCGGGACTCGCTGTCGACCAAACCATGCAGGCGATCCGTCCCGCCGAGCAGATGCGGATCACTCAGGTGAAGTAGGAAATGGCGTGGCCGAGGGTGCTCGGCCTCGATGAGCTCCATTGCAAAACCTTCCTGGTTGGGTGGGGGCTGTAGCCCCCAGCTTCCCTCTCAGTAATATCCATCCAATCAGACATTCGGCCGGCAAGGTGCAAACTCACGTAGGCATGTTTGAAAAAGGGCAATAGTCGGGTACTCCGGCGGGCACATACCTGCCTCGGTATATGCCGGCTGCGCCCGCCGGAAGGTGGATTACTCGGTTAGGCGCCGGCTAGTTCAGGTAGCCGTTCGGGTTGAGCACGTACTTCGTGGCCGCACCGGCGTCGAACTCGGCGTAGCCCTTCGGGGCGTCCTCCAGCGAAATCGCCTTGGCGTTGACGTTCTTCGCGATGTGGACCCGGTCGTGCAGGATCGCCATCATGAGACCGCGGTTGTACTTCATCACCGGACACTGCCCGGTCGTGAAGCTCAGCGACTTGGCCCAGCCGGTGCCCAGGCTTAGCGACAGCGCCCCCTTCTGTGCCGCCTCGTCTACGCCGCCCGGGTCGCCGGTCACGTAGAGTCCGGGGATGCCGAGTGCACCGCCGGCCGAGGTGAGTTCCATGAGCGAATTCAGCACCGTCGCCGGCGCCTCCTTGGCATCGTGGCCGTGGCCCTTGGCCTCGAAGCCGACGGCGTCGACGCCGCAATCGACTTCGGGAACGCCGAGGATTTGTTCGATCTGCTCGGCCGGGCCGCCCTGAGACAGATCAACGGTCTCACAGCCGAAGCTGCGTGCCTGCTTGAGCCGGTCCTCGTTCATGTCGCCGACAATCACGACGGCGGCGCCCAACAGTTGGGCGCTCGTGGCGGCCGCGAGGCCCACGGGCCCGGCGCCCGCAACGTAGACCGTTGAACCCACGCCGACCCCTGCGGTAACGGCACCGTGGAAGCCGGTCGGGAAGATGTCCGACAACATCGTCAGGTCCATGATCTTTTCCAGGGCCTGGTCCTTGTCCGGGAACTTCAGCAGGTTCCAGTCCGCATACGGAACCAGCACGTAGTTGGCCTGGCCCCCTACCCAGCCACCCATGTCCACGTACCCGTAGGCGCTGCCCGGCCGGTCCGGGTTGACGTTCAGGCAGATCCCGGTCTTGCGTTCCTTGCAGTTGCGGCAGCGTCCGCAGGCGATGTTGAAGGGGACGGAACAGATGTCCCCCACTTTGATGAACTCGACGTCAGGGCCGACTTCCACGACCTCGCCGGTGATTTCGTGGCCGAGCACCAGGTCGGCGGGGGCGGTGGTGCGGCCGCGGACCATGTGCTGGTCCGAGCCGCAGATGTTCGTGGCAACGGTTTTGAGGATCACTCCATGGCGTACCTGGCGGCCCACGTTGGCGGGGTTGACCCCCGGGCCGTCTTTGAGTTCGAAGGTGGGGTAGTCGATATCGATCAGTTCGACTTTTCCTGGCCCCTTGTAGGCAACGGCCTTGTTTCCTGTCATCACTTTCCTCCTGGTTTCACGGACCCCAATGTTGAGTGCCCAGTTGTGATTCACGAAGCGTTCTGATGCTCCCTCCTCGGGCCTGAGTCGGCTGCGCTGCCGACCATCGGCGCGTCTGCGCCGCGGGTAGGCCCGAAACGTAGGAGGGTTTCGCCAGTCTAGGGTCTGGGCATGTTTTGGGGTAGGGCCCGTTGTCCCCTTGCCAATGTCGCGGCTTAGCCGCTGACAGGCGGGTGCTCAGCCGAGCGCCTGCCGGACCGCCTCGATCACCTCAGGTGCGTCGGGCTCGACGGTAGGCGCGAACCGGGCCACGATCTCGCCGTCGCGGTTCACCAGGAACTTCTCGAAGTTCCATTTCACGAGCCCCGGCAACGGTCCGTTCTTGAACTTGGTCAGCTTGCCGTAGAGCGGGTGCTGGTTCTTGCCGCGGACGTTGGCCTTGGTGGTCAGTGGAAATGTCACGCCAAAATTGCGTTCGCAGAACTCAGCGATTTCCGCGTCGGCACCCGGCTCCTGCCCGGCGAACTGGTTGCACGGGACGCCAAGGACGGTGAAGCCATCCGAGCGGAACTTGTTGTGGAGGGCTTCGAGGCCGGCATACTGCGGCGTAAATCCGCACTGGGATGCCACGTTTACCACCAGTACCACCTGGCCCTTGAACCGGCCAAAGTCCGTTTCGGTGCCGTCATTGAGAGTCAGGGGGATGGAATGCAGGGAGGTCATGGGCGCGTTTCCTCGAACTAGGGTGCAGGACACTTCACACTGTAATTCGATCCCAAGACGCGGCGGTATGGGTGGCCAGGGTGATCAGGATTAGGGCGCGGGGGTTGCGGTCGGTGTCACCGCCGGAGCAGCCGTGGCCGCTGGCTTCGTGGTAGCTGTCGCCGTGGGGACTACCTTCGCAATAGGCGCCGGTGCAGGCGCGGTCGCGGTCGCCGAAGGGGTCACGGCCGGAGCAGTGGTGGACGTTGGCTTCGTGGTGGCTATCGCCGAGGGGACTGCCGTCGCGGTCGGGGCCGGCGCACTGGGCGCCGGCACGGAAGGTACCGACGCACTGGGCGCCGGCGCGGCGGGTGCCACCGACGGCGTGACCGCCGGGGCAGTTGTGGGTGTCGGCGCCGGCGTCACGGTCGGCGTCGGCGTGACTGCGGCGGGTGGCGGGGAGGCCGGCGGTGTGGGGCTCGGCGTCGGCGTCGGTGAGACTGCCGGCGGAGGCGTGGGGGTTGCAGTGCGCGGCGGAGTTGAAGCGGCAGGCGGCGGAGTGGCGCCCGTAACCGTCGCGGCAGGCGGCGTGGAGCTCGGCGTCGACGTTTTCGGCATGGCCGCGACGACCGGCGGTGGGGTGGCAGCAGCACTGCCCGCAGCCGTCGGAACGCGAGTTTCCTGCAACCCTCCAGTGACTGCGGGGGCCGGGTCGCCGGTCACCGGGACTGCCCAGTCGGAGCTGGAGCTGCCCTGGGCGCCGGCGCCGGGCGCGTAGCTGACCATCTGCAGGTCGTCGAGCCGGTCTACCTGCCGGGTGGGCAGGAAGGTCCAGTCCAGGGGATTGACGTGCGAGCCGTTGAGGATCGTCTCGAAGTGGAGGTGGCAGCCGGTGGACGAGCCGGTGGTGCCCACCTTGGCGATGAGCTCGTCCACACCCACCGTTTGACCCTTCTTGACGGCGATGCCTTCAAGGTGGTTGTACGTGGTGATCAGCCCATTGCCATGGTCGATTTCGACCCGGTTGCCGCCGCCCCAGGGGTGCCAGCCGACAGCGCGCACCACCCCGGCGTCGGCCGAGTAAACCCGGGTACCGCACGGCGCGGCGAAATCCTGGCCCCAGTGGAACTCTCCCGCGGTGCCGGTCAGCGGGCTGGTGCGCAGGCCGAAGGGCGACGTTTCCACCAGCGTTTCGAGCGGGGCCATCAGGGAGCCGTGCGGCGGACGCGACAGACCGGCCGACGCCAGACGGAGCTCCGCCTTGCCGTCTTTCGACGCGGTCTGGACCGTGGACCGGGCGAAGGAAAGCACGGCGCGGCGGTCTGCGGTCAGCGCATCCGGCGTCACCGCGGCAGAATCTCCCGCACCGGCCGGCGCGGCGGTCAAGGGGTCCAGGAAGCCCGGGCCCACGGAGCCGGTAGCCGGCGGTAACGGCGCCTCCCGCGCCGAGGTGCCCATGGGGGCCGGGACCCCGATGACCAGCACGGCAAGTGTCAGGGCCGTGGTTGCCGCCAGAGCGCGCGCCACGATCTTCGTTTTTTTGGACTGCTCACTCGTTGAGTTTCCCCAGTGTTTTCCCACGATGTGACTCCTGCAATATCTGTCCGCCAGACCCCAATCTCAACGGACTCACCCTTTATGGGAACACAATCGACCGGGTCTGTGAACCTCCAAAATCCTTGGGTTTGGGCGGATTCGCGGCATTCTCAGGGTGCCGTTCGGCGACTTGGGTGGCATCTCAGTAGCCCCCGCCGGGAAAGCACGTAGGACGCCCGGCCGGGCCGGGTAAGAATAGGAGTATGCGCAATGTCCTTAGGGAATGGCAGGCCGAGCTCAAACAGACATTCACCGGAACCCGGGATGCCGTTCCGGAATGGGTGGGCCACCTCGAGGAAGGCGACGACCTGGGCTACCACCTTCCCGGGTCCGCCGTCTGGGCCGTGCACGGGGGCATGCCCACGATCGTTGCGGGCATCCGGGCGCTCCTCATGCAGGCCCTCCACCCGGGCGCCCTGGCCGGGGTCCACGACCATTCCCGGTTCCGCGAAGACCCCCTGGGCCGGCTCGCCGGCACGATCCGCTGGATTTTCACCGTCACCTACGGTTCTACCGGCGCGGCCCGGGCCGCATCCGACTGGGTGCTACGGCTGCACGAGTCGGTGCACGGGACCTATCTCGACGGGCACGGGACGCTCCGGCCCTACGCGGCAAACGACCCGGAGCTGCTCCGCTGGGTGCACATCGCCTTCACCGACGCGTTCCTGTCCGCGCACAAGATCTGGGGCAGGCCCATTCCGGGCGGCCCGGACGCCTACGTGCGCGAATGGGCGCAGGCGGGAACCCTGATGGGCGTGGACTGCCCGCCGCTGAGCGAAGCGGAGATGCGCCGGCAACTCGACCGCTGGTACGACGACGGCGAACTCAGCGCCGGCGACAAGGTCACCGAGACCGTGGCCTTTATCCGCGATCCCCCGCTCCACCCGGCTCTCCGGCCCGGGTACCGGGTGTTGTTCGCGGCGGCCGTGGCCAGCCTCGAACCCAAATACCGGGACATGCTGGGGTTGCGGACGGCACGGTTCGGCCCGTTTCCGCTGCCGGTGAAACTGGCGACCAAGGTCACCCTCGGCATCGTCCATCTTGCCCTCGGCAGGGTCGGCCCCAGCGAGCAGGCGGCCCGTCGGCGGCTCGGGCGCCTGGGGTACACGAATTAGGGGTCCGGCCTGGCGGGGTCGTGGAGCCCGGGCCTTGAGCGGCGTGGAGGCGTGCTGCGTTGGGTCAGTGCTTGTGGTCCCTCCCGGTGGTTCCACGCAGGACAGGCGGAGGTGCTATTCCGGCCCCGGACGCAAAAGGGCCCCGGTCCTAGGACCGGGGCCAAACGCGGAGAATGGGGGATTTGAACCCCCGAGGGCGTTAACCCAACACGCGTTCCAGGCGTGCGCCATAGGCCGCTAGGCGAATTCTCCAGTAGCTTCTGAATCAAAAGCAGATACTAGACTACCTGAACTTCCCGGCTGCGCCCAATTGAGCCCTCCCGAGCCGCGCCGCGGGACATGCTCCGCGCCCGCGCCGAACCCTGGACATACCCCCACTATGCCCACTCCCGGGCGCCAAAAATGGACATGCCCCCGCGCCAACCGACCCCTTTGCATGCCGCTGCACGCCGCTGCATGACCCGCCACGAGCCGCGCCGCGGGACATGCTCCGCGCCCGCGCCGAACCCTGGACATACCCCCGCTATGCCCACTCCCGGGCGCCAAAAATGGACATGTCCCCCGCACCGGCCTGCGGATTCGAGGCAAGCCCGATCGTCGGGTAAGCTAGTCGTCGGCCCCTCATGTGGCGTCATCCTGTTGAACTCCCCCAGGACCGGAAGGTAGCAAGGGTAAATGGGCTCTGGCGGGTGCATGGGGGGTCTTTAATGTCTGTGCCGATTGGTAGGGTTTAGCTGTGACTGTTACTACCGCCCTTTACCGTAGATACCGCCCCGATTCGTTCGCGGATGTTATCGGGCAGGAACACGTCACGGAGCCGCTTATGACGGCGCTGCGGAAGAACCGCGTCAACCACGCCTACCTGTTTTCGGGCCCGCGGGGCTGCGGCAAAACGACGTCCGCCCGCATCTTGGCCCGCTGTCTGAACTGCGCCGAAGGCCCCACCGACACCCCTTGCGGCGTCTGCCCCAGCTGCGTCGAATTGGCGCGCGGCGGTTCCGGTTCCCTCGATGTGATCGAGATTGACGCGGCCAGTCACGGCGGGGTGGACGACGCCCGGGATCTACGCGAACGGGCCACCTACGCCCCGGTCCGTGACCGCTACAAGATCTTCATCATTGACGAAGCCCACATGGTCACCTCGGCTGGCTTCAACGCGCTGCTCAAGATCGTCGAAGAGCCGCCGGAACACATCAAGTTCATCTTCGCCACCACGGAGCCGGACAAGGTGATCGGCACCATCCGGTCCCGCACGCACCACTACCCCTTCCGGCTGGTACCGCCGGAACCCCTGATGGCCTACCTGGAGCTGCTCTGCCGGCAAGAGAACGTGCCCGTGGCACCCGGCGTGCTCTCGCTCGTGATCCGCGCCGGCGGCGGCTCGGTGCGCGACTCGCTCTCGGTCCTGGACCAGCTCATGGCCGGAGCCGGCCCGAACGGGCTGGACTACGAACTGGCCGTGGCCCTGCTTGGCTACACGCACGCCTCCCTGCTGGACGACGTCGTCGAAGCCGTTGCCGCCTCCGACGCGGCCACCGTGTTCCGCGCAGTGGACCGAGTAATCCAGACCGGCCACGACCCCCGGCGCTTCGTCGAGGACTTGCTGGAACGATTCCGGGACCTAATCATCGTGCAGGCCATGCCGGAAAGTGCCCAATCGATCCTTCGCGGAATGCCCGCGGACCAGATCGCGCGGATGCAAAACCAGGCACACAACCTCGGCGCTGCCGAACTGTCCCGCGCGGCGGATGTCACCAACACCGCGCTCACCGAGATGACCGGTGCGACGTCGCCGCGGCTGCACTTGGAACTGCTCTGTGCCCGGATTTTGCTGCCCAGCTCCGAACAGACCGAACGCGGAATCGCCGCCCGCATCGACCGCGTGGAGCGGCGCCTGAATTACGGCGGGAACGACGTCGGAGCCCCCGCTGCGGCGCCCGCAACGGCAGCATCAGCGACGGTTGCAGCGCCCGCGGCCGCTCCGGTAACAGCCACGGCGCCGGAAGCCACCCGACCGGCCGACACCGCGGTCCGGGCGGGGTCCGCGGGTACCGGCGTCCCGGCGGCGGGCCCCGCGCCCGCACCTGCCGCGCAGGAACCACAGCAGGACCGGCCGCCGCTGACGCCGCCGCGGGTCAGCACCAACGACTGGCCGGTGGAAGAATCCACATCCGCGAACGGCGCCTCACGAACCGACCCCGTCTCGGCCCTCGCCGCCGCTTCGACGATGCGGCCGGCCCCTGCGGACGAGCCGAACCGGGCAGGCCGCCCGGAGCAGGCACCGGCTGAGCGCCCGGCAGCCAGCGTCCCCCCAACGACGCCTGCCCCGGCTGCAGGACCCGACGTCGAGGTCCTGCGCCGGGCCTGGCCCGAGATCCTGCAGACCCTGACCAAAATCAAGCGCAGCACCTGGGCGCTGGTCGAACCCAACGCGCAGGTCGGTCACTTCGAAGGCCAGGTCCTGACCCTGTCCTTCAGCACGTCCGGACTGGCCGGTGCCTTTGGCCGCGCGGATCACGCGGAGAATCTGCGTCAGGCGATCCACAAGACCATCGGCATCGATTGCCAGATCACCGCCGTGGCCGGCGGCGCCAACAGCCCAGCGAGCTCTGAGCCAAACCCAAAAGCGCCCGCTAGCCGGGAGGCCCCGGCCAGCTCGGCGGATGTCGCATGGGGTCTGGCGCCGGCGGGGACAACGCCCGCACCGGAATCCGCGTCCACGTCCGTAACCGATGCCGGAAACAGTGCCGAAAACGGTGTCGCAGAGGGCCCCGGGATTGGCACGGCGGCGCCTGCGGCTGTGCCCGCTGCGGCACCCGTATCGTCGGGCGGCGAGTCTGTCACGGCCGCGGCCCCGGCCGTTCCGCGGACCGGCCCTTCAGGCGGACCGTCAGCCGAAGCGTCTACCGGCCACGCTACCGATGCCAGCGGTTCATACTCCTACCCGGACGACGACTGGGGTCCCGCGAGAGATGAAGACGCGCCGCCCCTGGACGAAGAGCCGCCGATGGACTGGGACCCCTCAGCCCCGGCACCCGTCCGGGCAGCCGCCGAAGCAGCGCCAGCACCCGCGCGGACTGCTTCACGCCCGCGTTCGGGCGCCGGCTCAACCAACACCGCAGCCAACGCCGCATCGTGGCCCTCCGTCACAGCACCGCCCGCCGCGGACGACGTCGCGGACCCATGGGCACGCGCCGTCGAGCAGTCCCCCGGGGTCTGGAGCGTCGGCACCGAACTGAACGTGGGCCGACACGCCTCCCCGGAGCCTGCGCCGCGCAGCCCCGAACCGGAACCGGAGCCGCCCCACTACGAGCCGGCCGCTGCCCAGATCCCCGAGCAGGTCGCCGCCTTCCAGGCCGCATCCGGTTCCGGGAACGCCGTTTCCGTGGACGCCGGCAGGCCCGTGCCACAGCTCGTCCCGGCCGGCGCCGGGGCCGCCTTCGCCCCGGCCACGGCCACCCCAGCAGTGACGGCTGCCCCGGTCGTTGCCCCGGCTGGTGCCCCGTCCGGCTCCGGACGGCAGAGTCTCTACCAGCGCCTGTCCAACAGCCCCGAGGCTGAGGCCGGACGCGCCAAGGCACCCGCGCGCGCCGCCGTTGCCGTCACGAGCTACGAACAGGACATCCCCAGCGCCGACGACGAAACGATCGAGGAATCGGGCGTATTCGGCCGCGCCGCCGTCGAGCGTATTCTGGGCGGGAAGCTGCTCGAAGAGCGCTCCCTGGACGGAAGCCCGCTGGCGCCGCGCTTCTAGCCATTTCGGCGGCCATGCCGGTTGCCGGTCCCCCAAACGAACGAGGAAAACGTGTACGAAGGTGCAGTCCAGGAGCTGATCGACGAGCTTGGACGCCTTCCCGGTGTAGGTCCCAAGTCCGCCCAACGTCTTGCCTTCCACATTCTGGAGGCCGACCCGCAGGACATGAAGCGTCTTGTCGAGGCGATCACCACCGTCAAGGAGCGGGTGAAGTTCTGCACAGTCTGCGGCAACGTCACCGAACAGGAATTGTGCAACATCTGCCGGGACCCGCGACGCGACCCGTCCGTCATCTGCGTCGTGGAGGAATCCAAGGACGTCCTGGCGGTGGAGCGCACCCGCTCCTTCCGAGGCCGGTACCACGTGCTCGGCGGCGCCATCAACCCGATTGCCGGGATCGGGCCGGAGCAACTGCGGATCCGCGAGCTCCTGACCCGGCTCAACGACGGTGCCATCCAGGAAATCATCATCGCCACCGACCCCAACCTCGAGGGTGAGGCCACGGCCACGTACCTCGCACGGATGCTCAAGTCGATCGGCATCGCCGTCACCCGGCTCGCCTCCGGCCTGCCGGTGGGCGGAGACCTCGAATACGCGGACGAGGTCACCCTCGGCCGCGCCTTCGAAGGCCGCCGCAACGCGCTGACCTGATCCCCGGCCGGTTAGGCGACGCGCGTCCCCCGCGCAAGGCGATGCGCCGGGGTGCGCAAGGCGCGCCAGCCCAACCACATCAGCAGCCCCGCCAGCAGCAACTGCAGCCCAAGCCCCAGCGGCCACAGCGGGGTGGACTGCGCGAGGTACCGCGGCTGGGTCTCCCCGTTGGCGCAGGGGTATGTGCCGTCAGGACCCGCCATCGCATAGCGGGCACCTTGGCTGATGGTCTCAATGGCCCCCACCGGCGACCTGCCGTAGCTGCTGGTCCGTGCCGGATACGGGATGGCATCGGCGACGACGATGTAGGGGTTCATTGCCAACATCCAGGCCACCCGTTCGGTGTGCACGGCCGGCTGTTCCCGCATTGGTCCTGCACACGTGTACTCCGGCTCCAGCGGCATAGTTTGGTCAGGGGCGGGTCCCTGGGCGGTGTAGCCGCGGTACTGGGCCTGGCTGGCCATGATGGTGCCCTGCGCGAGTCCAGTGCCCAGTCCAAAGGAAATCAGCGTCCCGAACACCAGCCCGGCCACCGCCAGGTAGGTGACCACAATGGAAAACAGCGGCCGGCCGGCGAGCGCAGAAATTCCGACGCCGAAGGCAGAGACCACGCCCAGCTCCACAGCCAGCATCAACAGGGCCACCACCACATAGCCCGGCGTCATCCCGCCGAGGGTCACTCCGATCGCCAGGAATGGCGTACTGGTGACCAGGAATGCCAGTGCGGCCGCCCAGGCCGCGAAGAACTTGCCCCAGAGGATTTGCCCCGGACGGAGCAGAGTCACCTGAAGGATGGCCAGGGTGCCTCCCGCGCGGTCGCCATTGATGGCGTTGGCGGACAGTGCAGGCGCCACTAGCAGCGCGAAAAGAAGGACGAAGGCCAGGACGACCTCGAAGATCATGGACCCGGGCCCGCCGGTATCCGCGGGGGCGATGCCGGAGTAGGCCCTCTGGGCCTGGCGCTGGGCGTTCCAGCTGGCCCACGTGAGCCAAGTAACCAGGCCGGTCAGGATGAACCAGATCGTCAGCATGATGTACCAGCCGCGGGACCGGAGCCGCTGCTTCAGTTCCAGGACCACCACGTCCCGGACTCCCGCTAGGTAACCGGCACCCACGCCTGGCCCGGACGGACGCTGCGGTCTGACTGTCAGCTGACTCATCTCCGCTCCCCCTCAAGGTTCATGTAAGTCTCTTCCAGGGCGCCGGCTGCCGGGGCGAAGGACCTGACCCCAACCCCGGCCAACACCAGGTCGCGCAGGAGACTGGCGGCGTCGTCGTCGTTCAACAACCGCAGGCTGACCGCCGGCCTCCGGCCGTCCTCGATCCGGAAGGCCAGACCCAACTCGGTGAGCTTGGCTGCGAGCCCGGCACCGTCGGCGGCTGAGATTGCGTAGCGCCGCCCGGAAGCGGCCGCCTCCTCCGTGGTCTGTTGCCGGACCGTCCGTCCGTGGTTCACAAACACCGCGGCGTCGGCAATCTCGTCCAGCTCACTGAGGACATGGGAAGAGACCACGATGGCTTTCCCATGGGCCGCCAGTTGGCGCAGCATGACGCGCAACGCCACCCGCGATCCCGGGTCCAGCCCGGACGCCGGCTCGTCAAGGAGCAGAACGGACGGATCATGGATCAGGGCGCGCGCCAGGCTGAGCCGCTGCTGCTGCCCCCGTGACAGCACCCGGGCCGGCTGGTCCGCCAGCTCACCCAGCCGGACCAGGTCCAGCATCTCGGTGACGCGCTGGCCAGTTCCGGCCTTGGGCAGCTGGTAGAAGCGGGCCATTTGGGTAAGGATTTCCCGGGCCGTCAGGGACTCCCAGAGGCCCAGGGTGTCCGGCATCCAGCCGATGCGCCTACGGACCTCGAAGCTATGCTGCCGCGGATCAATCCCTTCCACCAGGATGGTGCCGGAGTCCGGCGCCAGGAGCGAGGCCAGCATCAGCAGCAGTGTGGTCTTGCCGGCTCCGTTGGGCCCGATCAGCGCGGTCACTTTGCCCGCCGGAGCGTCAAGGTCCATATGCTCGACGGCGTGCACCTGCCCGAAGCTGCGGCTCACCGCCCTGGCGCTGATGCCGTCGATGCCAACACCGTGCGGCCGGTCCGGCACAGCCGTTTCGTCTTGATTTTCTGTCATATCCCGCGCACCTGTCCCCCAAGCCCGTTGCATGCATACTGACCAACCGAGCCTACGCGGCGGCCCTGCGCTCGGTATCCGCCTAAAGGCTGAGATTCGGTCACAATTCAACGCCGGGCACCCGGCGGCGATAAACTTGGCTCAGAAGTCGCCGTCGCGCCGTTTGGTTGCTTGGCCCAGAACCCCGATGATCCAGTGAGGGTGCGCGCATGAGTTTGCCCACTACCGAAGTCCACCCCGGACCGCAGCCGCAGGAGCTGCCGGCGGTTCCGGCCGCCACCAAGCATCTGGTGGTGAAGAAGTTCGGCGGTTCCTCCGTGTCGGACGCGGAAGGCATCAAGCGGGTCGCCCGGCGCGTCGTCGACGCCCACAACGCGGGCGACGAGGTCGTCGTCGTGGTGTCGGCCATGGGCGACACCACCGATGAACTCCTGGACCTTGCCGCCCAGGTGACCGACTCCGCCCCGGCCCGGGAAATGGACATGCTCCTTTCCGCCGGGGAGCGTATCTCCATGGCCCTGCTCGCGATGGCGATCAACAAGTACGGCGCCTCGGCCCAGTCCTTCACCGGATCCCAGGCCGGCATGATCACCGACGGCATCCACGGCAAGGCCCGGATCATCGACGTCGACCCGCACCGGATCCGCACCGCGCTGGACAAGGGGCACATCGCGATTGTCGCGGGCTTCCAGGGCATGAGCCGCGTCACGCACGAGATCACCACGCTGGGCCGCGGCGGTTCGGACACGACGGCGGTGGCGCTGGCCGCCGCCCTTGAGGCCGACGTCTGCGAGATCTACACGGATGTCGACGGGATCTACACCGCGGACCCGCGAGTGGTCCCGTCCGCCCGGAAGATCGACCGCATCTCCAGTGAGGAGATGCTGGAACTCGCGGCCTCCGGCGCCAAGATCCTGCACCTGCGCTGCGTGGAATATGCGCGCCGCTTCGGGATGCCGCTGCACGTCCGGTCCTCATTCAGCCAGAACGAAGGCACCTGGGTCCTGCCCAGCGCCGATGACAAGATCACGATTCAAGAGGGAGTTGCCTTGGAGCAGCCAATCATCTCCGGCGTTGCACACGACCGTTCCGAAGCCAAGGTCACGGTGGTCGGCGTTCCGGACATCCCCGGCAAGGCTGCAGCCATCTTCCGGGTGATCGCCGACGCGCATTCCAACATCGACATGATCGTCCAGAACGTCTCCACCCACGGCACCGGCCGGACGGACATCTCCTTCACCCTGCCGATCGTCGAAGGGGCCGACGCCCTCGACGCCCTCCGCGCCGCCCAGGCCGAAATCGGCTTCGAAAACATCGAGTACAACGAAAAGATCGGCAAGCTGTCGCTGATCGGCGCCGGAATGCGCTCCCACCCGGGCGTCTCGGCACGGTTCTTCGCCGCGCTCTCCGAGGCCGGAATCAACATCAACATGATCTCCACCTCGGAAATCCGCATCTCGGTGGTAACCCACGCCGACCTGCTCGACGATGCAGTGCGCGCCATCCACAAGGCGTTCGACCTGGACAGCGACGACGAGGCCACAGTCTACGGCGGCACCGGCCGCTAGACGGCGGGCCGGTGGCCACCACACCGCCCGCGGACGCCACACCAAAGGGAGCAGCAAACTGCTGCTCCCTTTTCGGTTTCGCCTCCGGGCGCGGGTCGGGTCAGACCTGTTCCTTCGGGAGGTCTTCCCGGCGGACGGCGTAGTGATGCCCCTGAGAGTCCGTCTCCACCTCGAAGTCTGCGAGGTCGGTCTCCGAGGCTTGCTCATAATCATCGTGCGAGTGCACGACCGGCGAGGTGTAGTCCCCCCGCGAGGCGGGGCCAAAGAGGAACCATGCCCAGTTCGACGGGTGCAGGCGCTGCCTCAGTGCAGCCTTCCTCAGTGCGTATGCCACATTTCCACCCCCTTCCCGCTGACAGATCAGACGGAACAGACGTGGCGCGGGCCGCGCCAGTGACCCAATTTTACGCCCGACGGCGGCAAAAGGCTCGGGCGGGAGACCGGAAGACGGAGACCGGACCCTGAACGTGGGCAGGCGGGGCGCTGCCGGGCCGAGGGGCCGGGCTAGCGCAGGGATTTGTCGTCGGGGTTCCGCGGCACTACGTAAGTGCTGCCGTCCGGCCGGTGGAGGGTCTCCCACTGCTGTGCCTCGGCCTCCCGCTGTGCCAGCAGCTGGCGGTTCTGCTCCGTCATCTCATGACCCAGCGAACTGCGGTTGGCAGGCCCGATGATCGCCCGCAGTTTCCCGGTCGCACGCATGAACCGCTGGGCGGCGTTCTCCTTGGCCATCGCTACCTATCTCCTTCGAAGCTGTCGTGCCACCAGTGTACGCTAATCATTAGTGCACTAACTATTACTAAGGAGGGCCAGATGCCCGACGCCGCCGGAACCGTCCCCGTGGACGAGGACCTTCTGCTGGAACATCAGCTCTGCTTCGCCCTGACCGTCGCATCCCGCAGCGTCGTGGGGGCCTACAAGCCGGTGCTCGACGCGCTCGGGCTCACCCACCCGCAGTATCTGGTGATGCTGTGCCTATGGGAGTCGAGCCCCCGCTCCGTCCGTGACATCAGCGACGCCCTGGCCCAGGAACCGGCCACCATATCGCCGCTGCTCCGGCGGCTCGAAGCGGCAGGCCACATCAGCAGGCAGCGGGCCGAGGGCGATGAGCGCAGCCTCGCCGTACGCCTGACCCCCAGCGGCGCAGCGCTGCGGCAGCAGGCCACGGCGGTCCCCGGCATCATGATGGCCCGGCTTGGCCTGACCCGCGAAGAGGTCGGCGAACTGCACACCTCGATGATGCGGCTTATCGCCGCCACCCGGTCAGCCGGGGCCGGAACGGTGGCTTAGGACCCGCACCCAGCCAACCCGAGTCCGTCCCAACTCCCGCCCCGCCCACCGTTCCAGGTCCGCGCCGCGGCGCTAGAATTGGGTGACACCAAGGAGAACCGCCAATGCGCAAGACCCTGTTCCCCGCCCTGTTCGTCCTGCTGGCGGCGGCCGGCCTGACCGCCTGCTCGCCCGGCGGCTCCGGCCAAGGCGCCCCCACCGGGTCGGGCACAGCGTCGGCCAGCGCCCCTGCCTCGGGCACTCCGTCCGCCGACGCCGAAACCACCTCCCCGGCACCATCGCCGTCGGCCACAGCCCCCGCTGTCGGCCCCGGTCAGGGCAACGCCGAGTTGGCCATCATGATCAAGCCCTCCGCCAGCGGCCAGGCCGTCAATTACACGCTGGTCTGCCAGAACGGGGTTCCGGCCGCGGAAAGCCAGCACCCGACCGCGGCGGCGGCCTGCACCGCACTGAAGGGTAACGCCGCGCTCCTGAGCCCCGCACCGCGCACCGCGGACAAGGTGTGCACCCAGCAGTACGGCGGCCCGCAAGAGGCCACCGTCACTGGCTCCGTGGACGGCACGGCCGTCGAGGCAAAATTCAGCCTGCGGGACGGCTGCGAAATCGCCCTGTGGACGGCCGCCAAGGATGTCCTGGGATCAACCGGCGGGGCTGTCTAAACTGTTGCATCTCCCGCAGGACGACTGGCTGCCGCGCGAAGACGCCCACCGGCAGCGCGTCCGGACCTATTCTGATCCCTACCTCGCCCGGAGGTCGGCCGGCCGAAAGCACCCGGTGGAGGATTTCCTCTTCACCTACTACACGCAAAAGCCGGGCCAGCTGCTGCGCTGGCACCCGGGCGCCGGCGTCGTACTGTCCGGCCCGGCGGCAGCATCCCGCACCGGCTGGAAGTATTACCGCGCCCCCGACTCCGCCGAACGCGCCGCAGCGGGATTGGCGCCTGGCACGGATGCCGTGACGGTCGACGTCGAACGGTTCCTCGACGAACGGCGCGACGCCGTGCAGTTCGCCGGCGTCATCCTCGCGGGGACCCTGGCCCGGCCCGCGCAGTTTGGCTGTTTCGGGCTGCACGAATGGGCGATGGTCTACCGGCAGGACAAGTTCGAGCTGCGGCACGAGTACCTGAAGCTGCGGCTCGGTTCCGAGCGGACCGACCGGGTGGTCGAGGAGAACCGGATCCGCTGCTCGCATTTCGACGCGTTCCGCTTCTACACCCCGGACGCGGCGCCGCTGAACAGCCTGCAGCCAAGCCGCGAGAACCAGCGGACCATGGAGCAGCCCGGCTGCCTGCACGCGAACATGGACCTCTACAAGTGGGCCTACAAACTTTCCCCAGCGCTGCCCGGGGAGCTGGTCATGGACTGCTTCGAGCTGTCCTGGCAGATCCGCGCGATGGACATGCGCGCCTCCCCCTACGAGCTGAGTGAGTGGGGTTACCCGCCCATCCGGATCGAGACGCCGGACGGCAAGGCCGAATACGTGGAGCAGCAGCGGACCTTCGCCGCCGCCTCACAGGAACTGCGCCAACGGCTGCTCCGCGAACTCACCCCGCTGCTCACGGCCGCGGGCGCCGCCACTCCCCCGCCCCAAGAAGGACGCCATGACTGACCCGACCGGAACAAGCGACCCGCACGACGTCGACCTCTCGATCCGGCTGACCGAGGCGCCCGGCGCCGCCGAGTTCAGCTTCCGCCTGGTCGCCGACGGCGGCACGGCCGCACCCGGCTCGACCCTGCCGGACCCTGCCGCCGCGCTGGAGTCCCTCCGGCAACACGGCGAGGAAGTCTTCTTCCCGCAGCCCGGACCGCCGAAGCTGTGCACCCAGCAGTACGGCGGCCCGCAGGTAGCCGTGGTCACGGGCCGCTATCTGGGCCGGGAAGTCCACAGCGAGTTCAGCCGCACCGACGGCTGCCAGATCGCGCGCTGGCGGGCCATGGCGCCTCTGCTGGGCGGCACCACGGGCGCCACGGGCGCCGTCTGAGGCGCGGGCAGAGCAGGGCCTGGCCTCAGGGGTCCCGGGGTTAAACGGCAATGGCCGGCGGTTGGACCGCCGGCCATTGCTGTTCTCATGTGCTGCTAGATGGCGTTGTTAGGGCCGTCCGCGGGATCCTGCGGAACCACCTTGGCCTGTTCCTTCTTGACCTTGGCGCCCTTCTCCAACTGTGCGGCGTCGCCGCTACCCTCCTCATCCCCGGGGCCGGCGTTGCTCGCCGGGTCCTCGGACGTGGGGGCCACGACGGTGGTGCCCGCGGGGCTCACCATGACAGTGACGAAGGTCGGCTCGCTGGCCCCGGCAAAGGTGATCCGGCCGATGTAGGAGCCGGCCGCGAGGCCCGTCCAGTTCAGCGTGACCTTACCGGCCTTGCCGTTGGTCAGCTTCAGCGGGTTCGGCGACAGCGAGGCGTTGCCCACGTTGGCGCCGAGTACCGCCGCCTCGACGGAGGCCTTGGTCGCCTTGCCACCCGGGCTGGAGTACAGGTTCGCGTAGATGGTGTACGTGCCTGCGGCCGGATTCGGAATCGACAAGGTCTCGCTCGAGGACGATGTCGCCACCTGCTCGACACCGCGCGGGGTGACGACGTACATGTCGAAGTCCGCGCCCGGGTCGGAGGAGATGACCGAGAACTTCGCCAGCGGCACCCCGGCCGGAACGTTGACGGTCTTAATGAACGTCGAGGCGTCGGCCTCGGCGGTGAACGGACCCGGGACCAGTTCGACGGCGGTCGCGTCGGCCTTGGAAAGGCCGTCCAGCATCATGTTGGTGCGGTCGTTGGTGCCGGAGACGACCTTGATGTCACCGGAGCCGGTAGCCGAACTGGTGGTAAGCGTGACATCCTTTGGCGCCACAACGGACTGCGGACGGACGGAGACCGGCGAGGTTACGGTCTTGCCGGCACCCTCCCAGGTCAGCGAACCCATCGCGAACTTACCCAACGCCGCACCCTGGTTTTCAAAGGTGACCTTGAAGGTTCGCTGCTCGCCCGCTGCCTTGAAGTTCAGAGCGGCCGGAGCCACGCTGACCTTGATGCCCGGGACATTCGCCGAGACCTTGTAGACGCCCGGGGTCAAGGCGGTCACCGTACGGGTGACCTCGATCTTGCCGGTGAGGTTGCCCAGCGAGAAGGACGGAACGTTCATGTCCCTGGCCTTGGTGCTGGTCGGCTGCTTCATGTCCACGCCGGTGCCCTGGATGAACTTCTTGTAATCGCTGAGGTCGGCGTCGTAGACCAGACCCGGATCCACCATGCGGGCCGGATCGACCTCGCCCGCGCCAGTGGCGTGGACGTCGGTGTCCTTGGACCCGTCGGCGAGCTTGACCTCGGACGCGGTCGTCATCATGGCGGACTTCACCATGGCCGGCGACCAGCCCGGGTTCTTACCCAGCAGCAGCGCGCCGAAGCCGGCAACGTGCGGTGCGGCCATGGAGGTGCCGGACATGAAGCCGAACTTGGCTCCGTCCGAGCCGATCGGCGATACGCCGGCGAGAACAGCAACACCGGGGGCAGCGACGTCGGGCTTCAACAGGTCCGAGTCGGTGGCGAGCAGCGGGCCCCGCGAGGAGAAGCCGGCCATCTGCGGCTGGGCCTCCAGCGGAAGCCCCGTGGTGTCCTTGTTGACCAGGGAAACCTTGATGGCCGGGGTGGCCGTCACTTTGTCCTTGATGGTCTGGCTCGCGGGCGGGTTCACGTGGACGGTGGGGACCGCGTGCTGATCGGTGTCCAGCGAAGAGTTGCTGAGGTTCACCAGGATCATGCCGACGCCGCCGCCGCGGGAGACTTCGGCGCTCTTGGCAACGCGGTCAACAACGCCGCGGTCACAGACGACAACCTTGCCGGCGACCTTCGCAGGGTCGAGCGTGCCGGGGCCGCACAGGGCGGGGGACGACGGCGCGTTGGCGGCCGCCGCATTGGCGGCCAGCACGACGCCGGCATCCTTGACCTCGCGGTTCATGATGCTGGCGCCGCGGAACTTGGAGCCGTCGGAGAATTCGACAGTGCCCTGGAGTTCCTGGGAGAAGCTGGTGGCGGCCACCGTGGTGACCCACGGTGCGCCGTGGTTCACGGTGCTGGCGGTGGGGCCGGAGTTGCCGGCTGAGGCCGCAACGAAGATGCCCGTCGCGGCGGCGTTCAGGAACGCCATCGAGACCGGGTCGACCACGGACGTTGCGGACCCGGAGATCGAGTAGTTCAGGACGTCCACGCCGTCCGCGATGGCCTGCTCCACGGCCGCGACCGAGGAGGAGCTGTAGCAGCCGCCGGTGTTGGGATCGTTGTCTTCCCAGCAGACCTTGTACACGGAGAGCTTCGCGGCCGGTGCGATGCCGCTGGTCAGGCCGAAGCTCCGGCCATCCACGAACGTCTCGACGTTGGCATTGCCAGCGGAGGTGCTGGCCGTGTGGGTGCCGTGGCTGACGACGTCGACCGGGGAGAGCCGTTCCTGGGGGGCGCGGGCGCCGGCGGGAACGTAGCGCAGGAAGTCATCGGCGAAGTAGTGCGCGCTCAGGACCTTGGAGTTGCAGGCGGAGCCGTCGAAGTCAGCGCCGGTGCCCACGCCCTTCTGGCACTCGCCGGTGAAGGTTTCCCCGTCGGCCTTCAGCATCGAAACCTTGCCGTCGGCCGTCCGGTAGGGAACGCCGACGACGGGCTGGCCCACCAGCGGCTTCACCGCCTCACCGGCGAAGAAGGCGCTGTCCGGGGTGTAGCCGGTGTCGATGACACCGACCACGACGCCCTTGCCGGCCGCGTCCTGGCCGCCGAACTTGGTGTTCCAGGTGCCGTTGGCCCCGCTGAGCTTGAGGAAATCGGTGCTGGAGTAGTCCGGGGCGTTTTCCGTGTCGGGGGCAACCACCAGGACGCTCGGGTCCTTGGCCAGCTTGATGGCCTGGTCCGTGGTGAGCGAGGCGCTGAAGCCATTCACGGCGGAGGAGTACCGCCGCTGGATCTGGACGTTCTGCTGCGCGGCAACGTCGGACTGCTTCTTCTCTAGATGCGCCCGGTAATTCTTGACCTCGTCCTTGTTGACGTCCAGTTTCTTGCCCTTAGCAGGCTTCGTGGCGGGCAGTCCGTCCGTGGAGCCCTCGTAGGTGGCCGCCGGCTGCTCGGCGAGGAGGACGATGTAGCGGCCCTCCGGGTAGCTGGCGGGGTCCAGATTCTTCTGTGCGATTCCGGCGACAGTGGAACCTTGGGCCGGTGCCGCGGTGGCGGGCGAGATGGCGACAGTTGAGAGGAGAACCGGCAAGCCCAGGGTCAGTGCCACGACCCTCCGGAGTCCCCCGCTTCGAAGGAAGCTCTTTCCTGGTGATTTCACGAGTGGTTTGAACCTTTCAGAAGGAACGGTCCCGGCGCCGTTGCCGGGTACGACGGCGGGAACGGGTGCGGGAACAGGAGTCGACTCTCGCGCCACGGCGGATACCAGCCGAGTCATACAGTACAGACTGAGAGCCAGATATGACATAGGACACAGGCAACTAATCGGAATTTGTCACACGGCGCGACAAGAAGCGGCAGGCGGCGGGCACAGCTGAGCCGGGACGGCTGGGCCGCCCCGGCAAGAAGGGGTAACTACTGAGGGGTTTAGGCGCCCAGAACCGGCGGCCTACTGCCGGGGTGTGCGGACGACCTCGCTGATCCAGGCGCGCGTCTTGTCGTCGAGGGGTGCGGCCACGTTGCTCGACCGGGCCGCACGGTCGGCCTTGATCTTCTGCAGCACCATCCGGCCGAGGCCGGCGAAGACGGCGGCGGCGACCACGGGAAGCAGCACGGATCTGGATTTCTCAGCCATGCGGACATCCTACTGAGCGCGCTCTCCGGAGACCATAGCCCGCCCCGGGGTCACGAATGCACCCCGGTGCACGGCGCCCGGTAGAATGGGGGTGCAAGCTCGCGGAGCGCCCGTTCCATGTTGTTTAAACACCGTTGTCCTCATCACACAGCAGACCGGCGTGAGACGGCATCACTCCGCTGCGCCCTTACCCAATGCTCACGCACAGGAGTTGCCGGATGCCCCGGATCGTTATCGACGTCATGCCCAAGCCCGAGATTCTCGACCCGCAGGGGAAGGCCATCGTGGGTGCGCTGCCCCGCCTGGGCTTCACCGCGTTCAGTTCTGTCCGCCAGGGCAAGCGCTTCGAACTGACCGTCGACGGCGAGGTGACCGAGGAGATCCTGGCCCAGGCCCGCAACGCCGCCGAGACCCTGCTCTCCAACCCAGTCATCGAGGACGTCGTTAACGTCGAGGTCGTCGAGGCCTGAGATGACTGAACTCCCCCTGATCGGCGGGGCCTCCCCCCTCGCCGCAGATGCACCCGGTGCCCGCAAGCTCGCCGGTGCCCGGATCGGCGTCGTCACCTTCCCCGGCACTCTGGACGACCGCGACGCCGTCCGGGCCATCCGCCTGTCCGGCGCCACCCCGGTGGCGCTCTGGCATGCGGACACCACCCTCGGTGACGTCGACGCCGTCGTCGTTCCCGGCGGTTTTTCCTACGGTGACTACCTCCGCGCCGGCGCCATCTCCCGCTTCGCTCCGCTGATGTCCAAGATCATCGACGCCGCCAATTCCGATGCCAGGTTGCCCGTGCTGGGCATCTGCAACGGCTTTCAGATCCTCACCGAGTCGCACCTTTTGCCCGGCTCCATGATCAAGAACGACCACCTGAAGTTCCTCTGCCGGGACCAGGTCCTGCGGGTCGAGAACAACACCACCGACTGGACCCGGGACTACGCCGCCGGCCAGGAAATCACCGTGCCGCTGAAGAACCAGGACGGCCAGTACATCGCGGACGAGAAGACCCTCGACGCCCTGGAAGCGGAGGGCCTCGTGGTGTTCCGCTACGTCGGCTGGAACCCGAACGGCTCCCGGCGCGACATCGCCGGCATCTCCAACGCCGCCGGTAACGTCGTGGGCCTCATGCCGCACCCCGAGCACGCCGTCGAGTCCGGCTTCGGCCCAGAAGCGGGCCCCGGAACGGAAGGCCTCGGTTTCTTCACCTCTGTCCTGAACAAGATCGTGGGAGACAACAAATGACGGAGACACCCGCAGTGGCGGCGCCCGCGGAGACCGCCAAGAAGTTCAACATCGACACGGTGGAAAACGCGGCCGCGACCCCGGACACCGAGCTTCCCTGGGCCGAGCTGGGCCTGAAGCGGAACGAGTTCGACGAGGTCGTCAAGGTCCTGGGCCGGCGCCCGACCGGCGCCGAGCTCGCCATGTACTCCGTGATGTGGAGCGAGCACTGCTCCTACAAGTCCTCCAAGAACCACCTGCGCCAGTTCGGCGAGAAGGTGACCGAGGAGATGAAGAAGGACATGCTCGTGGGCATCGGCGAAAACGCCGGCGTCACCAACCTGGGCGACGGCTGGGCCGTGACGTTCAAGATCGAGTCGCACAATTCGCCGTCGTACGTTGAGCCGTACCAGGGCGCCGCGACCGGCATCGGCGGCATTGTCCGCGACATCATCTCGATGGGCGCCCGGCCCGTGGCTGTGATGGATCCGCTGCGGTTCGGCGCCATCGACCACCCGGACACCGCCCGCGTCATGCACGGCGCCGTCGCCGGCATCGGTGGCTACGGCAACTCCCTGGGCCTGCCGAACATCGGCGGCGAAATGGTCTTCGACTCCGTTTACCAGGGCAACCCGCTGGTCAACGCCCTCGCCGTCGGCGTCATGCGGCACGAGGACATCCGCCTCGCCAACGCCTCCGGCAAGGGCAACAAGGTCGTGCTCTTCGGCGCCCGCACCGGCGGCGACGGGATCGGCGGCGCCTCCGTGCTGGCCTCGGAGTCCTTCGACAGCACCAAACCGTCCAAGCGCCCCGCCGTCCAGGTGGGCGACCCCTTCGCCGAGAAGGTCCTGATCGAATGCTGCCTCGAGCTATTCAAGGGCTCCCTGGTTGAGGGCATCCAGGACCTCGGCGCGGCGGGTATTTCCTGCGCCACCTCCGAACTGGCGTCGAACGGTGACGGCGGCATGCAGGTTGAGCTGACCTCGGTCCTGCTGCGCGACCCGACGCTGACGCCGGGCGAGATCCTGATGTCCGAGTCGCAGGAACGCATGATGGCCGTTGTCACACCGGAGAATGTTGCCGCGTTCGAGACCGTCATGGACAAGTGGGCCGTCGAGTACTCCTGGCTGGGCGAGGTGACCGACACCGGCCGCCTGATCATCACCTGGGACGGCGACGTGATTGTCGACGTCGACCCCCGGACCGTGGCCCACGACGGCCCGGTCTACGACCGCCCGTACGCGCGCCCGGAATGGCAGGATTCCCTCCAGGCCGACACCTTCACCGGGTCGGTCCAGGATGCGGGCCGTCCGTCCGCCCCGGCGGAACTGGCCGCCGCCGTCACCGAGCTCGTGGCGTCGCCGAACATGTGCAGCAAGGCCTGGATCACCAACCAGTACGACCGCTACGTCGGCGGCAACACGGCCATGGCGTTCCCGGACGACGCCGGCGTGGTCCGGGTGGACGAGGAAACCGGACTCGGCGTGGCCCTGGCGACCGACGCCAACGGACGCTACACCTACCTCGACCCGTACCACGGCGCGCAGCTGGCCCTCGCCGAGGCGTACCGCAACGTGGCCACCTCCGGCGCCGTGCCGATGGCCGTCAGCGACTGCCTGAACTTCGGCTCCCCGGAGGATCCCGACGTCATGTGGCAGCTCGCCGAAGCCATCCGCGGCCTGTCCGACGCCTGCATGGTCCTCGGCATCCCGGTCACCGGCGGCAACGTCTCGCTCTACAACCAGACCGGCAGCGTTCCGATCCACCCCTCCCCGGTCGTCGCGGTGCTGGGCAAGTTCGATGACGTCGCGCGCCGGACGCCGTCGGGCTGGAAGGAAGACGGCCAGGCCATCTACCTGCTCGGCACGACCGCGGCGGAACTGGACGGTTCGGAATGGTCCAAACTGCGCGGGCACCTGGGTGGGCTGCCGCCGAACGTGGACCTCGCCGCTGAACGGGAACTCGGTGAGATCCTGATCAACGCCTCCCGCGACGGCATGGTGGACTCCGCGCACGATCTCTCCGAAGGCGGCCTCGCGGCGGCCCTCGTGGAATCCGCGCTGCGCTACGGCGTCGGTGCCCGGATTGCCCTCCAGGACGTGCTGGACCGTGACGGCGTGGACCTGTTCACCGCACTGTTCTCCGAGTCCCAGGCCCGCGCGATCGTGGCGGTGCCGCGCTCGGAGGAAATCCGGTTCAAGGACATGTGCACCGCCCGCGGCTTCGCCCACGTCCGGATCGGCGTCGTGGATGCCGAGAGCGGCACGCTGGAAATCAACGGCGTGGACACGATGAACCTGGACGCCCTCCGCGAGGCGCACGAAGGGACCCTGCCGAGGTACTTCGGCTAGCTTTCCCTGCACCCCCACCACCATCGACTGCTCCGTAGCAGCCCTTTTGACCCCTCAAAACGGCAGTTACGGAGCAGTCGATGTGGTCTTCCGGGACGGGCGCCAGCCGGCCTGGACCAGGGCGGCTCGGACCTTGGCCACCGCAGCCTTGGCGTCATCGTGCATGTGGCGCTTGGAAATCCGGACCTCGGCCCAGCCCAGCGCCTCGTACCGCTCCGAACGGGCGATGTCCCGGACGATCTGTCCCTCGTCGCCGTGGTGCTCGCCCTCGTATTCGACGCCGACCCGGTATTTCCGGTAGGACAGGTCGGGTTCATGGTGCCGGGTACCGGCGTCGTCGATGATCGGCACGTTCAGTTCCGGTTCGGGAAGGCCGGCGCGGACCAAGGCAAGCCTCAGCAAAGACTCCTGCGGCGAATCCGAGCCAACCCGAATGAGTCGAATGGCCTCCCTCGCCCTGCGGATTCCACGCTTGCCTTTGTGTCTGTCGATCATCCGCTGCAGATCCTCGAGGCCGCATAACGGCGTGTCCTTGCCCTCGAGTTCGAACCGCGGCACGCGGACGCAGCTGTCGCCGACCACCACGAGCTCGTCCACGCTCAACATTTCGGCCAGATCGAGCCAGGTTCTCTCGGGGGTGGTGACGGGGATTCCGTTCAGGACGGTGATCTCGTCGTCGTAGAGCTTCATCCGGTGGACGATGATGTGCGGCCGGTTGAGATGGGCTGCGCCTTCTGGCCTGATCACGTGGTACATCTGCGGTCCCTCCGTCTGCCGCCGCGCCGGGAGCGAACCAAGCTCCGCCGCGGTGAGGTGCGACGCGGCGCATCGCTCATTGACCTCAATGAAAGGCCGCACTCTCACGCCCAAGGGAAGGTCCGCAGTCGTGCCAGCGGACCGGATCCCCTTCCCCAGCGATGCCAGGGAGCGGTGGCGGAGCCGCTTGAGCGACACCCCGGCCGCCGCGGCCTCGGCAATGGTGAAGGGGCGTTCCCGGAAATTGGCGGGCAACGGGCGCGCGGTTTTCATGGCCTCATCAGACCAGAATGGCGCAAAGGCCGCAGAACTTATCCACACCCCCAATCCGTTGCTCCATAAGCGCCGTTATGGCCCCTGAAAAGGGCGTTTACGGAGCAATCGACGGGGGGTCAGTCGTCGCTGCGGAGTTCGCGCTGGCGGGCGCTGAGCAGCTCCAGTTCCGGCCGCGCGGCTACGAAGCGTTCGACGGCGGTGAGCACGTCGACGAGGTGGGACCGGTCCGCGGCGACGAGCCCGGCTCCGATCACCGTGCGGCGGTACTGGTCGTGGTACTCGGCCTCCGTCACGGACACGTCGAAGCGGCGCCTGAGCTCGGCCAATACCGGCCGCACCACCGAGCGCTTCTCCTTCAGGCTGTGCACATCGTCGAGCAGGACATCGAGTTCGATCCAGCCGATCCACATGGATTAAGCGTAGCGATTGCTCCGTTGGCGCCCTTTTGAGGACTCAAAAGGGCGCCAACGGAGCAATCGATGCGTCAGATGGTGAGTTCGCCCATCCGGTCCCAGCCCTCGCCGTCGAGCTGGCGGCTGATGATCCGGGGCGTCTCCAGCAGTGCCTGCGGCATGTCGGCCATGGCCTGCTTGAAGTGGCTGCTGTTGACGTGGTCCCCTGCGGCGTCGTCCTTGAAGGCCTCGACCAGGACGAACTCATTGGGGTCTTCCACGCTGCGGGACCAGTCGAACCACAGGTTGCCCGGTTCCTGCCGGGTGGCGCGGGTGAAGTCCTCCACCAGGCCGAGCCAGCGCTCGGACCAGTCGGGCTTGACCTTGAATTTAACGACGATGAAGATCACGGGGGCGCCTTTCGGTGGGGTGCATCGGGTCCTCCATTCTTGCAGTCTGGGGGCAGCGGCTCAGCAGTCGTTGATGGCTGCCCGCGCGAGTTCCTGTTGCCGCGGCGTGCCGACGCGTTCCGCCCATTGCTCGGCAAGCTGGAACTCGACCATGGCCTCGGCGCATCGTCCCGCTTCGTGCAGGGTCCAGCCCAGGTTGTTGTGCAGCGACACCATCCACCGCTTGGTCCGGAGGTCATGCACCGTGGACGCGTATTCCAGGGCGCTGCGGGTCCAAGTCTCGGCGTGCGCCGGGTCGGCGATGGCCAGCATGTGCAGGGCGTCCACGGCCAGGAATTCCTCGCTGAGGTGGTCGGCGAGTTCCGCGGCCTGTTCAAACAGCGGGACCGCCATTTCGGCGTGGCCGCTGGAGTTCAGCACCCGGCCGCGCTCCAGCAGCACCCGTACCGCCACCGTGGGTTCGTCGCCGTCGATCGAGTCAAGCAGGGCATCCGCTTCCTCGTACCGGCCCTGCAGTCCGATGGACCGGCCCAGCTGGGTGGCCAGCTCCGCGCGTTCGTCGGCGTCGTAGGCCGCATCCGTGATTGCCGCACGGAACCGGGTTTCGGAGAGGGCCGGGTCGTCAAAGTCCCACAGTTGGTCAAGGGTCTGTTGGTTCAGCATTTACCTGCTCCTGCTCAGTTCACGCCTGCGGCCAGTTCTTGTGCACTCCTAACGTATCGGGAAGTGACCAGCCGGCGCGCCCGGGCGGTGACGGCACTGCCGGCCGCGTAGAACCAGTTGGCCGGACCGCCGAAGGCCGTGACCGTGATCAGCACCAAGCCCTGCGCGTCGAGGGAGATTTCGAAGGCCTCCTCGCCGCGGACCGGGTGCCCGGGCAGTGTCCCGTAGCCAAAACCGGCGGACTGCGGTCCGCCGCCGGGGACTGGCCGGCGGACCCACACCACCTCGCAGGGCGCGTTGATCCGGAAGGGGCCGACGCCGAAGCCGCTCACCACACGCGTCCCGGGGAGCACGACGTCGGACTCCGCCCGGACGCGCAGCCCCGCCCGCTTGTGCAGTTGCCAGGTCAGCAGCCCCTGCACCGCGCGGCGGTAGGCTGCCTCGCCGTCGCCCAGGTAGGCCTGGGTGACGAGGCAGTCGCTGCCCGCGGGCGGCACGCCGTCCTCGGTGGCTCCGATCCCCGCGTAGTTCAGTTCGCCGCCGGCGATCCGGGGCGCTGTCATGGCCGGGCCTCCCCGCGGGCGAGCCGGGCCCAGCCCAGCTGCTCCTGCTGCCGGCGACTCAGGGTGGCAACCACAAGGTCGTAGGAGTCCTCCACCAGGTCGCCGATCATGGAGTCGGGCAGGGCTCCGTCCAGCCGGACCCCGTTCCAGTGCTTCTTGTTCAAGTGCCAGGCGCCGGTGATCTCCGGGTGCGCCGCCCGGAGCTGTTCGGCGAGGGCGGGTTCGCATTTGAGGCTCACCGCGAAGTCGTCCGGGTTCAACGCGGAGAGGGCGAACATCTTGGCTTCGTGCCGGGTCCCGCCGGGCACCGCGGAGCGGACCTTGAAAACCGCGGTTTCCGGCCCGAACGGGTAGTCCTCAAAGGCGCCGGGGAATGCCAGGCAGATACCGCGGAGTGCTGCTGCGTCCATGCCACGAGCCTATCGGCTGCCGCCTACCCGGCAGGGCGGACATCGCCGATGCTGTGCAGTCCTTCCGGGGTGGCGCGGCGTCACAGAGCCAGATCTCTTAGCCGCTCGGGATGGTTACCCGACGAATCTTGCACACGCACCGCGGTTTGAGAAGCCGCACGTCACACGCCGTAAAGCGACGAAACCGGGCTCAATATTGCCTCCCGCGGAGCCACCCCGCGGTGCTAGTCTCCGAATATGTCACCTGAACGGGCCACCATCCCAGTTCTGGACCTGAGTACCGCGCGCCAGCCTTACGGTTCCTTCAGCCCGGAATTTATCGACCAGCTGCGGGACGCCGCACATAACGTTGGCTTTTTCCAGATCACCGGCTACGGCGCCGCCCCAGGCCAGGCCGAGGAACTGCTGGGCCTGCTCCGGCGCTTCTTCGACCTGCCCCTCGAGGAACGGATGAAGCTGGACAACCGGATCTCACCGCACTTCCGCGGCTTCACCCGGATGGGCACCGAAGTCACCCAGGGCAAGGCCGACGCGCGGGAGCAGATCGACTACTCGCCCGAACGCGAGCCCGTACACGATTACCCGGCCGACCAGCCCTACTGGCTGCTGCAGGGCCACAACCTCTGGCCTGATGAGGCCATGCCGGAGCTCAAGCCGGCGGCCATGGCCTGGGCCGAGCTGATGTCCGGCGTCGGGATGGAGTTGCTCCGCGGCATCGCGGTCTCCCTCGGCCTGCCGGAGGACCACTTTGACGCACCCTTCAGCGGCGAACCGGCCTGGATGGGCAAGCTGGTGCACTACGTCGGCGGCGTGGTGCAAGCCGCCGGGGACCAGGGCGTCGGATCGCACGCCGACTATGGTTTTGTCACCCTCCTCCTCCAGGACGAGGTCGGCGGCCTGGAAGTACTGCCACACGGGACGACCGAGTGGGCACACGTTGAGCCGATTCCGGGAGCACTTGTGGTGAACCTCGGTGAGATGCTGGAGGTCGCCACCGAGGGCTACCTCGCCGCCACCATCCATCGGGTCAAAGCACCGCCGCCGGGCGTGGACCGCTACTCCGTACCGTTCTTCTGGTCCCCGCGGCTGGACGCCGTAATTGACCCAGTACCCCTGCCGCCGGAGTTGAAGGCCCAGGCCCGCGGGCTCTCCGACGATCCCACGAATCCGATGCTCGCCTCGTTTGGCCTGAACATGCTCAAGGGCAGGATGCGCGCCCACCCGGACGTGACCGAGCGGCACTACCCCGACCTGGCGCAACTCTGACCGACGGTCCTGTCAGAGGCTTATCTTCCATGCCTGCTGCGCGGCTCAGGCAACGCCAAGGAAGTCCTCGAGCAGCACCACGTCCAGGCCTGCGGCGAGCTGCGCGGCCCGGAAAGCGGCCAGGTCGGCCGCGAACTCGGGCCTGAAGTGCATCAGCACGATGTCACCGGGGCGTAATGCTTTGCCGTACTGGTAGTCCATGTGGCCGACGTTGGACTTGGCCTCCCAGGTGATGATCGCCTTCATCCCCGCCGCCGCGACCGCCTGCCGCATGGCGACGGAGTAGGCGCCGCCGGGCGGCCGGAACAGCGTGGGACGGCGTCCGAACTGCTGCTGCGCGTAATCCTGCATGACGGTGATTTCGGCGAACAGCTTGAAGAAGTCCGGATTGCCCTGGACGAAGTTCCGGGTCAGGAAGATCGACGCCGGATAGTCGTACTCCGCCATCAGCCGGACCATTTCGGGAGTCTTTGTGACGCCGTCGTCGATGGTCAGGAACACCACCGGGTGCTTGGTGTCGATCTTGGTGAGGACGGGCGCGAGTCCGTTGTGGATTGGCGGCAGTTTGAAGTCGGGGGTGTAGCGCGCGCGGCCGCGGCGGGCGGGGGAGGTCGTCGGGGAGCACAGGCTTGCGCTGGCCGCCGGGCCGTACCGACGCCGCCGAGGACGCGCCCGCGGGCGGCCCGGCGCCCAAGGGTCGCCGGCGGCGGGTGGTGCTCACACATGTCAGATCCCAGCATCGCTAAATAGGCCAGCGGCAGGCTATCAGAGGCAAGCGTCCAAACGGCGACGGCGTCGTCAGAGGCCCAGGCGTGGTGCTTCCCTTGCCGGGCACGCGTTCATGACCACGTCCAGGCCGGCCGCCTTGGCGCGACCGGCGGCCGCCTCGTCGATAACGCCCAGCTGCAGCCAGACGGCCTTCGCCCCGGCCGCGATCGCCTGGTCCACCACGTCCCCCACCTTCCGGGAATTAACGAAGCAATCCACGACGTCGATCGGCTGCCCGGCCGGGATGTCAGCCAGCCGGGCATAGCCCGTCTCGCCGTGGACCGGGTCGCCGGGAAGGTTGACCGGGATGATCTCCATACCGAGGTGGTCCCGGATGAACAGGGACGTGCCGTACGCGGCGCGCCACTCATTGGTGCTGAGGCCCACGATCGCCCACCTGCCCTTGCTGCGCAGGAGCCGTTCGATGACTGCGGGATCGTTCACGTGGTTCATCTGTTCAGCCTACGTCCCTCTGCTGCGAGCGCGCAGCAGAGGGGCGGCAGGCCGGCCGAAGGCCGGCCGGAGGCCGGCGGTAGACCAGCCGCGAAAAGCGACACTCCGAACTATCGACCGACACGTGGCGCGTTCGGGGCAAGTGTCCGAATATTACGCGGCCAACTTGAGCAAAACCGGCAACTCCGTTTTAGTGGGTGGTGACCATCCCGAGCGGCCGAGAGACCTGGATCGATGAAGCCGCAGCAACCCTGGTCGTTGGAAATCCTTCCCGGGATCCGGCGATAGCAAGGCAGCGAGCCATGGGAACGGCCGGACTGACCACCCGGACCGGAGGCTCGTTCCGTAGGGTGCTACTGCCAGGACCGATGGAGTACCCCTATGACTGCTGTCCTGTCCCGTTCCTCGACTGAGGTGCCCGCGAACGCCCCCCGCGGCGATACCACTCCAGCGCCGGCCCTGCCGGTTTCCTTCCGCGGGCTGAGCCGTTCCTTCGGCGCCGGCGCGGAGGCGCTGACCGTCTTGCGCGATGTGAGCTTCGACGTCCGTCCGGGCGAAGTCCTAGCCATTCTCGGCGCGTCCGGTTGCGGGAAGTCCACCCTGTTGCGCGCCGCCGCGGGCCTCGATGCCCCGAGCTCCGGCGCCGTCGAGATCGACGGCGCCCCGGTCCAGGGCCTGGATTCCCGCTGCGCCTTCGCTTTCCAGGAGCCGCGCCTGCTGCCGTGGCACACCCTGCAGGCCAACATCGCGATCGGCCTGCCCACCGGCGTCAGCGCCAGGGACGGCAAGGCCAAGGTGGCCCGGCTCCTCGAACTCGTGGGCCTGCAGGACTTCGCCAAGCACCGGCCGCGCGAGGTTTCCGGCGGCATGGCCCAGCGCGCCTCGCTGGCCCGTGCCCTGGCCCGCAACCCCGGCGTCCTGCTGCTCGACGAACCCTTCGGCGCGCTCGACGCCCTGACCCGGATCAAGATGCAGGACCTGCTGCTGGATGTCCACCGCGCGGAGCCGACCACTGTGCTGCTGGTGACGCACGACGTCGATGAGGCCCTGCAACTGGCCGACCGCATCATCGTCCTCGGCAGGGAAACGGACCGGACCACGACCGCGGCACCCGAAACGCCCGGCGCTCCCGATGCCGCGCCGGTGCCAGGCGCCACGATTGTCCGCACCGTCGTCGTCCCTGGCCAACGGCCCCGTGACCGGGCTTCGGCCGAGCTGTCCCGAATGCGGGCCTCGCTCCTGGCGAGCCTCGGCGTCGACGGCCACTAGCCGCCGGACCCCTCTGCTGTCCGGCCGGACGCGCCGCAGGAAGCGCCCGCCGCGTCCGACCGCCTCGGCCTTCTTCACCTTCCGCACGCTTGCACCGTTCTTAAAGGAACTTTCATGAACTTCGCCCACAAAATCACCCGCCGCGCCGCGCGCCGTACGTTCCTCACCGCTGCGGCGGTCACCGCCGCGTTGGCCCTCACCGGCTGCGCGGCCGGCGAGGGCTCCGGCGGCCAGCCGGCAGCCAGCGCCGCCGGCGGCACCCTGAACATCGACTTCGCCACGTACAACCCGCTGAGCCTGGTGATCAAGAAAAAGGGCTGGCTCGAGGCCTCCCTCAAGGACCAGGGCGTGACCGTCAAGTGGGTCCAGTCGGCCGGCTCCAACAAGGCCAACGAGGCCCTGCGGTCCGGCGCAATCGACGTCGGTTCCACCGCCGGCTCGGCCGCCCTCCTGGCCAAGGCCAACGGATCGCCGATCAAGGCGATCGACATCTACTCCCAGCCCGAGTGGGCGGCCCTTGTGACCAAGCCCGGTTCGGGCATCATCACCGTGGCGGACCTCAAGGGCAAGTCGGTCGCGGCCACGAAGGGCACCGATCCTTACTTCTTCTTGCTCCAGGCGCTGACCGAGGCCGGCCTGTCGGCCAAGGACGTCACCGTGCAGAACCTGCAGCACGCGGACGGCCGCACCGCGCTGGAAAATGGCTCCGTGGACGCTTGGTCCGGCCTGGACCCGATCATGGCCGGCGCCGAGCAGAAGGGCGCCAAGCTTTTCTACCGGAACCTGTCCTTCAACACCTACGGCTTCCTGAACGCCACGGAATCCTTCCTGAAGGACAGGCCGCAGCAGGCGCAGGCAGTCGTCAACGCCTATGAGAAGGCCCGCGCCTGGGCCGCGGCCAACCCGGACGAGACCGCACAAATCCTCGCCGACGCCGCCGGGCTGGACCTCGCTGTCGCCAAGACCGTGGTGCTGCAGCGCAGCAACCTCACCGTGAACCCGGCGCCGGGCGACGCGCAGCGGAAGGTCCTCACGAAGATCGGGCCGACGTTTGTGGAGACCGGCGACGTCCAGACGCAGAAGCAGATCGACGACGCCGTCGCCTCCCTTCTCGATGACTCGCTGGTGAAGAAGGCGGACGCCTCCGCCATCAAGGATTCCTGATGACACAGCCCGGAAATTCCTACCTCACCGGCAACAATGTTGCGGACGGGCGCGCTGCAGCCGTCCCCGCAACTCCGGCAGACGCCGCCCAGCCGAACTCCCCCGTCAAAGGCGGAGTCGGCTTCCCTGCGAACGGATGGTCCCCCGCCGGGATCCTGGCCAACGGCTGGGCGCGTCTGCTCCTTGGATTGATCATTCCCGCGGCGGTGCTGGCCGCCTGGCAGCTGTCCACGGCCGCCGGGGTGTTCAGCGTCGTCCAGCTTCCCCCGCCGGCCATGGTGCTGGAGGCAGGCCTGGACCTGCTCCAGCGCGGGCAGCTGGGGCAGCACATCGCGATTTCCACCCAGCGCGTGCTGATCGGCTTCGCTGCCGGCGCAGCGCTGGGGCTCGTGTTCGGATCGCTGGTGGGCCTGTCCCGGTTTGCCGACGCCCTGTTCGCCCCGACCATCGGCGCCCTCCGGGCTGTCCCGTCGCTGGCGTGGGTGCCGCTGCTGATCCTCTGGATGAAGATCGGCGAGGACTCCAAGGTCACCCTGATCCTGATCGGCGCGTTCTTCCCGGTCTTCACCACCGTTTCGCTGGCGCTGCGCCACGTGGACCGGAACCTGGTGGAAGCCGCGCGCGCCTTCGGCCTCAGAGGAGTGCAGCTGCTGACCACGGTCCAGCTTCCGGCCGTCGTCCCTGCCGTCTTTTCCGGGCTCCGGCTGGCGCTGGCCCAGGCCTGGCTGTTCCTGGTGGCGGCCGAACTGATCGCCTCCTCGATGGGGTTGGGCTTTCTGCTCACGGATTCGCAAAATAACGGCCGCACGGACCGGCTGCTGCTGGCCATCATGCTGCTCGCGGTGATCGGAAAAATTACGGATGCCCTGCTGGGCGTGGCTGAGAAATGGGCGGTGAAACGATGGGCGTGACAGTAACGGAGATCGGCGCGCCGATGTCCGCGGCGCCGATGTCCGAAGCCGAGCGAATCGCATTCTGGGAAGCGGCGGCGCTGCGCCTGGACTGGGCGGACGCCCCCGGCGGGCCCTCGGACGGATCTTCCGACGGTACTTCCTACGCCGGTAAGCCCTGGCACACGGCCCACCGCCGCGTGCCCGCCGACGCCGCCGCCGGCACCGGACCGGAGATCAGCTGGTTCGAGGGCGGGAAGTTGAACGTCGCCTACAACTGCGTCGACCGCCACGTAGCGGCGGGACGCGGGAACAAGGTGGCCCTGCACTTCGAGGGCGAGCCGGGCGACCGCCGCACCATCAGCTACGCCGACCTGCAGCGCGAGGTGTCCAAGGCAGCCAACGCCCTGCTGGACCTCGGCGTCACCAAGGGCGACCGGGTGGTCATCTACCTGCCGGTGATCCCCGAAACGGTCATCATCACGCTCGCGGTGGCCCGCATCGGCGCCATCCACTCCCTCGTGTTCGGCGGATTCTCCGCCGAAGCACTCAAATTCCGGGTCGAGGACACCGGGGCCAAGCTGCTGGTCACCACGGACGGCCAGTTCCGCCGCGGGGTGGCCGTCCCGGTCAAGGACAACGCGGACGCCGCCGTCGCCGGGGACAACGCCGTCGAGCACGTCCTGGTGGTGAACCGGACCACGCCGGCCGAGGAACTGGACACTGTTCCGATGACCGCCGGCCGCGACCTCTGGTGGCACGACGTCGTCGGGCACGCCTCAGACATCCACGAAGCGGAAGCGTTCGACGCCGAGACGCCGCTGTTCATCATGTACACCTCGGGCACCACCGGCAAGCCCAAGGGCCTGGTCCACACCTCCGGCGGCTACCTCACGCAGGCATCCTGGAGCTTCGAGCACCTCTTCAGCAACCCGGACCCGGCCCTCCGGGACCAGGACGTCCACTGGTGCACGGCAGACCTGGCCTGGGTCACCGCTCACACCTACGAGCTGTACGGCCCGCTCTCCAACGGCGCCACCCAGGTGATCTTCGAGGGCACACCCAACACCCCGCACCCGGGACGGCACTTCGAAATCATCGAACGGTACCGGGTCACGCAGTACTACACCGCGCCCACCCTGGTCCGCTCGCTGATGGGCTGGTTCCCGGACGGTGTCCCGGCCCGCTACGACCTGTCCTCCATCCGCCTGCTCGGCACCGTCGGCGAAGCCGTGAACCCCGAGGCCTGGCGCTGGTTCCGGGAGAACGTCGGCGCCGGTACCGCCCCCGTGGTGGACACCTGGTGGCAGTCCGAAACCGGTGCCACCATCCTCTCCCCCGCCCCGACCGACACCGAGTTCAAGCCCGGCTGCGCCGCCCGGCCGCTGCCCGGCGTCGGCACCCGGATCGTGGACGAGGCCGGCAACACGGTTCCACCCGGGGTCCAGGGTTTCATCGTGGTGGACTCCCCCGGGCCCGCCATCGCCAGGACCATCTGGGGCAATCCGCAGCGCTACTTCGACTCCTACTGGCGCCAATACGCAGCCCAGGGCTGGTTCCTCGCCGGCGACGGCGCCAAGTATGACGACGACGGCGACATCTGGATCCTGGGCCGGGTGGACGACACCCTCAACGTCTCCGGACACCTGCTCTCCACGATCGAGATCGAATCCGCCCTCGTCTCGCATCCGGACGTGGTGGAGGCCGGCGTCTGCCCCGTCGCGGACCCGAAGACCGGCCACGCCATCGTCGCGTTCGTGGTGCTGAAGGATTCGGACGCGATGTCCTCGCGCCGCTTAGACACACTCGCTCGTTCCTCGCTCGCGCGATGCGCGGCTACCGAGGACATCGCGTCCGAATTGAAGGCACACGTTGCGAAGGCTATCGGGCCGATTGCTAAGCCGCGCGACGTCGTCGTCGTTCCTGATGTGCCGAAGACGCGCAGCGGCAAGATCATGCGCCGGTTGCTGACCCAGCTGTTCGAAGGCAGCGCGCTCGGGGACACCACCTCGCTACAGAACGAACCATCCATCGCGGACATCCAGGATGTCCTGCGGTCCCGAAACACCCAGAAGTAAGGAACACTCATGACTGACATCAGCAACGTCGCCCGACTTTCCGAACCGCTCAAGTTCGCCTATTGGGTTCCAAATGTTTCCGGCGGCCTGGTGGTTTCCACGATCGAACAGCGCACCGGCTGGGACTTCGACTACAACAAGAAGCTGGCACGGATCGCGGAAGACTCCGGCTTCGAATATGCCCTGACCCAGACCCGGTACGCCGCGTCGTACGGCGCGGACAAGCAGCATGAGGCCACCTCGTTCAGCCTCGCCCTGCTTGCTGCCACCGAGCGGCTCAAGGTGATCTCCGCCGTCCATCCGGGCATGTGGCACCCGGGCGTGCTGGCGAAATACATCATCACCGCGGACCACATCTCCAACGGCCGGGCCGCCGTGAACATCGTCTCCGGCTGGCTCAAAGCGGAGTTCGAGAACTTCGGCCTCGAGTGGCTGGAGCACGACGAGCGCTACGTCCGCACCGAGGAGTTCATCCGCGTCCTGCGCGGGCTCTGGACCGAGCAGGACTACAGCCAGTCCGGCAAGTACTACAACATCACCGACTTCACCCTGCAGCCCGCCCCCGTCGACGTGCTGGGGCGCGCGCACCCCGAGATCTTCTTCGGCGGCAACTCCACCGCGGCGCAGGCCACGGCCGGCCGGGTCGCTGACTGGTACTTCTCCAACGGCAAGGACCTCGAGGGGTTCAAGGAGAACATCGCCGGCGTCGTGGCGGCTTCATCTGAGGCCAGGCGCGGCGCCGAAGGCCGGCTCGCGTCGCCCCGGTTTGGCCTGAACGGCTTCGTTATCGCCCGCGATTCCGAGAAGGAAGCCCGCGACACGCTCCGCGAGATCGTCGAGAAGGCGCACAAGCCCGCCGTCCAGGGTTTCCGCGACGCGGTCCAGGAAGCCGGGGCGTCCACGAAGGACGGCAAGGGCATGTGGGCCGACTCGAGCTTTGAGGACCTGGTCCAGTACAACGACGGTTTCAAGACCCAGCTGATCGGCACCCCGGAGCAGATCGCCGAACGGATCGTTGAGTACAAGAAGATCGGCGTAAACCTGTTCCTCACCGGCTACCTGCACTTCCAGGAGGAGGTAGCGGCGTTCGGTGCGGACATCCTGCCGATCGTGCGCGAACTTGAGGCCGACCTGGCCCGGAAGCACAGCTCAGAACTTAACCTGTCCGGCACCCCGGTGGCTTCGGCCAGCGCGACCAACGGGCTGGTGAACGCGTAATGGCTGACCGCAAGTTTGGTTTCCGCACCCGCGCCCTGCACGCCGGCGGCACACCCGACGCCGAACACGGCGCCCGCGCCGTGCCGATCTACCAGACCACCTCGTTCGTGTTCAAGGACACCCAGGACGCCGCCAACCTCTTCGCCCTCCAGAAGTACGGCAACATCTACTCCCGGATCGGCAACCCTACGGTGGCCGCGTTCGAAGAGCGCATCGCCTCCCTCGAGGGCGGCATCGGCGCCGTGGCCACGTCCTCGGGCATGGCCGCGGAGTTCATCACCTTCGCCGCGCTGACCCAGGCCGGGGACCACATCGTGGCGGCCTCCCAGCTCTACGGCGGCACGGTCACGCAGCTGGACGTCACCCTCCGCCGCTTCGGCGTGGACACCACCTTCGTTCCCGGCACCGACCCGGCGGACTACGCCGCCGCCGTGCGGGAGAACACCAAGGCGATTTTCGTCGAGGTGGTGGCCAACCCGTCGTCGGAAGTCCAGGATCTTGAGGGGCTGGCAACGGTGGCCCACGACGCCGGCATTCCGCTCGTCGTCGACGCCACTCTCAGCACCCCCTACCTGGTGCGGCCCCTCGAGCACGGCGCGGACATCGTGATCCACTCCGCCACCAAGTTCCTCGGCGGCCACGGCACCACCCTGGGCGGCGTCATCGTTGAAAGCGGCCGCTTCAACTGGGGCAACGGCAACTTCCCCACCATGACCGAGCCGGTCGCCTCCTACGGCAACGTCTCCTGGTGGGGCAACTTCGGCGAGTACGGCTTCCTCACCAAGCTGCGCTGCGAGCAGCTCCGCGACATCGGCCCAGCACTGTCCCCGCAGTCGGCGTTCCAGCTGCTCCAGGGCGTCGAGACCCTTCCGCAGCGCCTCGACGAACACCTCAAGAACGCCCAGGCCGTGGCCGAGTGGCTCGAAGCCGATGAGCGCGTGGCCTACGTAAACTACTCGGGCCTGCCGTCCCACCCGCACTTCGAGCGGGCGCGGAAGTACCTGCCGCTGGGCCCGGGCTCGGTGTTTTCCTTCGGTGTGAAGGGCGGCCGGCCCGCGGGCCAGAAATTCATCGAGTCCCTGCAGCTGGCCTCGCACCTGGCCAACGTCGGAGACTCGCGGACCCTCGTGATCCACCCGGGTTCCACCACCCACCAGCAGCTCAGCCCGGAGCAACTCGACGCCGCCGGAATCCCCGAGGACCTGGTCCGGATCTCCATCGGGCTCGAGGACATCGAGGACATCCTCTGGGACCTGGACCAGGCCCTGGACGCGGCAACAGCCGCTACGGCCGACGATGTATCCGCGGAAGCGGCGCATCGCGCCGCCGAGGAACGAGGCGGTGTGTCTAAGCCGCGTGCGGATGCATTGTCGGCCGACACCTGCACGATCGGAGCAAACGCATGAGCAGCGAAGAGACACGGACCTGGACCGGGCCTTCCGCGCCGGAGCGGCTGACCCTGCTCCGCCAGGCGAAGTCGATCGCGATTGTCGGCGCCTCGGACAAACCGTCCCGCGCGAGCTACTTCGTGGCGACCTACCTGCTGTCCTCCACGCGGTACAAGGTCTACTTCGTGAACCCGGTGGTGAAGGAGATCCTGGGCCAGTCCACGTACGCCTCGCTGGCGGACCTGCCGGAAAGCCCGGACATCGTGGACGTCTTCCGCAAGCACGATGACCTGCCGGGTGTCCTGGACGAGGCCATCGCCGCGGGCGCCAAGACGCTCTGGCTGCAGCTGGGTTCGTGGCACGAGGACGTCGCGAAGGAAGCGGAAGCTGCCGGCCTCGACGTCGTGATGGACCGTTGCGTGAAGATTGAGCATGCCCGTTTCCACGGCGGCCTGCACCTGGCCGGCTTCGATACCGGGGTCATTTCCTCGAAGCGCCAGGTCCTCGCCTAGGCGCACCGCAAGACCCAAGTAACTCGCATTCGTTGTCGTTCTCAGGGCTCATAACGGCAACAAATGCGAGCTACTTGGGTTAAGGGCTGGGCGGTTGGCTAGCGGTCCGGCAACGTCGTCGGCAGTTCCGGGATTGACGGAACCGTCGGCAGCGGGCTGCCCGGAAGGCCCTTGCCATGCTGGCCGGGGAGCACGGGGCGCTGCGGAGGCGCGGGAAGGGCCCCGCCGCGTCCCACCGCGGGAGGCGTCGCGACGGCGCCCGGGCGGCCCGGAGCATGGCTGCTTCCGTCGGGCGCATGCGACGGCGACGGCGGAGCCGGCGTGGACGTGCCGGCCGGGACCGGAACCGCGGGGATGGCCGGGATGGCGTCCGGCGCCGGCTGGATCGCGACCTGCGTCGGCGCGGGGGCGTGCGACGAAGTCGGGGCGGCCGGTTGGAACATAACGTCGATAGTGTGGCCGACGTTCTCGCGGAAGTCCTGGCTGGAGGCCGCCACAGCCCCGGCACCCAGGGTCATGGCACCCACCACGGCCCCGCCGACCAGGGCCATCCGGCGCCTGCGGCCGCGGCGGCGGTCCGCCAGGCTGCTTACCCCGGCCGGAAGAACGTCCGAGTCCTGCGCTGTGCCATCCGCCACGGAGGCCGAACCGGCTGCCAGCAATGCGGCGAGGTCGGCCCGGAGTGCCGGCGCCCGCTCGGGGACAAGGGCCTGGAGCTGCTCGAGCGTGCTTCGAAGTTCGGTGGCAGCTTCGAGGCCGGAATCACGGAGCATCGCCTGGATGCTGCCATCCTGCTGGGGGTTGCGCGTGCCGGTCATGATGCTGCGTGGTCCTTTTCGGTTACCAGTTCGCGCAGGGCACTGAGCCCGCGCCGCTGAAGCTGTTTGATGGCGCCAGGAGTCTTGCCCATGATGCCGGCCACCTGCTCGATGGCGAGGTCTGCGACGATCCGCAGAACCAAGACTTCCCGTTGCTCGTCGTTGAGCTGGGAAAGAATGTGGGACAGGCCGCCGAGCGAACCCAGCGCCTCGTCCTCGGCCGAGGCGGCGGATCGCGCGTCGGTCAAGGGATCGTATTCGGCGAGGTGCGGTGTCCGTTCTGAACGCCGGCGGTGATCCACCAGCCGTGCGTGGGCGACCGAGAAGATGAAGGTCCGCAGGCCCTTGTGGCCGCCGGTGACGTTGGCCAGTTTGGGCAGGACGTCCACGAAGACGTCCTGGGTCAGCGCCTCGGCGTCGTCAACGCCCTTGGCCCGGAAGTAGCCAAGCACCGCGGGGGACAACACCGTGTAAACAGCGCTGAATCCTGATGGGTCGCCGGCTAGAGCTGCTGACAGTTCGTCATCGCTCAGCTGGTCTGCCAAGAGGCCTTCCTTCCGTTACCGCCGGGTACTGCAGGGGTGCGGCCACAGAAAGTCTAGTGGCCGCACCCCGTCGCCCCTCAAAAGAGGGACTCTTTGCTTACTTGTCGAGCTTGGGCAGCTCGGCCGAGGGAGCGGCCGGAACGGCGGGGACGCCCTTGGCGCCCGGGGTAGCGACGGTTACGCCTGCGTGGGCCTTGGCTTCGGCAGCGCCCTTGGCGTTGGCGGCACCTTCGACGCTCACGCCGTCCTTATCTGCGGACACAGTGCCTTCGGCGGCACCTTCGGTACCCTCGACGTCGGCGTCGCCCTTGGCGGAGCCGTCAACGTTCGGGGTGGCGGGAACGGCGGGAGTGGCCGGCACGGCGGGGGTGGCGGGCACGGCGGGAACGGCGGGGGTGGACGGCAAGGCGGGGGTGGCCGGAACGGCGGGAACGGCCGGGGTGGCGGGCACGGCGGGGGTCACTTCAGCCTGCTGGGTGCTGGACAGCTGGGCCGCGTTGGCCAGGCCGATCCCGGAGAAGCCTCCGACAGCGAGGACAGCGGCGGCGACAGCGAACTTGGTGGTCTTGCTAACACTCTTCATGAAAAATGAACATCCTTTGGTTTGTTGAAGGCTGGCCGGCGCCTGATGGGGGCAGGCGCCAGCCGGCACTTACATTCGAGACCCTGTCGGCGCCTGATGGGGACAGGCGCCCGTCGGATCTTCTCGCGAAGTCCTTGGCGCCTGATGGGGCAGGCGCCGCCGGAACATTCTCTTCAACGCCGGCCGGTCCTGATGGGGGGACCAGGCTCCGGGCGGCGCTTACAAAGGAGTAATCGCCCGGTGGCCCCGAAAGGTTACGGGGTAATCGAAATTCCTTTTTTCGCCCCTTCAGGAATGGCCGGGCGGGCGGGATTTCCGCGGCCGGCTTCAACGACGACGGCGGCGGGCCGCCCTTCCGGGTGACCCGCCGCCGTCGTGCGCCAGCTCGTGGAGCGTCGGTGCGTGCAGCGTCAGTCGTTGATCAGATCGTTGATCACGATGGTCTGGTCGCGGTCCGGGCCGACGCCGATTGCGGAGAACCGCGTGCCGGAGAGCTTCTCGAGTGCCAGGACGTAGTTCCGGGCATTCTCGGGGAGGTCGGCCAGGGTCCGCGCGCCCGTGATGTCCTCGGTCCAGCCCTCGAAGTATTCGAAGATCGGCTTGGCGTGGTGGAACTCGGTCTGGGTCATCGGCATTTCGTCGTGCCGGACGCCGTCGACGTCATACGCCACGCAGACCGGGATCTGTTCGATCCCGGTGAGCACGTCGAGCTTGGTGACGAAGTAGTCGGTGAACCCGTTCACGCGGGAGGCCTGGCGCGCCAGCACGGCGTCGTACCAGCCGCAGCGGCGCGGCCGGCCGGTGTTGACGCCGAACTCGCCGCCGGTCTTCTGCAGGTACAGGCCCATGTCGTCGAACAGTTCGGTGGGGAACGGCCCGGCGCCCACACGGGTGGTGTACGCCTTGATGATGCCGATGGAGCGGGAGATCCGGGTGGGGCCGATGCCGGAGCCCACGGAGGCGCCGCCGGCGGTCGGGTTGGAGGACGTCACGAACGGGTAGGTGCCGTGGTCGACGTCAAGGAACGTGGCCTGGCCGCCCTCCATGAGGACCACCTTGCCCTCGTCCAGCGCGGTGTTCAGCAGGAAGGTGCTGTCCACGACCAGCGGGCGGAGGCGTTCGGCGAAGGACAGGAAGTATTCGACAATCTCGTCGACTTCGATGTCACGGCGGTTGTAGACCTTGACCAGCAGTTCGTTCTTCTGCCGCAGCGAGCCTTCGACCTTCTGCCGCAGGATGGAGGCGTCGAAGACGTCCTGGACGCGGATGCCGAGGCGGGCCACCTTGTCCATGTAGGCCGGGCCGATGCCGCGGCCGGTGGTGCCGATCGCGCGGCTGCCCAGGAACCGCTCGGTGACCTTGTCCAGCACCTGGTGGTAGGGAGCGACGAGGTGCGCGTTGGCAGAGACCCGAAGCCTGGAGGTGTCCGCACCGCGGGCCTCGAGGCCATCGATCTCCTGGAACAGGGCTTCGAGGTTCACCACGCAGCCGTTGCCGATCACCGGGACCGCGTTGGGGCTCAGGATGCCGGCCGGAAGGAGCTTCAGCTCATACTTCTCACCGCCCACGACGACGGTGTGCCCGGCGTTGTTGCCACCGTTGGGCTTGACCACGTAGTCGACTCGGCCGCCGAGCAGGTCGGTGGCCTTACCTTTGCCTTCGTCGCCCCATTGGGCTCCGACGATCACGATTGCTGGCATGGGATCCTCCCCCATTCGTTCGGGCCGAACTGTGTGGTGGACCAGGTGGTCGCCGCAGCTCAGCGCCGTTCATGAGAATGCCCCGAATCTACCGCTGTGCTCCCACCATCAACGCCAGAGTCCGGGGCTCTTACCACCCAAGTTTAGCCTGCGGACCTGCGGTCGTGTTCAAATTGGGTTTTTGAGCCTACCGTCCGGAATACGCAGCCGAAAGAAAAACTCCATGGACTCTCCCCACGACAAGGACCGGTTCCGGTCCCGGCTGAATCTCCCGGGGGGAAAGGACCGGATCCTGCTGCTGCTGGCGCTGGGGATCCTGAGCGCGGTCAGCCCGATGGCCACCGACATGTACCTCGCGTCCATGCCCGGGATGGCCGGGTACTTCCGGACGCCGACCTCCGTGGTGCAGCTCACGCTGACCACCTACATGGTCGGGATGGCCGTGGGCCAGTTCCTGCTGGGGCCCATCTCCGACGTCGTCGGCCGGCACCGGCTGATGGTCGCGGGTAATGTGCTCTTCCTGCTCAGCTCCGTTGCGCTCGCGCTCGCTCCGAGCATCGAGCTGGTACTGGCGCTGCGCGGACTCCAGGGCGTGGCTGGGGCGGCCGGCGTGGTGATCGCCCGGGCCGTCGTGTCGGACCTGGCCACCGGGCGGACTGCAGCCAAGCTCTACTCAATGCTGGCGACCATTACCTCGCTTGCCCCCGTCGTGGCGCCCCTGCTCGGCGGCGTAATTGCCACCGTCGCGCCATGGCAGGCGGTGTTCTGGGCATTGACCGGCTTCGGCGCGCTGATGCTGGCGAGTTCCGTTCTGGTGGTTCCGGAAACCGTGCCCCTGCACAAGCGACGACGGGGCGGCGTCAAGGCGGTGGTGGAAGCCTCGTGGTCGGTGCTGCGCAACCAGTCCTTCATGGCCTATGCGCTGGCGTTCGGCTTTACCTTCGGCGCCTTGTTCTCCTATATTTCCGCGTCGTCGTTTGTGGTGCAGAATGTGCTCGGCTATTCGGCGATAGGTTATTCGGTCATCTTCGCGGTCAATGCCTGCGGGATGATCATGGCGGCGCTGATCAACACCCGGCTAGTGGACCGGCTGGCACCCGGCGTGATCCTGCTCAGCGCGGTAGTGGTGCTGTGCGCCGTCAACGTCGCAGGCCTGGCGTTGATCCTGGCGGGAATCGCCGGCTGGACCACCCTGCTGCAGTTGTTCCTCACCCAGTCCTGCATTGGCTTCATCATGGGCAACGCCACTGCCCTCGCCCAGGGACGCGTCCCCGGCCGGGCCGGGGCCGGATCCGCGATGTTGGGCCTCGTCCAGTTCCTCCTGGGCGGGCTCGTCTCCCCGCTGACCGGCGTGGGCGGCCAGCACAGTGCCATCCCGATGGCCGTCTCCATGGCCGCGTGTTCGCTTCTCGCGGTGGGCGCCGTGATGGCCGGACGTCGACTGACCCGGTGAGGAACCGTGCGGCCGGGATGCCCAGGACCGCAAGGCGTCAACCGGCTCCCATTCCCCGTGCAATGACACAATCCGCCGCAGGTTTGCCACTTTCCCGCCGCTGCATTTAACTGGGAGGGACCATCCCGAGCGGCCGAGGGACCTGGACCGTTGACGCCGCAGCAACCCAGCCGGACCATCCCCCGCTTCCCGCGGTCTGGTGACCGGCTACGGTGCTACCGCCAGGACCGATGGAAGGAAAACCGCGCCATGCCCCAGAACACCGACCACATCCGCGTCACCCATGCCGGCTCATTGCCCCGCACGCCCGAGCTGATCGCGGCGAACGAAGCCAAGGAAACCGACGGAATCACGCCCGAGTTCCTGGATCTGCTGGAGACTTCCGTGGTGGACATCGTCCAGCGCCAGAAGGACCTGGGGATCGACATCCCGAACGACGGCGAGTACGGGCACACGATGTCCAGCTCGGTGGACTATGGCGCATGGTGGAACTACTCCTTCTCCCGGCTCGGCGGTTTGGAACCGACCGAAGTGGACCGCTGGGCCGACTCCAAGGTGCACCGATCTTCGCCGGGACATATCGTCCTGACGTCCTTCCCGGACCGCCGCGACCGGCAGACGTTCAACGACGCCTACAACGACCCCTCCTCCGGGATCCTGGCCCACCGGAAGAGCGTCACGCAACCCAAGATCGCGGGCCCGCTGACATACACCGGGCAGGCACTTGTGGCCTCGGACATCGCCAACCTCAAGACCGGCCTGGCCGCGGCCGGCCTCACCGAGGGGTTCGTCGCTTCGCTCTCCCCCGGCTCCTGCGCCCGGGTGGCCAACGAGTTCTACCAGAGCGACGAGGAACTCCTGTACGCCTGCGCCGACGCCATGCGTGAGGAGTACAAGGCCATCATCGACGCCGGACTGACCGTCCAACTCGACGACCCCTCCCTGGCCGAGAGCTGGGACCAGATCAACCCGGAGCCGAGCCTCGAGGACTACCTGAAGTTCATCCAACTCCGGGTCGAAGCGACCAACTGGGCGCTGCGCGATCTGCCGCAGGACAAGATCCGGCTGCACGTCTGCTGGGGCTCCTGGCATGGCCCGCACACCACGGACATCCCGTTCGCGGATATCATCGGCTCGGTGCTGCAGATCAACGCCGGCGCGTACTCCTTCGAGGCGGCCAACGTGCGGCACGAACACGAATGGCGAGTCTGGCAGGACAACCCGCTGCCCGAGGGCAAGTCGATCATTCCCGGGGTCGTCTCGCACGCCACCAACGTCGTGGAGCACCCGGATCTGGTCGCGGACCGGATCGTGCGCTTCGCGGAACTGGTGGGCCGCGAAAACGTTATCGCCTCCACTGACTGCGGGCTCGGCGGCCGCGTCCATCCGCAGATCGCCGTCGCCAAACTCGAGGCGCTCGGCGAGGGCGCCCGGCGGGCCAGCAAGCGTCTCTGGTAGCCGGCCACTGACCCTTACCGGGCATTTCGCGGGGCTTGATAGACTGGTAATGACCGAACACGAATCGGTCCACACCACATTTTCAAACCACACCGGCCAAAGAGTGCCCCTCCTTTGGCGTGCCCGCGGCCGGTCTGGCAGCTTTACCAATCCCGCAGGAGACCCAGCAATACATGACAGCCCTGGCCACAGAAAATTTCCGCGAACAGCTCCTCAGCCGCCGTTACGAAGCTAACGTCGCGCCGGTCAACGAACTGTGCGACGCACTGCAGGCCAACAAAGCTGGCACCACGGTCCCCTACGTCGATCCCGTCCACGACATCGATGAATGCCGGATCATCAGCCTGCACTCCAACATCGGGACCGCGGATCCGTCCGGTTTCATCACCCCCGGCGACGACGAAGCCGTCACCCGGATGCTGGGCCTGCAGTGGAAGCTGGGTCTCCGTCCCGAGTTCGTCATGCCGTGGAACGTCCACCCGTGGCACGTGCCCGGCGAGCCGAACGGCAAGTTCACCCCGGACCAGATCTCGGCCGGCCTCAAGCCCCTGCTGAAATTCCTCGCCCTGGTCCCGCGCGCCTCCGTGATCGTGGCGCACGGCACCGAGGCCAACCGGCTGGCCAACCTGCTGCTCAAGACCGAAGTGCCGATGATCTGGCGCCGTGGCCTGAAGACGTACAAGGTCCGCTCGCTCAGTGGTCGCGCGTTCGCCGGAACCCCCGCCCGCCAGGAACAGTACCTCGAGGAAATGCGCGTCGTCTACGCCGACGCGATGGCCCGCACCGGGCTGGCGAAGGCCAACTGATCCCACCCAGCACGCAACAACGACGGCGGGCGCCCACCGAAAGGTGAGCGCCCGCCGTCGTCGTTAACGTTCGTTATTGCTGTGTCAGCCTTCGGCTTCGATGGCTGCCTTGGCGGTGGGGTCGGAGTCCTTGAGGAACTTCTCGATCCGCTCCGGCTCCTCGGCCTCGCCGATCGCCGCGGAGGCGCGACCCAGCGAGTAGAGGGCGCGCAGGAAGCCGCGGTTGGGTTCGTGCTCCCACGGGATGGGACCGACGCCGCGCCAGCCGTTGCGGCGCAGCGAGTCCAGGCCGCGGTGGTAGCCGACCCGGGAGTAGGCGTAGGAATCGATGGTCCGTCCTTCCTTCCACGCTTCCTCGGCCAGTACGGCCCAGAGCAGCGAGGACGTCGGGTGCTGCTCCACCAGGTCCAGGGCTTCCTGGCCCGCTTCCAGTCCTGCGTAGACCTCGGTCTCGGCAGGTAGCAGCGTGGGCTCCGGGCCCATCAGGTTTTTGCGGAACTCGTCAGACACGGCTAGAACGTCTTGCCGGTGGAACCGAGCTGCTGGGCTGCTTCGACCACTCGGGCGGCCAGACCCGCCTCGGCCGCCGCACCCCACACGCGCGGGTCGTAGAGCTTCTTGTTGCCGACCTCGCCGTCAACCTTCAGGACGCCGTCGTAGTTACGCAACATGTGATCCGCGACCGGGCGGGTGTAGGCGTACTGGGTGTCGGTGTCGATGTTCATCTTGATCACGCCGTAGGAGACGGCGTCCGCGATTTCCTGCTCGGAGGAGCCGGAGCCGCCGTGGAAGACGAGGTCGAACGGGTTGGCCTTGCCGATCTTCGCGCCGACCTGCTCCTGGATGTCCTTGAGGATCTCCGGGCGGAGCTTGACGCCGCCGGGCTTGTAGACGCCGTGCACGTTGCCGAAGGTCAGGGCCGTGATGTAGCGGCCGTTCTCGCCGGAACCTAGCGCGTCGATGGTCGCCAGGGCGTCCTCCACCGTGGTGTACAGCTTGTCGTTGATGGCGTTCTCGACGCCGTCCTCTTCGCCGCCGACGGTGCCGATCTCGACCTCGAGGATCATCTTGGCGGCTGCGGTGCGCGCGAGCAGTTCGCGGGCGATCCGGAGGTTTTCCTGCAGGGTCTCGGCCGAGCCGTCCCACATGTGCGAGTTGAAGATCGGGTTGCGGCCGGCCTTCACCTCGGCTTCGGAGGCGGCGAGCAGCGGCAGGACGAAGCCGTCCAGCTTGTCCTTGGGGCAATGGTCCGTGTGCAGGGCGATGTTGACGCCGTAGTTCTTGGCGACCTCGCGGGCGAACGCGGCGAAGCCCAGGGAGCCTGCCACCATGTCCTTGGTGGAGGCGCCGGACCAGTAGGCAGCGCCGCCGGTGGAGACCTGGACGATGCCGTCGGACTCTGCCTCGGCGAAGCCGCGCAGGGCCGCGTTCAGGGTCTGGGAGGAGGTGACGTTGACTGCCGGGAACGCGAAGCCGCCCGTCTTTGCGCGGTCGATCATCTCGGCGTAGATCTCTGGGGTTGCAATGGGCATGCTGACTCCTAAAGTGAATTTCGTCTGCGGGCTGGATTGACCCTGGAGTGAACCTCGTCGGCTACGCACCATCCTAGCCATTCCTCCTCCACCGCAGTGGTTATGGTCACGCGGGGCTGTAATACGGCCGGGCGCTCCCCTTCGCTTAGGCGTGCTCTCACGGCTGCAGCAACCCGGGGAGTTGGCCGAAGACGTGCCGGCGGATCCAGGCATGCATCGCGATCGCGGCGGCCGAGGCGGCGTTCATGGACCGGGTGGAACCGAACTGCTCGATCGACAGCGTGTCGACGGCGGCCGCGTGAACCTCCGGGGTGAGACCCGGGCCCTCTTGGCCGAACACCAGAACGCAGTCACGGGGCAATTCGTAGGTCTCCAGCGGAACGGAGTCCGGGAAGATGTCGATCCCGATGATGGCCAGTCCCTCACCCTGGGCCCAGGCGACAAAGTCATCCACGGTGGGGTGGTGGCGGACGTGCTGGTAGCGGTCGGTGACCATCGCGCCGCGGCGGTTCCACCGGCGTCGTCCGATGATGTGGACTTCCTTGGCCAGGAACGCGTTGGCGGTGCGCACGACAGTGCCGATGTTCATGTCGTGCTGCCAGTTTTCGATCGCGATGTGGAAGTTGTGGCGCCGCGAATCCAGTTCGGCCACAATGGCCTCGTGTTTCCAGTAGCGGTACTTGTCGACCACGTTGCGGCGGTCGCCATCCGCGAGCAGGTCCGGGTCCCACTGCTCGCCCTCCGGCCATTGCCCCTGCCAGGGTCCGACGCCGACCTCCGCCCTGGCTTCCGGCTCGCCGTCCGGTGCGGCCACGGTACTGGCGGCGTCGGGTTCGCTGGGAGTCTCGGGTTCGGTCACGACTCAACATTAGACTGGGAGCGGAAGCGGGACACTATCGGCGGCACTATCGGCGGAGGACACCATGGCGGATCAATACGAAGACCACGGGACAGACCAGCAGTCAGATTCCGACGACGTGCGCTCCTCGTCCTCGGTGTACCGGAGCGGCCAGGAGATCGAGTGCTGGCTGACGGATATGGACGGGGTGCTGGTGCACGAAAACCAGCCCATCCCCGGCGCCTCGGATCTTATCCAGCGCTGGGTGGACACGTCCAAGCGGTTCCTGGTCCTGACCAACAATTCCATCTTCACCCCCCGGGACCTCGCGGCCCGGCTGAAGGGGTCCGGGTTGGAAATTCCGGAGGAGAACATCTGGACCTCGGCGTTGGCCACGGCCCAGTTCCTCAAGGACCAGGTGCGGGGTTCGGACTCCGGCAACCGCGCCTACACGATCGGCGAGGCCGGACTCACGACGGCGCTGCACGAGGCCGGCTTTATCCTCACGGACCAGGACCCCGACTTCGTGGTGCTCGGCGAAACCCGGACCTATTCCTTCGAGGCCATCACCATGGCCATCCGGCTGATTTTGGGCGGCGCGCGGTTCATCGCCACCAACCCGGACGCCACCGGCCCGTCCAAGGACGGCCCGATGCCGGCCACCGGTGCGATCGCCGCGCTGATCACCAAGGCGACGGGCCGTGAACCCTACATTGTGGGCAAGCCGAACCCGATGATGTTCCGGTCGGCAATGAACCAGATCGACGCGCACTCGGAGACCACCGCCATGATCGGGGACCGGATGGACACCGACATCATCGCCGGCATGGAGGCGGGCCTGCACACTGTGCTGGTCCTCAGCGGCATCACGCACCGGAACGACATCGCTGCCTACCCGTTCCGGCCCAACCAGATCCTGAACTCGGTCGCGGACCTGATGAACCAGATCTGAGGCCACCGGCCGGGACCGGGCAGCGGTTAGAAAGCGGTCTTCTTGCCGCCACCGGAGGGCAGCGGCAGGAACTCGTCCTGGAGCTTTTCGATCAGCGGCCGGTAGACAAAGGGACTCCATTGTGGGCTGGCGTGCGCGGGCCTGGCCCCGTCCGTCCGCAGCGAATCCGAGACCATATTCGCTTTGAACCGCAGCATCCAGGTGTCCCGTGCCGTTTCGTAGCTCACGGTATCGTCCGCGGGGTTGCCGATGAACGCCATCTTCACGTCCCCGAGCTTGCCGACGAAGCGGTTCAGGTCGAAGTGGTAGATGTACGCCGATTCGGTCTGGATCAGCACGCTGGACGGGGCGATCGGCGAAAGCTGTTCCAACGTCTGGTCCAGCACCTGGCCCCAGCTGCGTTCGTGCTTGTTGAGCACCCGCTCGCCGAGTTCGTAGCCGCCGCGCAGCACCGTGGGGAACCTGAAGCCGCTCTCGTAGAGGAACACCACCCCCTCGAACCAGCTCTGGTCCAAGACGTCGTACCTGCTGGCCGGGCTGGAATCGAGCAGGATGAACGCCACTTTGACGCCGTGCAGTTCCAGCAAGCGGGCGGCGACCTGGACTGCGACCATCCCGCCGAAGCTGTGGCCGTAGAAGTAGAGGGTGTCGAGCTGATTTGCCCGGACGTGCTCGATGACGGCGATCACGATTTTGTCGATGTCCAGGCCCACATTGGAATAGCCGACGGCGGCCAGCTGGCCGCGTTTGTTCAGCGAACCGCGCAGCGAGTTCAGGATCCACTGCGCTTCTTCCCAGCTGGTCTTGTACCCCGGAAAGAGAAACCAGCTGGCACGCGGGAAGTACCGCTCGGCGACGTCGTCGGGCACCGTAAGGACCTTGTTGACCCGCCGCTCGGCCTGCACCCGGCGGGTAAAGAGCATGTCCGCGGCCAGGACGGAGGCAGCACCCGCGCCGAGGAGGAAGTTCCGCCGCGAAAACCGCTTTAGCTCCGCGGCGTGCCGGAGCACGCGGGCCTCGGCAGTCTCCGGTCCGCGCCGATCGTTCGCTTCCGTCTCACGCGGCACACCTCTACCGTAGCCAGTGCGGCGCACGCTGGAGAAAATGTGGCAGGGCGGTGGTCCGGACTACGCCGGCTCGGCTTCGCGGTCGAATTCTCGCCGGGTCATCTCCAGACTGAGGTCCTCGTACCGGGCCAAGAGTTCCGAGGGCGCTCCGGTGTCCGGATCGTCCAGCTTGCCGAAGACCGCGTCACTGGCGGCCAGCAATTCGTCGTCGGAGTAGCGCGCCAGCGGACGGGTTCCGGAAGGATCGATGGACGCCAGGATATCCGCGGAAAAGTCCAGCGGCTGAAGGTCCCTGCCGAAGTCGTCGGCGATCAGCTGCAGTTCCAGCGATACCCCGGCCGCGACGGTGACGTTCCCTGCGACCTTGAACTGGCCGGCGCCGCCGTCTATGGCGTTGAGGTCGTGACGCAGGCCGGCAAGGGCTGCTGATTCGACAAACCCGGCCTGGGCCAGGTCCACGCGGATGTGGGAGCTGATACCCATGCGGCGGATGCGCTGAATCAGCTGCATCAGGTCGGGTCGGGAGTCGTGGTTGAGGCTCCCGCGGACATCGATCCGGATGACGTCTGCGATGACGTCGAGCTTGACTTGGGCATTAAGAAATTGGTCCATAGGTACTCCAAAGAAAGTGTCTATGGCCGACGGCTCAACCTTCCTCAGCGTAGCCGCAGGGTCGGACGGGCACAAGTCACCGCAGGATCATCCCGTGGCCTGCCGTCCCGGCTCCTGGAAGTGCGTCTTGGTCGCCGAGCCGCCGACGGATTCCACCAGCGAGGTGGCAATGTCCCGCAGTTTCACGTTGCCGTTGCTCGACGCGTCGGTGAGGATCTGCACCGCCGCGTCCTGGCTGCAGCGGTTCTGGGCCATCACGATACCGATGGCCATGTCGATGACGGTGCGGGACTCGAGTGTGGCCCGCAGGTTCGTGGCACTGTCTGTGTGCAGCGAAAAGCGCACCGCCATGCGCAGCGCCTGGGAGATCTGGCGTGTGAAGTCGCGGGCCCTCTCGGCGACGTCGCCGTCGAATTTGCCCGGCACGTCCGAATACAGGTTCATCGCAGCCTGCGCCTCGCCCTGCAGGTGGAAGGGGACCGACAGCACCGACCGCAGTCCGTGCGAAGCCACCGCGTTGGCATAGTCAGGGCCCCAGCGGTCCTCTTCGAAGAGGTCGGGCACGTAGACTTCGCGCTCCTCCTGCGCGGCCGTCAGGCACGGCCCCTGGGCCAGCCGGTACTGGATCTCGTCCACTTCCCGCGCGGTGTCGCTGCTCCAGCCGATGGTCGCCGCCTTCCGGTCCCGAAGCAGGGTGATCCCGCAGAGCGCGTCGTCACCCTCGCCAGCGACCTGGTGGGCGGAGAATCGGGCGAGTTCGTTGAGGAACTCTTCGAAGTCCGCGCTGTCGAGGATGAGGTTCTGGACCTGGTCGGCAGTACTGATAGGTGCCGAACTCAGGTCTTCCTGGGGCGTGAGCATAACGCATGTCTCCAACTACGGGTGTGAGGCACCGAGGGGTGTCTCAAAAATGATAAGACACCGCCCAAAGTCCGGTCTACTCCCGTCCGCTGGCGGCGAACCCTAGCCCAGGCCGAGTTCGTCCTTGCCGAAGGCGAACAGGTAGGGGACGCCTGCTTCGGCTTCGATCTTTTCCTTGGCGCCGGTGTCCCGGTCCACGATCACTGCCACGGCGACGACGTTGCCGCCTGCTTTGCGGACACCCTCGACGGCGGTCAGCGCGGACCCGCCGGTAGTGGAGGTGTCCTCCAAAACCAGGACTTTGCGGCCCTCGACCGAGGGCCCCTCGACCTGGCGGCCCATGCCGTAGGACTTCTGCGCCTTGCGGACCACGAAGGCGTCCACGGGACGCCCGGCGTCGACCGCGGCGCGCATAACCGCGGTGCCCACCGGGTCGGCCCCCATCGTAAGCCCGCCGGCGCACTCGAAGTCGATCCCGGCGTCATCCATGAGCGACAGCATGACCTGGCCCACGAGTTTGGACGCCTCGTGGTGCAGCGTGATGCGGCGCAGGTCGATGTAGTAGTCAGCCTCGGCCCCGCTGGAGAGGGTGACCTTGCCACGGACGACGGCGAGCTCCTTGATCAGTTCCAGGAGGCGGGCACGGGCGGCAGCGGCGTCGGCCGCAAAGTCACTGGTGGCAGTCATGGGACCCAGTTTAGTGGCACGGCCAACCGCGTCCGGCTGACCAGCGGCCTCGAGTCGACGCCGGGGCTAAGGGTACGGCTGGGGGCGGGCTTCGGCGCGACGCGCGAACGCCGGCGCATGCTCCGGCCGCGGCCCGAAGCCGATGAGCCGGGGAATGATTCTGCGGACCGCCGGCAGGTGTCGGGCCACGAAGAGCGCAGCGGCCGGAACTCTTGTCTGTTTCCCGGCCATGACCGGACCAAAGACGGCGCGGTGCATGAGGCGCTGGGCTGACTGCACGATGACGGTGGGCAGCCGCCGTCGGCGTTCGACGGCTTGGAGGTCCGCCCTGGTGACCCGGCCGCGCAGCAGCGCGGGGGCCAGGTACTGTGCCGCCGCCGCGGCGTCCTGGATGGCGAGGTTGATGCCGACGCCGCCGGCCGGGGACATCGCATGCGCGGCGTCGCCAATACAGAGCAGGCCGTTGATATGCCACGACTGCAGCCGGTCCAAGCGCACGTCGAGCCAGTGGAGATCATCGAGCGAACCTATGGCATCAACGCGGTCTGCGAGGTCCGGGCGCAGCGCGGCGATCCGCCGTCGAAACCCCTCGACGCCCTCTGCGCGGAGTCTGGCCTCGATGCCTTTCGGGGCGAGGTATCCCATCTGGTAGTAGTCAGTACGGGTGAGGGACACCAGCGCTTCGCCGGGGCCGAACGCGGGTACCAGCCCGGCCACCTCGCCGGTTTCGGCGGGGTAGCGGGGCAACCGGAACCACCAGGTGTCGAAGGGCACCGGAAACTCCTTCGGCGCCAGCCCGGCGGCGGCGCGGAGGACGGAGTGGCGGCCGTCCGTGGCGACCACGAGGTCCGCCAGGAGTTCGTCCTGCCTGCCGTCGGGGGTCCGGAGGCGGACGCCGCGGACGCGGCCCCCGTTGCGGACCAGGCCCGTGGCCGTGTGGCTCATGAGCAGTGTGAAGGACGGCTCCTCGGCGGCGGCCGCGGCCAGGAAGTTCAGGAAATCCCACTGCGGCATCATGGCGATGTAGTTGTACGGCGGCCGCAGCGAGTCGAAGTCGCCCATGGTCACCGGCGGACCCCCGGCGACCGGGAGGACGACATTCTTGAGTCGGCTCTGCGGCAGCCGGCGGAACTCTCCGCCCAGGCCCAGCTCGTCAATCAGCCGGATTGTGGACGGGTGCACCGTGTCGCCACGGAAGTCGCGCAGGAAATCTCCATGCTTCTCCAGGACCGTCACCCGCACACCGGCCCGGGCCAGCAGCATGCCAAGCATCATGCCGGCCGGGCCGCCGCCCACCACCGCGCACCCTGTCGTCTCCATGGCCATACGCTACGCCTCCGGGGGTGCCCGCGGGAGGGGTTTTCGCGGCGGAGGCGCACCTCGCACGCCGGTGCCACGTAGGCACCGCCAGCCTCGTGCCTGCAACAGTTGAGCCCGATTGACAAGGCTGGCTAGGCTGTGAGGCATGCGTGAACTCCAGGCCAAGATCATTGAAGAAATGGGCGTGCAGCCCCGGATCGACCCGGCCGGGGAGGTGCGCAAGCGCGTCACGTTCCTGAAGGAATACCTCAAGGCGACCCACACGAAGGGGTTTGTCCTGGGTATCTCGGGCGGGCTGGATTCCTCGCTTGCCGGACGACTGGCCCAGCTGGCCGTTGAGGAACTGGCAGCCGAGGGCACGGAGGCGAACTTCGTGGCTGTGCGGCTCCCCCACGGATTCCAGCACGACGAAGAAGATGCCCAGGCGGCGCTGGACTTCATCGGCGCCACGACCGAGTGGACCTTCAACGTCGCCCCGGCGGTGGAGGGCTTCGAGGCCGAGTTCGAGAAGACGACCGGCGCGCCCGTTTCCGATTTCACCAAGGGAAACATGAAGGCCCGCTCCCGCATGATTGCCCAGTACGCCCTGGCCGGCGAGCATAACTACCTCGTCATCGGCACAGACCATGGTGCCGAATCGGTGACGGGATTCTTCACGAAATTCGGCGACGGCGGCGCGGACATACTGCCTTTGTTCGGACTCAATAAGCGCCAGAACCGCGCCCTGCTCGCCGAGCTGGGCGCCCCGGCCCGGGTCTGGGACAAGGTGCCCACCGCTGACCTGCTCGACGGTAAGCCAGGCCGCACCGACGAGGACGAGCTCGGCCTCAAGTACGACGACATCGACGACTACCTCGAAGGCCGGGACGTTGCGGACGAGGTGGCCGAGCGGATCGAGGAAAAATACCTCCGCACCCGGCACAAGCGCACGGTCCCGGTCACGCTCAGCGACACTTGGTGGATACTGTAGCCCTCCGGAAGGAACGTGATCAGTCCCGGACTTCCACGGTCCCCTTCATGCCCATGTAGTCGTGCAGGGCGCAGATGTAATCAAACTCGCCGGCCTTCGTGAAGGTCACCTTGAAGCTGCTGCCAGGCGGCATGAGGCCCGAGTTGAGGTCCCCTCCGCTGAAGTGGTCCCGGTCCCCCAACGGCGCGAGGAAATTAGCCGGTTCGGTCCCGAAAGTCACGGTATGCGGGGCACCCATGCCGTTGTTGACGAACGTCACCGACTCCCCCACCCGGATCTCGATCTTCTGCTGGACAAACCGCATCACCATTGACGTTCCGTTGTCCGTCCCGGCAATCACGGTGTGGGGGCCCGCCTGATCCCGCGCCACGTCCCACTGCCGCTCTCCGTCCCGCAGAATGGTCCGCTCGCGCTTCCCGGACTGGTGGTCGTACTGCGACTGGCTGAACGGGTACTCCGTTCCCGCCGCCCGGACATGGACCGTGCCTTTCATGGCCATGCCGTGGACCAGGCAGTAGTAGGTGAAGTCGCCCTCGTTAGCGAATGCCAGGGTGTACTTCTTGACCTGTACGAATCCGCTGTCTGACACGTTCGTCATGACGCCGGAGTTGTAATAGGAATGCCCGTCATAGTCCTTGCCGCCCATTTGGGTGACGTCGGCCGGAACGGCGGGGTTGAAAGGCTGGGTCGAATCCAGGGACTGGCCTTCCGCCAGGAACGTCACGGTATGGATCTCTGCGGAGTTGGCCCGCCAGGTGACCTTGTCACCGGCATTCACGTATATGTTTTCCGGCAGGAACGCCATGCCCTGAATGGCCTGGTCTGAGGACTCGGACCCGACCTGGACCGCCCACGTCCTGGCTGATTTTCCGCCGTCCGCGGCGGCGGCACCACTGACGGATACCGGCAGCAGGATGGCGGCGGTGAAAGCAATAAGAAGGCGCAGCAGACGCGGCGCGAGGTAGTTTTCTGCTTGACGAGTCATCAGACTCATTCCTTTGTAGCTGGAGGAAACAGCCGGGAAACCGGCTTAGGCTGTGCGTCGCCGTCGCAATTTACGACGGCGGTACGCTCCGGCCTGGACTGCGTCCGCCGTTTCTTCTTCAGCTCCAAGTCCCAGCATCAAGGCGGGGAAGTAGGTTTTGGGCAGACGCGCCGCCCGGACATTGGAGGAGGCGCGAATTCTGCGCATGCAGACCCGCGGCTGCAGTTCACATGGTTCTCCGATCCGGCCCGATTGTCGATACACCCGGCAAAACTTCCCCGCTCAGCTGCCCTGGAGCTGCAGGGAAATCCGGTGCGCCTCCTCCATCAGCAGGCGGCCCAGAAATTCGCGGCGGTCCGCACGGAAACGCGGTTCAATCCCGGTCAGTGACAGCGCCCAGGCCGGCCTGCCGCGCCGGTCGAAGACCGCGGCGCCCATCCCCCAGCTGCCTTCCAGCACCAGGCCGGGGTTGACGGAATAGCCGGTTTGCCGTGTCGTTTCCAGATTTGCGCGGACCATCTCCTCGCTGTGGCCGGCGGCAAAACTGCCGGCATGGGCGGCCCAGCCGGCCAGCAGCTCTTCCTGCTCCTCCGCCGGCAGGAACGCCATGATCGCGGTGCCGGCGGAGGCGACACCGAGCGGGAAGCGGACCCCCTCATGCAGTACGAAGGAGCGGACCGGGAAGCTGCCCTCCTCGCGCAGCAGGCACACCGTCTCGACGCCGCGGCGGATCGAGAAAAAGGCGCTCTCCCCGGTTTGCTCGGCCAGCCGCCGCAGGCTGGGGCGGGCAATGTCCTCCAGCGGGAAACGTGCCGACGCCACCGACCCCATCAGCAGGATCTCCGGGCCCAGCACCCAGTTGCCGCTGTGCGGGTCCTGGTCCAGCAGGCCCTCAGCGGCCAGAGAGCTGAGCAGCCGGTGGGCGGTGGGCCTGGTCAGCCCGGATTCGCGAACGAGTTCGACGAGCGCGGAGCCCTCCGGCTTCCGGCCGACGATCCTGAGCAGGGCCGCTACCCGGCTCACCACCTGGGCGCCCTGGACAGGGCCCTGGACGGGCATGGATTTCATCTGATCCTCACGATTCCCCGACTAATAGTCCATATTATGGACGGTGCTCAGCTTAGCGTCCACACTGTAAAAACACACGAGTGCAAGCGAAATCCAGGCGTTGACAGTGTTCCACGCCACACCATAGGCTCATTTCTCAGACGGACAGTCCACAAAGTGGATTGCAGATGTGGGCAGCTAAAAATGCTCAATGAGGAGATGCAGATGTCAAAGGTTAAATCCGGCGCGGCTGCCGCGCTGCAGGACGTGCTGCAGGACGGCATGACCCTCGCGGTCGGCGGCTTCGGCCTCAGCGGAATCCCAGCGGACCTGATCGAGGCCGTGAGGGACTCCGGCGTCAAGAACCTCACGGTCGTCTCCAACAACATGGGCGTGGACGGCAAGGGCCTCGGCGTGCTGATCGAGGCGGGCCAGGTCCGCAAGGTCATCGCCTCCTACGTCGGGGAAAACAAGCTCTTCGCCGAGCAATACCTCGCCGGCAAACTCGAGGTCGAGTTCACCCCGCAGGGCACCCTCGCCGAACGCCTCCGCGCAGGCGGGGCCGGTATCCCGGCGTTCTATACCAAGACCGGCGTCGGCACCCTGGTCGCCGAAGGCAAACCGCTGGCGGAGTTCGACGGCGAGACCTACGTCCAGGAACGCGCCATCAAGGCCGACGTCGCTTTGGTGCACGCGCACACCGCCGATACCGACGGCAACCTGATCTACCGCTACACCGCGCAGAACTTCAACCCGGTGGTCGCCACAGCCGGCGCCGTCACCGTCGCGGAGGCCGAGGTGATCGTAGAACCGGGCCAGCTGGACCCGAACCACATCGTCACCCCCGGAGTCTTCGTCCAACGCCTGGTCCAGGCCAGCGACCGGATCAAGGACATCGAACAGCGCACCGTCCGGCCCCGCGCCGAAGCGATCGAAACGAGCGACGCGGCCGATGCCGCGTCCGTCGTCGCCGTCTAAATCCGGCCTGAGCGCCGCCCCACAAACTGTCAGGAGAAACACCATGGCTTGGACCCGGAATGAAATGGCTGCCATCGCGGCCGAAGAACTCAACGACGGCGATTACGTCAACCTCGGCATAGGCATCCCCACGCTGGTCGCCAACAACCTGCGTGAGGGCGTCCGCGTCGTGCTGCAGAGCGAGAACGGCCTGCTCGGCATGGGCCCATTCCCGTTCGAGGGCGAGGAGGACGCCGACCTGATCAACGCCGGAAAGCAGACCGTCACGGTGCTGCCCGGCGGCAGCATCTTCGACTCCGCCACCTCTTTCGGCATGATCCGCGGCGGTCATGTCAAGGTCGCTATCCTGGGCGCCATGCAGGTCTCCGGAGACGGCGACCTCGCCAACTGGACCATCCCCGGCAAGATGGTCAAGGGCATGGGCGGGGCCATGGACCTGGTCGCCGGAACCCCCCGCGTCCTGGTCCTCACCGAGCACAACGCGAAGGACGGAACCGCCAAGATCGTCAAGGAATGCACCCTTCCGCTGACCGGGTTGAGCTGTGTGGATCGCATCATCAGCGACCTTGCGGTGTTCGATCTGGCGAAGCCGGAACACGAAACAGGCGCCGGCCGCCGGCTCACGCTCACGCGCCTCGCCCCCGGCGTCACAGTGGCGGAGATCCGCGAGAAGACGGAGGCGGAGTTCGACGTCGACCCCTCCCTCGAGGGCAGCAGCCTGGAAGGAGCCAGGGCATGAGCCTGAAGGACCAGTTCGGCAAGGATGTGCTGCTCACCGGCTGGGGCCACAGCCGGTTCGGCAAACTCACGGAGGAGACCCTCGAGTCCCTGATCGTGCAGGTCGCGACCGAGGCGATCGGCAACGCCGGGATCGAAGCGGGCCAGATCGACGAGATCTACTTGGGCCAGTTCAACTCCGGCATGATGCCGCTGGCCTTCCCCTCCTCGCTGGCGCTCCAGGTCTCCGAGCAGCTGGCCAACGTGCCGTCCACTCGGGTGGAAAACGCCTGCGCGTCCGGCTCGGCCGCGTTCCAGCAGGGCACCAAATCGCTGCTGGCGGGAACCGCCAGGACGGTCCTGGTGATCGGCGCCGAGAAGATGACCCAGGCCGGCGCCGACGTCGTGGGCGCCGCGCTGCTCGGCGCGGACTACGACATGGCCGGCAAGCCCTCCACCACCGGGTTCACCGGGCTGTTCGCCGAGGTGGCCAAACACTACGAGAAACGCTACGGCGCCGGCGCTGGGAACCTGGGGGACGTCCTCGGCACCATCGCGGCGAAGAACCACCGCAACGGCGTGGACAACCCTTACGCACAGCTCCGCAAGGACCTCGGCGAGGCGTTCTGCCAGACGGTCTCGGAGAAGAACCCGATGGTCGCCGATCCGCTGCGCCGTACCGACTGCTCGCCGGTCTCGGACGGCGCCGCCGCCGTCGTGCTCAGCGTTGCCCCCACCGGCGGCGCCACCGCGCCGGTCCGCCTCGCCGGCTTCGGCCAGGCGAACGACTTCTTCCCGGCCGACCGCCGCGACCCGACCGCCTTCGCCGCGACCCGCGTCTCCTGGCAGCGAGCCCTGGGCATGGCCGGCGTCGGGCTGGAAGACCTGGACTTCGCCGAGGTGCACGACTGCTTCACGATCGCCGAACTGCTGATGTACGAGGCGATGGGTCTGACCGAACCGGGCCAGGGCGCCCGGGCGGTCCAGGAAGGCTGGGTCTTCAAGGACGGCAAGCTCCCCATCAACGTCTCGGGCGGGCTCAAGGCCAAGGGCCACCCGGTCGGCGCCACCGGCGTGTCTCAGCACGTCGTCGCCGCGATGCAGCTCACGGGCACGGCCGGCGCCATGCAGCTGGCCGCCCCGCGCCGCGCCGCGGTGCAGAACATGGGCGGCGTCGGCATCGCGAACTACGTCAGCGTGCTCGAAGCGCTCTGAGAAGCAACGCGAGGTTAGGAGTAGTCGTTGTAGAAGCCGCGGCCGCTCTTGACTCCCAGCCAGCCCTTGTTGATGTATTCCTGCAGCATGGGGGCCGACTTGTTCTCGACCCCGGCCAGCTCGCAGTAATGGTTTTCGATGTCCAGGACGACGTCCAGGCCCACCTCGTCCATGAATCGGAACGGGGTGGTTTCGGACTTGAAGATATCGGAGAAGAGGGCGTCCACGTCCTGCGGGTCCGCGACGCCCTCGGCGACGACCTGCAGGGATTCACGCTTGATCGCGGCCCAGATCCTGTTGAAGATGAAGCCGGTGCTCTCCTTGCGCACCAGGTGCGGTTTCAGCGCGTACTTGGGCAGCTGGGCCATGAGCAGTTCGATGACCCGCGGATCGGTGTGGCCGCTGGACATCAGCTCCACCGAACGCACCGCCGGCGGCATGTAGAAGTGCATGTTCAGGACACGCTCCGGGCTGCTCACGCCGCCGATAAATTCGGAGGAGGCAAACGAGGAGGAGTTGCTGGCCAGCACGGCGTCCGGGGCTGCCAACTGGTCAAGGTCAGCGAAGATCGCCTGCTTGAGCCCAAGCTTCTCCGGGACTGCCTCGACCACGAGCCACGAATCCCGGAGGGCGTCGGCGAAATCGTCCTTCGCCGCGAGCCGGACCGCCGGAGTGCCGCCGAGCTCTTCCACGGCGCGGTGGCGCTGCGTCGCGATGAACTCCACGGCGGCCTTGGCCACGGCGAGGTCCGTGTCGTAGACGCGGACTTCGCCGCCTTGGAGCGAAAGCATCAAGGCGATGCGCCGGCCCAGGGTGCCGCCGCCGATGACGGTGATGGGCCGGTCCCCGATGTTGGCGTGGGGCGTGTAAGTCATATGGATTCCTTTCAGGAGGCGGCTGATGGTTCAGCTGCCAGATGAGGGCGGTTCGTGCGCGTGCCCTTGGCGATCAATACAAGGACAGGGACGGCAGCGAGCACAAGGGCCACCCCGCAGATCAGGCAAGTGTTCTAAACTCGATCCCAGCCCATCCACCACCATGCGAGGAGCCCCCATGCGCGCCACCATCATCCACGGCCCCGGCGACATCCGAGTCGAAGACCGCGACTACCCCACCATCCAGCAGCCTACTGACGTGGTCGTGAAGGTCACCGCCGCCTGTGTCTGCGGCTCCGACCTGTGGCCCTACCGCGGAGTGCGCCCCACCCACAAGCCCTCCGCGATCGGCCACGAATTCATCGGCCTGGTCGAAAGCATCGGCGACGCGGTGACCGAATTGGCCGTGGGCGACCTGGTAATTGCACCGTTCGTGGTCAGCTGCGGAAAATGCCCGCAGTGTCTCAACGGCGTGACCGTGGCTTGTGACCACCTGGCCGGCTGGGGCGGCAAGGACGACGCCGGACTGCCGATCGACGGCGGCCAGGGCCACGCGGTCCGCGTTCCGCTTGCCGAGTCCACCCTCGTCAAGGTGCCGGGCATCACCGATCCCGACGACGCCCTCCGCGCCAGCCTGCTCACGCTCTCCGATGTGATGGCCACCGGCCACCACGCGGCCCTCGCCGCGCAGGTGGGCCCGGGCCGGACCGTCGTGGTCGTCGGTGACGGCGCCGTCGGCCTCTGCGGCGTGCTCGCCGCCAAGCGGCTGGGTGCGGAGCGGATCATCGCAATGTCCCGGCACGCCGACCGGCAGGCCATCGCCCGGGAGTTCGGCGCCACGGACATCGTGGCCGAACGCGGGGAGGACGGCGTCGCTAAGGTCCGGGAACTGCTCGGCGGGGTGTTGGCCGATTCCGTACTGGAATGCGTTGGCACCCAGGAATCGATGGACCAGGCGCTGCACAGCGTCCGCCCGGGCGGCGCCCTCGGCTTTGTGGGCGTGCCGACCGGCGCCGGCGGTGTTCCGCTGCGCTACCTCTTCGACACCAACATCAGCATCGGCGGCGGCATGGCCCCGGCCCGGACCTACATCCCGGAGCTGCTCGCCGACGTGCTTGACGGCACCATCAACCCGGGCCGTGTGTTCGACGTCGTTATGCCGCTTGAGGAGGCGGCCGAAGCCTACCGGGCAATGGACGAACGGCGCGCCATCAAGGTCCTGCTGACCCCCTGACCGGACATCCCGGGCGGCCCCCGGGCGCCAGCCGCGCGGCTGGCACCCGGGGCGGCCGCGGCGGGCCGCCCCGGGGCTTTCGCGAACTCTTGCACCGCCGCGGGAGCGGGTCTAGCGTGATGCGCATCAGCACCCGCAGCCCTCAAGGAGCCGTCATGGCCAGGTTTGTGCAGATCATCGAATACCAGTCCTCCCGCATCGACGAGATCGAGGCCCTCGGCAGACCCTCCCGGACCGAAGGGGAGACCACGCCGACATTCCGCCGGATCCTGAACACGGCGGACCGCGACCGGCCCGGGACGTACCTCACCATTGTCGAATTCGACTCGTACGAATCGGCCATGGAAAATTCGCGGCGGCCGGAGACCTCCGAGTTCGCGGCGCAGATGGCCGCGCTGTGTGATTCTCCTCCGGTGTTCCGCAATTTGGACCTGCAGTGGGAGGACACCGGTGACGGCACGACCGCCTAGGCGGTAGGCGATGCGCTCGGACCCGGATGTCTCCCCGCCCGACGGCGACGCGCCCGACGGCTCCCCGCCCGACGGCTATGTGTTGGACCTTGCCCGGGCCGGCTCCGAGTCCCTGCGGCTGGTCGGCGGCAAGGCCCTGAACCTCGGGAAGCTCATCGCGGCGGGCTTTCCCGTGCCGCAGGGCTTTTGCCTGACCACAGACGCGTACCGTCTGGCGGCGCCCGCGGACCTGGACGTAATGGCCGCCCGCGGGCTGATCCTCGCCACGGCGGTGCCGCCCGACGTCGAGGCTGCCGTCCGGGCGGCCTACGCGGCGCTGGGCCCACAGCCGGCCGTGGCGGTACGCTCGTCCGCCACCGCCGAGGACCTGCCGTTCGCCAGCTTCGCCGGCCAGCAGGATTCGTACACCGGCGTCACCGGCGCGGATGCCGTCATCGATGCCGTCCGCCGCTGCTGGGCGTCGCTGTGGAGCGACCGGGCCGTGGCCTACCGTTCCGCCAACGGAATCAGCAACCGCGAGGTGGGGCTCGCCGTCGTCGTCCAGGTCATGGTGGACGCCGCCGCCGCCGGCGTGCTGTTCACGGCCAACCCGGTGACGGGTACACGGACCGAGACAGTGATCAACGCCAGTCCCGGGGCGGGGCAGGCCGTGGTGTCCGGCGCCGTGAATCCGGACCAGTTCACCGTGGACACGGCGACGGCAACGGTCGTTCGCCGCGTCCCCGGGGACGACAATCCGGTGCGGGGCTGGAGCCTGAACGACGCCGAAATTACCGAGTTAACCCACTTGGGCGACGCCGCCCAAGACCTTCTTGGCATGCCGCAGGATGTGGAGTGGGTCCTCGACGCCGGTGGGAAAGCCTGGCTGACGCAATCCCGCGCAATCACCACCCTGTATCCGTTGGACGATCCGTTCTCCGGTGGACCGTCCGCGATCGGCGCCGATCCTTCCGCCGGAGTCCGGGTCTATCTGTGCGGAACGCTAATGCAGGGGCTGACGCGCCCGATGACGCCGATGGGGCTTACGGCACTCGGCCTGGTGGGAAACCGGAAAGGCCCCTGGCGCTACGTCAATCCCGGGCTGAGGATGTATGTGGATATAACGCCGGCCGTGCGGAACAAATGGGGCCGGCGCTACCTGGCGCGGATCCTGCCGCTGGCGGACGGCAGATCGGCCGCCGTCTTTCCCGAGCTGCTGGCCGACCCGAGGTTCGCGGTCATGAAGCGACCCCGGAAGGACACGCTCGAGGCACTGAAGGCCGGCCGCAGAGAGCGGTCCCGCAACCCGGCGCCGGGCGCCGGACCGGGAATCTTCCTGCGGCTGCTCCCGTCGCTCATCGGGGCCGCGCTCCGGCCCCACGCGGAGCTCCGCCGGGCCGAGGCCTACGGACAGCGCCTCGAAGCAGAGTTGCTGCTGTCAGAGCCGGCGTCCGCCGTGCAGCGCCTCGACTACGCCGAGCAGCTCCTGAACCGGAAGGTCGACGGGCTGATGCGCGCCACCCTGGCCGGACCGTCCGTGGGCTACATCATGCTGGCGGTGGGCCGCCGGTTGCTGCGCGGCATCGCAGCTCCCCGCGAGCTCGAGGCGGTCCTGCGCGGACTGCCGCACAATGTGACCACCGAAATGGACCTGGTTCTCTGGCAACTGGCGGTCCGCATCGGCGCCGATCCGGCGTCTCGGGACGCATTCCTGTCGCAGGACCCGGACCGCCTCGCGGCCGCCTACCGGGCCGGCACGCTCCCCGTGGCGGCGCAGGCCGGGGTTCAGGATTTTCTGGCCAGGTACGGCCACCGCGCGGTGGCTGAGATCGATCTCGGCATGCCGCGCTGGTCCGAAGATCCGGACCACATCCTCGGCATGATCTCCAACTACCTGCGCGTGGATGACCCTGAGCTGGCACCGGACCGGCAGTTCCGCCGGGCGGCCGAGCATGCAGAGCACAGGATCCGGAGCCTGGTGGACCTAGCCGGCGCCCGCAGCCGATGGCGCGCGCGGCTGCTCGAACGCTGCCTGCGGCAGGTCCGGGAACTGTCGGGCCTGCGCGAACTGCCCAAGTTCCATGTGGTGAAAATCCTCGGCGAAATGCGCCGCCAGTTGCTGCTGGTCGGCGCCGAACTGGTGCGCGCCGGCGTCGTAGCGGCCGCCGGAGATGTGTTCTTCCTCGACTTCGACGAGCTCCGCGTGGGCCTCCGCGGAGCCGAAATGCAGGGCCTCGTTGCCCGCCGCCGCCGCTTGTACGACGTCGAACTCCGGCGCCGCCGCATCCCGCGACTGCTGCTCTCCGACGGGACCGACGTCGAAGCCGCCATGATGGCGCCGGCCCCCTCGACCGGTGCCCTGGCCGGGACGCCGGCGTCGGCCGGCACCGCCACGGGGACAGTCAGGGTGATCCTGGACCCGGTGGGCGCGCGCCTGGAGCCCGGGGAAATCCTGGTGGCGCCCTCCACAGACCCCGGCTGGACCCCGCTCTTCATGACGGCCGGCGCCCTGGTCATGGAGATGGGCGGCGTCATCTCGCACGGCGCCGTGGTGGCGCGCGAGTACGGGATCCCCGCCGTGGTGGGCGTGCCGGACGCCACCGTCAGGCTCCGCACCGGCCAGCGCGTCACCGTGGACGGCGCCGCCGGAACCATCCGCGAGGTGCCCGGCTGGGGCCCGATCACGGCCCTCCGGAACCCCCTGCCTCAGCGTCATCAGGATTAACTCCAGCGCTTAGACCCTTGCACCCGAGGCCGCCGCCCCGTACGTTGGGGACAGCGGACGAATGTCTCCGCAGCCGTTGGCCTCCGTGGCCGTCGGAGATCAGCAGCGTTTCAGAAGGATAATGGCATGGCTACAGGCACAGTTAAATGGTTCAACGCCGAAAAGGGTTTTGGCTTCATTGCCCCGGATGACGGGTCAGCCGACGTTTTCGCCCACTACTCGGCAATCGCCTCCAGCGGCTACCGCTCGCTGGACGAGAACCAGAAGGTCGAGTTCGACGTCACCCAGGGCCCGAAGGGCCCGCAGGCTGAGAACATCCGCCCGCTCTAGACTTTCAGGAAAGCCCGGCCTGCCGGAAAACTTCTCCTAGAAGACACAGCAGCCCCTCCGGAATTTTCCGGCGGGGCTGCTGCTGCGTTCCGAGCCTTGCGCCCCGACAGCCCGGGCTACACTTGGCCGAAGATCCATTCCTCCGGAAGCAGTCCTTGATGGTCGAACAACTGATGGCCTTTGCCTTGACCTGTGTTGTCGTGGTCGTCGTCCCCGGCCCTGATTTTGCGCTCGTGTTGAAGAACGCCCACGGCGGCCCCGGGTCAGCGGCATCAACGGCGATCGGGATCATGGTCGGCAACACAATTCTTGCCCTGCTGGCAGTGCTCGGTATCACGGCGCTCTTAGGGGCTTCAGAAATACTCGGCGCCGCGATCAGGATCGCCGGTGCCGCCTACTTGCTGGTCCTTGGGATTAGCGCCCTCCGGGAGGCCTTTGGGCGTCCCCGCAGTCAGCCGGCGGCGGCCGAACCCAGGCTGCGGCTGGGCGGAGGGTCCCCGTTCCTGCAAGGGATGGTGAGCAACTTGCTCAACCCCAAGGTCGCCGTCTTCTATCTGTCCCTTTTCCCGCAGTTCAATCTCGGCCCGCTCCCTCCTCTGGAGCAGCACGCTTTGATGGCCGGCATCTTTCTGCTCACCGCGTTGGCGTGGTACATCCTGCTGGTACAGGCGCTGAAGAAGGTCTCCACGGCGCTGGCCCGTCCGCAGGTGAAACGGATCGTCACCGGCGGATCCGGTACCGTCCTGGTCGGGGTTGGCGGGACAATCCTGACCAAATCCCTGATGTCCGCTTAGAGGGCCACGATTTGCCGGCCGCTGCAGCCGGCGCGCCCGTCGGGAATTGCCACTGGCTCCTCCGCTCCGGGTGAGCGGGATCCAGCGAGTGCCCCGCGTCGTGCACATTAGGATTACGCAAACTTTGGGCCCTCATGCGTAAGGAATTCGTTAGGGCCCGTTCCGCTGAGACCCGGCGGGTGGTGTCATGAAGGAAGAGGACCCTGCGGCTACCGTGGCGGCAGTCCGGTCCTCGGCAGGAGCCAACCACAATGAACACCACCCCCCGCCCGCAACCGGACACGCCAGGCAGTCCGGCGAGCGCCGGTGACATCCGTGATTTCGTCGCCGTCGATGACAGCGGGGACTTTTCCTTTCACCGGTCCGAACAGGATCTTTTGGCGGCCTTTGAGTACGTCGCGGAAGCTGCGTGCATCATCGACCGCAGCGGCGGCGCCTACCGCCTGGCCCTCGATCCGAACCGTCACCTGATTCTTGCCCCCTCGCTCGGACCAGTGGAGTTCCACTGGCTCCGCCAGGCATGGCTGGACGCCCAAAATGCCCACCCCGAATCCCACCGGCTCCGGCGCTTTTTTCCCATCACTCTGGTACAGGTGGTGTCGGCACTATTCGAAACTCTCACCCTTGAGCACGGGCCGGGGGCAGCCGCAGGTTCATGGACTCTCGAGATGAACGGCAGCGCATCACACCCAGCGAACCTGGATGRCATCGACCGGATGCTCGCACACCAGGACCTTACGAAGCATGTCCGCGTGAAGGACCCCTTCGGACACACCTACCGGCCGGTGCGGCACCGCAGGCACTGGTACCTGCCCGAATCCGCGGGATCCAACCTCTATATGGAAATCCCGGCCACGGCCGTGTCTACCTGACGAAAACGCCAACTCGGAGCTGCGGCCCGGCCCCTGCATCGATCAGGCGTTAAGGATCCATCAAGATCGGCGCAGGACTGCGATCAACGCGAGAAGCCGCTGTTAGTGTCGCAGTGGACGCGATGGCTGGCATCGTGTGGAGAGGCACGAATGACCACGATGAGCAGGCCGCCGGCGGATCCTTCGGCCGCACGCCCGGCCGCCGGTGACAACTTCAAGAGCTGGCTGCTGTTCGGACTTCAGGATGCCAAGGGCTCCCATCAGGGGCCCGGAGCGGTGGGCGACTCGCACCTGAAGAAGCATCAGTGGTGGCAGGTGATGTGCCTGACCGGCGTCGACTACTTCTCCACCCTCGGGTACCAGCCGGCCATCGCCGCCCTGGCCGCAGGCGTGATCTCCCCGCTGGCGACCATGGTCCTAGTGGCTGTCACCCTGCTGGGCGCACTCCCGGTCTACCGCCGCGTGGCCGGCGAAAGCCACCGCGGCGAAGGGTCCATCGCCATGCTGGAACGCCTGATGCCGCGATGGGGCGGAAAACTCTTCGTCCTGGTCCTGCTGGGCTTCGCCGCGACGGACTTCATGATCACCATGACGCTATCGGCAGCCGATGCCACCGCCCACGCGCTCCAGAACCCGTTCACCCCGGGCTGGTTGCAGGGCCAGAACATCCCGGTCACGCTCTTCCTGCTCGCGATGCTGGCCGCGGTGTTCCTGCGCGGATTTAAGGAGGCAATCGGCGTCGCCGTCGTCCTGGTGGGGCTCTACCTTGGACTGAACGTCATCGTGGTCGTGACCACAATCCTCGAGGTCATGGGCCGCCCGGTCGCCGTCGGGGACTGGTGGCAGGCCCTGTCCACCTCCCACGGCAACCCGCTGATGGTCGTAGGCATCGCCTTGCTGGTGTTCCCCAAACTCGCCCTTGGCCTCTCCGGATTCGAAACCGGTGTGGCCGTGATGCCGCAGATCAAGGGCCGCCCTGGTGACACTGAAGAGCACCCTGCGGGCCGGATCGACGGCGCCCGCCGACTCCTAACAACCGCCGCCGTTATCATGAGCGCCTTCCTCATCACCACCAGTTTCACCACGGTGATCCTGATACCGGAGCAGGAATTTCAGCCGGGCGGCCAGGCCAATGGCCGGGCTCTGGCGTTCCTCGCCCACGAGTATCTCGGCACCGGCTTCGGCACGGTCTATGACATCAGCACTATCGCCATCCTGTGGTTCGCCGGCGCCTCCGCCATGGCGGGGCTGCTGAACCTCGTGCCCCGGTACCTGCCCCGCTACGGCATGGCCCCGGGGTGGGCCCGGGCCGTCCGCCCCCTGGTGCTGGTATTCACCCTCATCGGATTCCTGATCACCTGGCTGTTCAACGCCGACGTCGATGCTCAGGGCGGGGCCTACGCCACAGGCGTCCTGGTGCTGATGACCTCCGCCGCGGTGGCCGTGACATTTTCCGCGCGGCGGGGAAAGCAGCACAAGCGCACAGTCGGTTTCGGTGTCATCGCCGTCGTGTTCATTTACACCACCGTAGCCAACGTCATTGAACGGCCCGAAGGCATCCGGATCGCGGCTTTCTTCATCGTCGGAATCATCGTGATTTCGCTGCTTTCACGAATCCGGCGTTCCTTTGAACTCCACGCCACCCATGTCCATCTGGACCGGCAGGCGCTGGAGTTCGTCTCCGAGGTACTCGACGGACCTCTGGGCATCATCTCCCATGAACCTCTCCGCCTCACCGCGGAGGCGTACCGGAACAAGCTGGACTCTGCCATCGAGGTCAGCCACCTGCCCCTGGACCAACAAGCGTTGTTTCTGGAAGTGATCGTGGACGATTCCTCCGACTTCGAAACCGAGCTCGAAGTGAAGGGCGTAACCCGGCACGGGTACCGGATCCTGGAAGTGCACGGGCCGGTCGTGCCGAACACCATCGCTTCCGTGTTGCTCCATATACGGGACGTCACCGGGCTGATGCCGCACATCTACTTCCGCTGGACCGAAGGAAACCCCGTCACCAACCTGCTGCGCTTCCTCGCCTTTGGGGAAGGCGAGATCGCACCCGTCACCCGCGAAGTGCTCCGCGAAGCCGAACCCGATGTAACCAGACGCCCCTGGGTCCACGTCGGCTGATCGCTCCCGGGCCCTCTGTGCCGCCGACTTCTGTTGCCGGGCCCCGCCACTTTCCGCGCGCGTTAGGGCGGCGTCAAGGTCGTCCCACAAGGTGTTAAGAATCCATCAGGAACCGGCTATTCGACTCTGGAGGGGAGTTGACTGTCTGTAGTCCCGCAAACGGGGCGCAGACGAAAGGAACCTGCAATGGCCGATCTGGCTGTTATCGGAATCCTCATGGTATCCATGGGGTTCGTCATGTGGATTGGCCACATCCTGGCCGGGATGGTCGGCGCGGCCGGGGACCGGCCCGAGGGCGGGCGATGAGCGCCGACGCGATCATGTGGCTTGTCCTGCTGTTCGCCGGGCTGGCCCTTTTCGGCTACCTGCTCGCGGTCCTGATCCACCCGGAAAAGTGGTGAGCGGATCATGAGTTTCAACACCGTGTCGTTCGTTGTCCAAGCGGGCACAATTGTCATTGTCCTGGCCGCCATCCACAAACCCTTCGGGATCTACCTGGCCAGGGTCTTCGAGGGCACGGCCTCCAGCCGGCCCGAACGTCTGTTCTACCGGCTCTCCGGGGTTGACGCCGCCACCGACCAGACTTGGGCGGTGTACCTGCGCAGCGTGCTGGTGTTCTCCGCCGTCTCGATCCTGGCCGTGTTCGGCCTGCAGCGGTTCCAGGGCGTCCTGCCGGGCAGCGGATCGCTGCCCGGCGTTGACCCATGGGTGGCCATGAATACGGCGATTTCCTTCGTGACCAACACGGACTGGCAGACCTACGTACCCGAGACGACAGTCGGGATCTTCGTACAGATGACCTCGCTGGCCGTGCAGAACTTCCTCTCCGCCGCGGTCGGCATCGTCGTCGTCGTCGCTCTCATCCGGGGCATTGCCCGCACCAGGACGCAGCGGCTGGGCAATTTCTGGGTGGACCTGGCCAGGACCTCCTTCCGGATCCTGCTGCCGATCGCGTTCGTCGCGGCAGTGGTGCTGGTCCTTGGCGGCGTGGTGCAGAATTTTTGGCCGACCAACCTCACCAACCAGGTTTCCGGGGTCAGCCAGAGCATTCCCGGCGGACCTGTCGCGTCCCAGGAAGCCATCAAGGAACTCGGGACCAACGGCGGCGGCTACTTCAATGCCAACTCCGCCCACCCGTTCGAGAACCCCAATGCCTTCACCAACCTCTTTGAGGTAATCCTGCTCCTGCTCATCCCCTCGGCGCTCCCCTACGCCTTCGGCCGGATGGTCGGGGACCAGAAACAGGGCTACACGGTCGCCGCTGTCATGGGCACCCTGTGGCTGGCATCGGTTTCCCTGATGGGTTGGGCCCTCTCCACCGGCCAGGGAACCGCGACGACGGCGGCCGGCGGACTGGGCGAGGGCTTTGAACAGCGCTTCGGCCCCGCGCCAAGCGCGATCTTCGCCACCTCCACCACGCTGACCTCCACCGGGGCGGTCAACGTCGCCCACGATTCGCTGCCGCCGCTGGCTGGCGGGGTGGCCATGGTCAACATGATGCTCGGCGAAATCGCCCCCGGCGGGACCGGATCCGGGCTCTACGGCATGCTGATCCTGGCCATCATTTCCGTGTTCATCGCCGGCCTCATGGTCGGGCGCACCCCCGAGTACCTGGGCAAGAAGATCGGCCCGATGGAAATGAAGCTGGCCGCGATGTACATCCTCGTCACCCCGACCGTTGTCCTGGCCCTGTCCGGCATCACCGTCCTGTTACCGGATGCCATGGCAAACGCACCAGCCACGGGGCCGCACCAGTTCAGCGAAGTGCTCTACGCCTTCACCTCCGGGGCCAACAACAACGGCTCCGCTTTCGGCGGCATCACCACGTCGGGGCCCTTCCTATCCACAATGATGAGCCTGGCGATGCTCCTGGGCCGCTTCCTCCCGATTGTCCTGGTGCTCGCTCTCGCCGGCTCCCTCGCCCGACAGGGCAAGATTCCCGTCTCCGCCGGCACCGTCCCCACCCACGGCCCGCTGTTCACCGGATTGCTGCTCGGCGTCACAGTGATCCTGACCGCTCTGAGCTATTTTCCGGCCGTCGCCCTTGGACCCCTTGCAGAAGGACTCGTCAAATGACCCCGTCCCGGACGGACACCGCCGCCCAAACCTACGCCGACGGCAACCCGCTCGGCACCCCCGGCGAACACAAACACCACACCAAAGCCCCGGCGAAACTGACGCTCGCGTCCGTCGCCGCGGCGCTGCCGCTGGCCGTAAGGAAGCTCGCGCCCCGGCAGATGGTCCATTCCCCGGTCATGTTCACCGTATTGGTGGGGGCGGCCCTATGCACGGCGATTTCCCTGTACCAGCCTTCAGTCTTCGGCATCGCCGTCACCGCGTGGCTGTGGCTCACCGTCCTCTTCGGCACTCTGTCCGAGGCCATCGCCGAGGGCCGCGGCAAAGCCCAGGCTGACAGCCTCCGCGCCAGCCGCAAGGGTGTGATGGCCCGGCTCCGGTTGCCCGACGGCACTACCAGGGACGTCCCGGGGACGGAGCTGAGGCTCAATGACGTTGTAGTCTGCGAAGCCGGGGATGTCATCCCCTCGGACGGCGAAATCATCGAAGGCCTGGCCAGCGTCGATGAATCGACCATCACCGGCGAATCGGCGCCTGTCATCCGCGAATCCGGCGGCGACCGCTGCTCCGTCACCGGCGGCACGAAGGTCCTCTCGGACCGGATCGTTATCCGGATCACAGCGGCCCCCGGCGAGACGTTCATTGACCGAATGATCAAGCTGGTCGAGGGCGCAGTCCGGCAGAAGACCCCCAACGAGATCGCGCTTCACGTGTTGCTCGTATCCCTGACCATCGTGTTCCTGGCCGTGAGCATGTCGCTGGCCCCGTTTGCCGCCTTGGCCGGCGCCACGCCGTCCCCGATCGTGCTGGTGGCCCTGCTGGTCTGCCTGATCCCCACCACCATCGGCGCGCTGGTCCCGGCAATCGGCATCGCCGGGATGGACCGGCTGGTCCAGCACAACGTGCTCGCCACCTCCGGCCGCGCCGTGGAAACCGCCGGAGACATCACCACCCTCCTGCTCGACAAGACGGGGACCATCACGTACGGCAACCGCCGCGCCGTCAATTTCTTCCCCGCCGACCATGTCGAGCGGACCCGGCTCATCGAAGCGGCCCGGGTCTGCAGCCTGGCCGACGACACCCCCGAGGGCCGTTCGATCGTGGACCTTGCCGCCGACAAGGGCGTAACGGGGCAGGATCTGGCCACCCTTGAACGCAGCTCTGGCGATTTTGCGGTGGTTGCGTTCAGCGCCAGCACGCGCATGAGCGGGCTGGACCTGGACGGGCTCCAAATCCGAAAAGGCGCAGCCTCCGCGGTGATGGCATTCGTTGCCGAATACGGCGGACACTCCCCGGCGGAGGTCGACCACAGGGTCAACGAAATTTCCGCCCAGGGCGGCACACCTCTGCTCGTCGCCCAGGTGGGCAAGGATGGCCGCGCGGACATCCTGGGAACCATCCACCTCGCCGACGTCGTCAAACCCGGCATGCACGCCCGCTTCGCCGAACTGCGGCAAATGGGCATCCGGACCGTGATGATCACCGGCGACAACCCCATCACCGCCAAGGCCATAGCCGCCGAGGCCGGGGTGGACGACTTCCTGGCCGAAGCAACTCCGGAGGACAAACTCGCGGTCATCAAAAAGGAACAGGCCGCAGGCCGGCTCGTGGCCATGACCGGAGACGGCACCAACGACGCCCCGGCCCTGGCCGCGGCCGACGTCGGCGTCGCCATGAACTCCGGCACCCCGGCCGCCAAGGACGCCGCCAACATGGTGGACCTCGACTCCGACCCCACCAAGCTCATCAACATCGTCGGCATCGGCAAGCAGCTCCTCATCACCCGCGGCGCCCTGACCACGTTCTCGGTGGCCAACGACGTCGCCAAGTACTTCGCGATCGTCCCGGCCCTCTTCACGGCCACCTTCCCCGGGCTCGGGCTGCTGAATATCATGGGCCTCGCCACACCGTCCTCAGCCATCCTCTCGGCGGTGATCTTCAACGCCCTGATCATCATCGCCCTGGTGCCGCTCGCGCTCCGCGGCGTCAAATACCGTGCCGTGTCCGCCAACCAGGCACTGGCCCGGAACCTGTTGATCTACGGGCTCGGCGGGCTCATCGCCCCCTTCATCGGCATCAAGATCATCGACCTCCTGATCTCCCTCATCCCCGGAATTGGCTAGGAGCGTCCCATGAACATTCTCACCGGCTACCTCCGACAGCTCGGAACAGCCGTCCGGTTCCTGCTTTTCGCCACGATCGTCCTTGGCGTGGCCTATCCCTTGGCCGTATTCGGCGTCGGGCAGCTGATCGCCCCCCACCAGGCCAACGGCTCCATCATCAAGGACAGCGCCGGCGCGCCGGCGGCCTCCGCCCTGATCGTCCAGGCCTCCGCCAACGATGCGGGAGCCCAGGACCCTCGGTGGTTCCACGCCCGGCCTTCCGCCGTCAAGTGGGACCCGGCGTCGTCCTCGGCGTCGAATCTGGGCCCCAACGATCCGACACTGCTCGCCGCCGTGGCCGCGAACCGGGCCGCCGTCGCCGCCGCCGAACGGGTCAGCGAGGCCGAGGTGCCCGCAGACGCCGTGACGTCCAGCGGGTCAGGACTGGACCCTGACATCTCCCCTGCGTACGCCCGGCTTCAGGTTCCGCGGGTGGCGGCGGCACAGGGCCTGAGCACCGACGTCGTCGGGTCGCTGGTCGGCCGGCACACCAGCGACGGCCTTGAGGCCTTCCTCGGCCAGCCATCCGTCAATGTGACCGCCTTGAACCTCGATGTGGCCGCTGCCGCCCAGGCGTCGAAGTCGCCGCGATCCAAGTGAAAGAATGACGGCATGGCACGTGGAACGCTGCGCATCTTCCTAGGGGCAGCGCCTGGGGTCGGCAAGACCTACGAGATGCTCGAAGAAGCGCATCGGCTGGGCAAGCGCGGGACGGACGTCGTCGTCGCGTTCGCCATGGACCACGGGCGCAGCGAAACGCGCGCGCTCCTGGACGGTCTCGAAGTCATCCCGCCCAAGCGCCTGCCCTACCGGGGTACTGCGTTTGAAGAGATGGACCTGGACGCCGTCCTGGCCCGGGCACCGGGCACCGCGGTGGTGGACGAATACGCCCACTCCAACATCCCCGGCAGCCGCAATCCCAAACGCTGGCAGGATGTCGACGCGCTGCTGGACGCGGGGATCGACGTCCTGTCCACCGTCAATATCCAGCATCTCGCATCCCTGGGCGACGTCGTCAGCGCCATCACCGACGTCCACCAAGCGGAGACGGTCCCTGACGATGTCGTCCGCCGGGCGGACCAGATCCACCTCGTGGACATCTCCCCCGAACTGCTCCGCCAGCGTCTGGGCGACGGGAAGATCTACGCGCCCGAAAAGATCGACGCCGCCCTCTCGAACTACTTCCGGCTGGGCAACCTCACCGCCTTGCGGGAGCTGGCGCTCCTGTGGCTGGCGGACCGTGTGGACGAGGGCCTGGCCAAATACCGGGCCGAAAACGGCATCGAGGAAAGCTGGCCGGCCCGCGAGCGCATCGTGGTGGGACTGACCGGCGGCCCGGAAGGAGACGTCCTCATCCGACGGGGCGCCAGGATCCTCAACCGGGTCAACGGTGGTGACCTGCTGGCGGTGCATGTCCGGGTGGCGGACGGGGTGGCCAACGAGTCCCCGCAGGCGCTCGAAGCCCAACGCCATTTGATCCAGGACCTCGGCGGCAGCTACCACATTGTGACCGGCGAGGATCCTGCGGCCGCGTTGCTGGACTTCGCCCGCAGCGTCAACGCTACCCAAATCGTCGTGGGAATCTCCCGGCGTAACAAGGTGTCCGCCCTGCTGGAAAACCTTCTTGGCGGAGGCGTCGGCACGCGGGTGGTCCGGGATTCCGGCGACATCGACGTCCACATGGTCTCGCACCCGCTCGGAGGGCGTGGCTCGCGACCATCCCGGCAACGGGATCTCGGCCGTGTCCGGGTGACGGTGGGATTCGCCCTGGCCGTCGTGCTCCCGGCCGTCCTGCAGCTCTTCCTGCTGTTCCTCAACCCGGGACGGAACGTTGCCACCGTGATGCTGGTGCAGCTTAGCGGGTCGATTGCCGTAGCCCTCGTCGGAGGCCTCTGGCCTGCCATCCTCGCCGCGCTCTGGAGCAGCCTCCTGGTGAACTACTTCTCTACCCCGCCCCTCGGCAACTTGACTATCAGGGATCCGCAGAACTTCCTCGCCCTGCTGGTGTTCGTGGGCGTTTCGGCAGCCGTTGCGGTCGTCGTCGACCTTTCTGCCCGCCGTTCCAAGGAGGCGGCCCGAGCCCGTGCCGAGGCCACGACGCTGGGTGATTTGACCCGCGGCGCCGCCGGGTCGGAGGACACCGTCCAGGCGCTGTTGGAGCAGGCGCTGGACGTCTTCCAAGTCAGGGGCACCGCGTTGTTCACCCGTGAGTCCGACGGCGGTGCCGGCACCGCGGGCGCGGGCAGCGGACCACCATGGCGGTTGCTCGCCACGGCGGGCGAGGTCCCGGCTGATGTGGAGGGAGTGCGGGGCGGCGACGCAAGGGGTGAGAACGTCGAGGAGATCGATGCCTCCACGCGCGTGGTGCTGTTCGGGCGGATCCTGCCGGCGAGTGACCGGCGACTCTTGGGGGTCTTTGGCGTCCATTTGGCGGCCCAGCTTGAGCGCCAGCAGCTCGTTGCCAGCCGCCGGGAGATGCTGCGCCTGGCCGAGAGCAACACGATGCGGACCTCCATCCTGCGCGCCGTATCCCACGACCTGCGCACCCCGCTGGCCGGGATTAAGCTCGCCGTCGGCGGCCTTCGCCATGACGGCACCCGGTACACGCCGGATGAGCAGCAGGAGCTGCTGGCAACGATCGAGGAGTGCTCGGACCGCCTGGACGCCCTTGTCGGCAACCTGCTGGACATGTCCCGGATCACCTCGGATGCCGTGAATCCATTGCTCAGGCCGGTGCGCTGGTTCGAGGTGATCCCGGCAGCCCTCAGCGCCGTCCCAGAGGGCACGGTTCGGGTGGACATGCCCGCCAACATGCCCGAGATCGAAGCGGACCCGGGAATGCTGGAAAGGGTCATCGCGAACATCGTCGAAAACGCGGTGAAATACGCCCCGGATTCAGATATTGTCCTGGTAGGGACGGCCGGCGGCCTCAGCCCAACGATTCTCGACCGGCGTCCTGCTGGCGAGTTGCGGATCATCGACCACGGCCGGGGCGTCCCGGCGGAGAGGGTGGTCGAGATGTTCCGTCCGTTCCAGCGGCTCGATGACACGCAGCAGACCACCGGGATCGGACTCGGACTGGCCGTCGCGAAAGGATTCACCGAAGCCATGGGCGGAAGCCTGGCCGCGGAGGAGTCACCAGGTGGCGGATTGACCATGGTCATCCGGCTTCCCCTGACCGCCGGCACGCCCTTCGACGCACGCCGTGCCCAAGCCCCGGTGGAGCCCCAGTCGGTCCTCGGGCGCCGCCGCCATACACTGCCGCTCACGCCCGGGCCGGACGCCGGATGACCGCCGTCCTGGTGGTCGATGATGACCCGCACCTGCTGAGGGCGCTCCGCATCACGCTCAAGGCCCACGGCTACGACGTGACGACCGCGGCGGACGGCCGTTCCGCCCTGCTGACGGCATCCCAGCGCCCCTTGGCGCTGATCATCCTGGACCTAGGGCTGCCCGACATCGACGGCACCACGGTCCTTCGCGAACTCCGCACCTGGAGCCGGGTACCCGTGCTGGTGTTGTCCGCCCGTCACGGTTCCGAAGACAAAGTCGAGGCCCTCGACGCCGGCGCCGACGACTACATCACGAAGCCGTTCGGGCTGGACGAACTGCTGGCCCGGCTGCGGGCACTCCTGCGCCGCAGTGTTGACCCGGATCCCGAACCGGTGGTCACAACAGATGAGTTCACCGTGGACCTCGGCAAGCACCGCGTCACGCGCGACGGCGAGGACGTCCGCCTGACCCCGACCGAGTGGAACATCCTGGCGGTGCTGGTCCGGAACCCGGAGAAGCTGATCACCCAGCAGCAGCTGCTCTCCGAGGTGTGGGGCCCGGCCTACGCCAAAGAAACCAATTATCTCCGCGTGTACATGGCGCAGCTGCGCCGCAAGCTCGAGCCGGACACCGGCAATCCACGGCACCTGCTCACCGAAGCCGGGATCGGCTACCGCTTCCTGCCCTGAGCCGACCGCGGCGGGTGGGTAGGATGCCGGGCATGAATGAGAAGGAAATTCTGCACCGCTACCTGCGCCTCCGCCGGACAGAACTGCTGGCCAAGCTCGACGGCCTGGACGAGTACAACGTCCGCCGGCCGCTGACGCCCACCGGAACCAACCTGCTGGGCCTGATCAAGCATGTGGCCAGCGTAGAGATCGGCTACTTCGGCGAAGTGTTCGGCCGGCCCCACGGCCAGCCGCTGCCCTGGCTCGAAGACGACGCCGAACCGGATGCCGACCTGTGGGTCACCCCGGACGAGACCCGGGACCAGATCGTGGCACTGCACCGCACCGCACCGCGGCCGCCCTCAGCGACGCCACCATCGACGCGCTTCCGCTCGACGCCGAAGGCGTGGTGCCCTGGTGGCCGGCGGAGCGCCGCCGGGTCACCCTGCAGCAGATCCTCGTTCACATGTGCGTCGAAACGGCCCAGCATCTGGGCCATGCGGACATCCTGCGCGAGCTCATCGACGGGACAGCCGGGAAGGGCCCCGGCGACCCAAACCTGACGCCGCGTACGGCCGAGGATTGGGCTGCGCACCGGGCAAGGATCGAGGCGGCTGCCCGAGCGGCTTCCCCGGTTTCCCGTCCGGCGTCGCCACAATAGATACTGTGGCAATGAATATTCACGGCGCTCTGGCCCGGGAGAACGCACCGCGGCCGTCGCTGCCCGAGGTACCGGCCCAGCTGCGGGCCGTGCTCAACGGCTTCCCGGCGATGGTGGGCTACTGGGACTCCGATCTGCGCAACCGCCTGGCTAACGACGCCTACCGTGAGTGGTTTGGGGTCACCGCAGAGGAACTGCACGGCATCCACCTTCGCGACCTGCTCAGCGACGCCGTGTACGAGGCGAACTACCCCCACATCTCCAAGGCACTCGACGGCGAGCCGCAGTTCTTCAAGCGCACGCTCACGAACGCCGCCGGAGTCACGCGGTTCGCTGAGGTCTCCTACATGCCGGACGTTCCCGAAGGCGGGGACGGCGGGAACGGCGGGGTTCAGGGGTTCTTCGTGATGGTCACCGACATCACGGAGCGGGTGCTGGCCGAACGACGGCAGCAACGCGATACGGACCGCTACCGGGCGCTGGCCCGCAGCGTCCCGGGCGTCTTTGTCCTGCTCTTCGATTCAGAGCTGCGCTATTTGATCGCCGAAGGCCAAGAGCTGGAATCCTTCGGCTACCGTTCCGCCGAGCTGGAAGGACGGCGCATCCACGACGTGCTCGACGGCGCGCTGGCGAACGAGCTGGAACCCCGCTACCGCGCCGCGCTGTCCGGCCGGGAGGTCTCCTGGAGCCGGCGGATCGGACCCCGGACCTACCAGCTGAAGGCCGGCCCGGTTTACTCCGACGACGACGCAACCGCCGGCATGGTGGTGGCGGTCGACGTCACCGACCGGCTCCAGCAGGAACAGACGTGGGCTGCGCTGCACGAGATCGCCACCGCCGTCGCCCGCAACGCCGCCCCTGCGGCCATTTCGGAGCAAGTTGCTTCGATCGTGAGGGACCTCTTCCACGTGGATTCGGCCGCCGTCGTCCGTTTCACCGGGGCGCTCTCAGCGGAAATCGTGGCGATGGCACCCGCCCTGCCGCCCACCCTGAGCCGCGCCCATGTTTTCGCACGCACAGACAGCTCGGCCACCGTCCGCGTCGCGGTCACCGGGAAGCCCGCGCTGGTGGTCYACGGAACGGAAGGCGGACCCGCCGCCGAGCAGATGCGGGCCGGCGGTTTCAAGTCCGCGGCGGGCGCCCCCATCCGGGTGCACGGCAGCCTGTGGGGCGTGGTAACCCTGACCTCGAAGTCCACCACAGGCGTCACCGAGGCCATGCTGGAACGCCTGGCCCAGTTCGCCGAACTCGTGGAAATCGCCATCGGCAACACGGAGGCCCGCGCCAGCCTGGAACTGCAGGCCATCACCGACCAGCTCACCGGCCTGCCCAACCGGCGCGCCCTCGAGCAGCACCTCTCACACGAGATCGAACTGGCGGTTTTCCGCGGAAGCAGCCTGAGCGCCGTCGTCCTGGACATCGACCACTTCAAGAGGGTCAATGACACCTTCGGTCACCTCACTGGCGATATGGTGCTGGCCGACGTCGCGGCACGGCTCCGCGGCGTCGCCCGGCAGGACGAGATCGTCGCCCGCTTCGGCGGCGAGGAATTCGTCTGGCTGCTGCCCGGAACCGACGGTGCGGAGGCCCTGCTCGCCGCGGAACGGGCCCGCGCCGCCATCGAGGCAGAGCCGTACGGCGACGTCGGCTCACTCACGGTCTCGGCCGGCGTCTGCGAACTCCGCGACGCCGGCAGCCACAGCCTCCTGGCCTGCGCGGACCGGGCGCTGTATGCGGCCAAGCACGCCGGCCGGAACCGCAGCGAGCGCTACGCGGCAGGCTAACTGCCGGCGGCCGACGCTGACTAAACGAAGGCGGACTTCCCGGTCACGGCCCGGGCCACGATCAACGAGTTGATCTCGTAGCTACCCTCGTAGGTGTAGAGGATTTCGGCGTCGCCGAAGAGCTTGCCCATCTCGTAGTCGGTGCTGATCCCGTTGCCGCCCAACAGCGAGCGCCCCATCGCGACGGAGGCCCGTGCCAGCCGGGTGGTGGTGGACTTCGCCATGGCGGCTTGGACCATCTCGAGCTTGCCCTCCTGCTGGATCCGCGCCAGCTGCGCCATCAGCGACAGCGAGGCGCTGGCGTTGCCCAGGATTTCGGCGAGCTGCTGCTGGACTAGCTGGAAGCGGGCCAGCTCCTTGCCAAACTGCCGCCGTTCCAGCGCGTAAGCCCGGGCGACGTCGAACGCGGCCAGCTGAATCCCGGCGCCCTGCCAGCCGACCCAGGCCCGGGAGTCGCGCAGCAGGTCGTTGGCGCGCGAAAACGACGTGGCGCCAGGCAGCAGGTTGGCTGCCGGGATCCGGACCTCGTCCAGGACGATGTCCGCGTTCTGCATGATCCGCAGCCCGATCTTGTTCTCGATCTTGGTCGCGGTGTAGCCGGGCCGGTCCGTCTCCACAATGAAGCCCTTGATCTGCTGGTCCGCGACGTCGCGGGCCCAGACCAGCGCGAAGTCTGCGATGGTGCCGGCGCCGATCCAGCGCTTGGCCCCGGTGATGACCCATTCGCCGTTCTCCAGCCGCGCGGTGGTGGACAGTCCCCCGGCGATGTCCGAGCCGTGCTCCGGCTCGGTCAGGGCGAAGGCGCCAAGCTGGGTGAACGCGCAGAGTCCCGGGAGCCAGCGGGCCTTTTGCTCCTCCGAACCGAGCTCGTCGATCATCCCGACGATCAACTCGTTGTGGATCCCCACCAGGGCCGAGAGCGAGACGTCGGCGCGGGCCACCTCGACATACATGAGGCCTTTGAAGAGCTTGGACGTGCCGTCCGTCTGCAGCCCGCCCAGACCGTACTCGCCCAGCTCCCCGAGCAGGCCGAAGGGGAATTCCTCGCGGTTCCAGTAGTCGATCGACGCCGCCCGGATCCGGGTCTGCAGGAACTCCCGGATCTCCTGGTACCGGGCCCGCTCAGCCGCGGGCAGCAGGTCCACGATGTACATCAGGTCCGCGTCCGGGAACGGCGGCGCCGCCGGCACAGGTGCCAAAATTTCCTCGTCGCCGCCGCGGTCTGCCACAGCCTCGCTGGCGGTCTGACCGACGGCACTTCCTTGTGTCTGCACGGGCACGCATCCCTTCGTAATGTGCCGCGCCTGGGCAGCAACATCGACTCTTCCAAACCCTTGGATGTCCTAGTATATTGCACAGTGATATGGATCACTAGGCCAGTGGCGGCCGCTCCGGACCGCCTGGCTGCTACCGGCTGCGAAGGGTGCACCATGACCGTCACTGAGGAATTCCGCGCCGCGAGGGACCGGCTGCTGGCTCTCCGCGAGGACTACGCCGCCGCCCGCCAGGAATTCGAATGGCCCCGGTTCCGGGAGTTCAACTTTGCCCTGGACTGGTTCGACCAGATCGCGGCGGACCCCGCCAAGGCCGACCGGCCGGCCCTGGTGATCGTCGAGCAGGACGGCACCGCCACGCGGCGCAGCTTCGCGGACCTTTCGGCGCGCTCCGGGCAGGTGGCCAACTGGCTCCGCAGCAACGGCGTGCGGCGCGGGGACCGGATGATCATCATGCTCGGCAACCAGGTGGAGCTGTGGGAACTGATGCTGGCCGGCATCAAGCTGGGGATCGTGATGATCCCCACCACCACCCTGATGGGTCCGGCGGACCTGCAGGACCGGGTGGAACGCGGCGGGGCCAACTGGGCCGCCGTCGGGAGCGACAACATTGCCAAGTTTGCCGGCGTCCCGGGCGACTACACGCTGATCGAGATCACCGACGCCGGACCCGGCGCCGGCGGCCGCGGGGGCACGGACTCCGGCGCGCTGCAGTACACCGAGGCGGCTGACGCCCCGTACGACTTCACCCCGGACGCACCGACCCTGGCCGACGAGACCCTGCTGCTGTACTTCACCTCGGGGACCACGTCCAAGGCCAAGCTCGTGGAGCACACCCACACCTCCTACCCGGTGGGTCACCTGTCCACGATGTTCTGGATCGGGATGGAACCCGGCGATGTGCACCTCAACGTAGCCTCCCCGGGGTGGGCCAAACACGCCTGGTCCAACGTATTCACGCCCTGGATCGCCGAGGCCTGCGTGTTCATCTACAACTACGAACGCTTCGACGCCAAGGCGCTCATGGAGCAGATGGACCGCGAACGGGTCACGAGCTTCTGCGCCCCGCCGACCGTCTGGCGGATGCTGATTCAGGCCGACCTGACCCTGCTGAAGAACCCGCCCACCAAGGTGGTCTCGGCCGGCGAGCCGCTCAACGCGGAGGTCATCGACCAGGTCAACCGTGCCTGGGGCCAGACCATCCGGGACGGGTTCGGCCAGACCGAAACCACCGTGCAGATCGCCAACACCCCCGGCCAGCCGATCAAGATCGGCGCCATGGGCAAACCCCTGCCCGGCTACGACGTCGTCCTCGTCGATCCCGCCACCGGCGAGGAGGCCGACGACGGCGAGCTCTGCCTCCGCCTGGACCCGCGGCCCGTCGGGCTGATGAAGGCCTACTACGGGGACCCGGAAAAGACCGCGGAGGCCTTCCGCGACGGGTACTACCACACCGGGGACATGGCCAGCCGGGACGAACGCGGCATCATCACCTATGTGGGCCGCGGCGACGACGTCTTCAAGTCCTCCGACTACCGGCTCTCCCCGTTCGAACTGGAAAGCGTTCTTATCGAGCACCCGGCGGTGGCCGAGGCCGCCGTCGTCCCGTCGCCGGACCCGCTCAAGCTGTCCGTACCCAAGGCCTTTGTGGTCCTGGCCGCCGGTCACGAGCCCGGCCCGGAGCTGGCCGAGGACATCCTGCGCTACTGCCGCGAGCATCTAGCCCCGTTCAAACGGATCCGCCGGCTCGAGTTCGCCGAGCTGCCCAAGACCATTTCCGGCAAGATCCGGCGGGTGGAACTGCGGCACAACGAGGAGCTGCGCCACGGGGCCGGCGACGTCCCGGAGGGGCTGGGCATCGAGTACTCGGAAGCCGACTTCCCCGGGCTGAAAGGCCAGGGGTAGGCATGGGAGCCCCGCTGCCGCGCGATCCGATCGCCGACGCCCAGCGGAACTGGGAACGGCACGGCTGGGCCGACGTCGCCGCCCCGATGGCGGCCATCACGGCCGTGATGCGGACCCAGCAGATCCTGCTGGCCCGGATCGAGACGGCGCTCAAGCCGTTCGGACTGACCTTCGCACGCTACGAACTGCTAGCCCTGCTCAGCTTCGCCCGCAGCGGCGCGTTGCCGATGAACAAGGCGAGCGCGTTGCTCCAGGTGCACCCCACCTCGGTGACAAATGCCGTGGACCGGCTGCAGGATGCCGGGCTGGTGATCCGGTCACCGCATCCCACCGACGGGCGGACCACGCTGATCGAGCTCACCTCGGAGGGCCGCACGCTCGCCAAGCGGGCGACGGCGGTGCTCAACTCGGAGGTATTCGGCCGGTCCGGTTTCGAGGAGCCAGACGTGGACCAGCTGATCCGTATCCTGGGCAACTTCCGGCGCAATGCCGGGGACTTCAGCGGCTAAGCCTTACACTGCGAGTGCGGGCCATCTGCGGGACGGCCCGGACACGAGGAGAACAATGATTCCGGAGATCAACATCTGGGCCGTCTTGCTGGCCACGCTCTCCAGCATGGTGGTCGGGTCCCTCTGGTACACGCCCAGGGTGTTCGGCAACTACTGGATGCGCGTCGCCAAGGTCACGCCCAGCGGGGACGCCAAGGACGCAGTCAAACCCATCCTCGTCACGCTGGTGGTCAGCTTCGTCAGCGCCTGGGTGCTGTCCGGTGCCGCCGCCATCTCGCAGCACTTCTACGGCGGAAACTTCCTGGCCAACACCCTGCTCACCGCCCTGATCCTGTGGGCCGGGTTCACCGCCGCCCGCTTCATCACGCACGACGCGTTCGAGGGCCGCCCCGCCGGACTGACGGTCCTGAACTGCGCCCATGAGCTCGTGACCCTGATGGTGATGGCGCTGATCATCGGCCTGTTCGGGATCAGCGCCGCCTGATGTCCTGACCCGGCGGGTCCAGCCACCCCACCCGCGCCGCCCAAAGGAGGACCTGATGGATTTTGACGAAGCGTTCTGGGACGAACGGTACCGCGAGCACGGCGAGCACCAAGCCGTGTGGAGCGGGCAGCCCAACGCCCAGCTGGTGGCCGAGGCCGCCGACCTCGCGCCCGGATCCGCACTGGATGTCGGTGCCGGGGAAGGCGCGGATGCCGTCTGGCTCGCCCGCCATGGCTGGCGGGTCACGGCAGTGGACATCTCGTCAGTGGCCCTGGCGCGGGCGGCGGCCGCCGTCGACGATGACCCGGAAACGGCAGCGCGGATCAGCTGGCTGCATCTGGACCTGGTTGCCGCTCAGCCGCCGGAGGGCCCGTTTGACCTGGTCTCGGCCCAGTACCTGCACCTGCCGGCTGCCCAGCGGGACCCGGTGTACGGCGGGCTCGCCGGGTCGGTGGCCGTTGGCGGGACGCTGCTGATCGTGGGCCACCACCCCTCGGACCTGGAAACCAGCGTGCGTCGGCCCTCAGCCCCCGGGCTCCTGTTCACCGCCGAGCAGATCGCGGCGGAACTGGATCCGCGTGACTGGGAGATCCTCACGTGCACTTCCCGGCCTCGGGCCACCAGCGACGCCGACGGCGCCCAGGTCACGGTCCAGGACTCCGTGCTCCGGGCCCGGCGCCGAGCCTGACGCCGGCGCCCTACCCGCCGGCGCCCCAGGGCAGGCCGGAGGCGTACTCGACCATGGCCTGGGCGCGGTCCGTCAGGCGTACGGCCCGCGGCCAGATAATCTGCACGGACAGCGGCCTGACCGCCGGGGTCAGGGGTCTGGCCACCAGGGCCCGTCCCTCATAGCTCGTGTCGACCGCCGGATGCTGGACGAGCAGGGAATACCCCAGGCCCCGCCCCACCAATGAGCGGGTGACTTCGAAGTCGGTGGTGCGGTAGCGGATATTTGGCTCCGCCCCGACCCGCTCAAACAGGGAGAGGCTGTGGTGGCTGCTGGGCGGCGCATCGAGCAGCACCATCGGTTCGGGAGCCAGATCGTGCAGCGAGACTTCGGACTGGGCCGCCAGCCGGTGCGCCGCCGGCAGCAGCGCGTAGGCAGACGTCTTGTACAGCTCCACCGCGCCCAGCGCCGCGGGCAGATCCGTGTCATAGACGACGGCCAAGTCCAGTTCGCCGTCGGACAGGCGGTCCAGAAGCCCGTTCTGTGTCCCCTCCACGGACTCGAGCCGCACCTTCGGGTGGGCGGCCGTGAACCCGTCCAGCAGGGGCGGCAGGACCGTCGGCGCCAGGGTCAGGTAGCAACCAATGACCAGCGGACCGGCCAGCTCCGTGCCTCCGCTGGCAGCGCTGAGCTCCAGCTCCTCGGCGTCGGACAGCAACAGCACTGCGCGCGCATAAAGATGCTTCCCGGCGGGCGTCAACGTCACCCCGTGGGCCTTCCGGCGGACCATGAGCTGGACCTTGAAGATCCGTTCGAGCTCCGTCACCGCCGCGGACACCGCGCCCTGCGAGAGATGCAGCTTCAAGGCCGCAGCCGAAATTGTGCCGGTATCAGCCACGGCAACAAAGTGCGCCAGCTGCCGAAGGGTGTACCGCGCCATGCCATTCCTCAATATTTCTAGGGATATTGGTGATTTTTATGAACTTTACCAATGGTTATGGGGTGTGACACATTGGGGGAAATCCATCCCTGACAGGAGTCAACGATGACCCTCGAGACAACAGTGGCACAGCCGGTCCCGGTAGCGGACTGGGTCACCATTGCCGACCTCCACAAGGACCCGTTCCCCATTTATCGGAGGATGCGGGAAGAAGCGCCCGTGCACTGGGTGCCGGCAGTCGGCCGCTACATGGTGACCAGCTACGAGTCCTGCCACCTGATCGAAAACGACCAGGAAACGTTTTCGGCCGATGAGACCGGCTCGCTGATGAAACGCGCCATGGGACACTCCATGCTGCGCAAGGACGACCCGGAGCACGACGTGGACCGCAAGTCCTACGGTTCCGTGCTGCGCCCCAAGGCCATCAAGGAGACCTGGACGGGGATCTTCGAAAAGAACAGCGCGACCTTCCTCGACCGGCTGCGGGCCGCGGGCCCGGGAGCGGACCTGATCAGCGAATACGCAGCGCCCTACGCCGCCGAAAATCTGCGTCTGATCATGGGGTTCCACAATGCCAGCCAGGAGGACATGCAGCGCTGGTCCCAGACCATGATCAACGGCACCGGCAACTACGCGGACGACCCGGACGTCTGGGCAGCGTCGCAGAAGTCCTACGACGAGGTGGACGACGCCATCGAGGAAATCCTGCCGTACCTGCTCAAGAATCCGGACGGCAGCCTGCTGTCCGGCCTGGCCGCGATGCCGATTCCGCTGGAAGCCATCCGGGCCAACATGAAAATGACCATCGGCGGCGGCCTGAACGAGCCGCGCGACGTGATCGGCGTCGCGGCCTGGGCGCTGATGGAAAACCCGTCCCAGCTGGACCAGGTCAAAGCCGACCCGGCGCTGTTCGCCGTCGCGTTTGAGGAAGCCGTCCGCTGGGTCGCCCCGATCGGCATGTATCCCCGCGAGACCACCAAGGAGACTGTGCTGGAAGGCATCCAGCTGCCGCAGGGCGCGCGGCTCGGCGTCGTCATCGGCGCGGCGAACCGGGACCCGAAGGTCTTCACCGACCCGGAGTCCTTTGACATCAACCGCGAGAAGAAGCCGCACCTGGCGTTCGGGGGCGGCAACCATTTCTGTGCCGGCACCTGGGTGGCCCGGGCATCGGTCGCCGGGGTGGCCCTCCCCCGGCTCTTCGGCGGCCTGCCGAACCTCCGTCTGGACCCCGAGCAGGCAGCGGTCGACGCCGGCTGGGTCTTCCGCGGCATGACGTCCCTTCCCGTGACCTGGGACAAGTAGAAAGAATCCACATCATGACCAAGATCAGCTTCCACCACGCCGGCGGCGCCGTCGACGTCCTCGACGTGGACCCCGGCACCTCCATCATGCGGGCCGCCGTCACCAACGGCGTGGCAGGCATCGTCGGTGAATGCGGCGGGCAGGCCATGTGCGCCACCTGCCACGTCTACGTCCGCCCGGAATACCTCGCGGACCTGGCCGCCATCAGCGACGACGAGGAAGAAATGCTGGACTGCACGGCCGACCCCCGCGACGCGGCCCGAAGCCGCCTCGGCTGCCAGGTCATCCTCGGCAACGGCCTCGAAGACGTCGAAGTCGATGTGCCCGGCAGCCAGGTCTGAAGCCATGGACAACATCGTCATCGTCGGCAACGGCCAGGCCGGCATCCAACTGGTCGATTCCCTGCGCGCCGAGGGCTACACCGGCCGGATCACCGTCATCGGCGAGGAAGCCCACTTCCCCTATCAGCGCCCGCCGCTGTCCAAGGACTACATGTCCGAGGCCAAGAACCCGCTGCCGCTCCCGTTGCGGGCGGAGCAGTTCTTCGCCGGGAACGACGTCGACTCCCGCTTGGGTGTTCGGGTCACCGCCGTCGACCGGGAGCGCCGCACGGCAACGCTCAACAACGGATCGCGGCTGGTGTATTCCAAGCTGGTCCTCGCCACCGGGGCCGCCAACCGTGAACTCAGCGTTCCCGGCAGCGGCCTGGCCGGCATCCACGGGCTGCGGACGCTCTCCGACGCCGAAGCTGTCCACGCCCGGCTGGCCGCAGCGCGCTCCGTCGTCGTGATCGGCGCCGGATTCATCGGCCTGGAATTCGCGGCGGCGGCCCGGCAGCGCGGCATTGACGTGACGGTGCTCGAGTTTGCGGACCGGCCCATGGGCCGCGCGCTGTCCCCGGCCATGTCGGGCTATTTCGCCGAAGCCCACGAGCGGATGGGCGTAAAGCTTCGCTTCGGTGAAGGCATTGCCTCCTTCGAGGGGCGGGACCGGCACGTGCGGGCCGCCGTCAGCACCACCGGGGACGCTTACCCCGCCGACCTGGTCCTGGTCGGTATCGGCGTCACCCCGAGGACGGAACTGGCCGCGGCCGCCGGACTGCCGGTCGAGAACGGGATCATCGTGGACGGCGCCCTGCGCACCCCGGACCCGGACATCTTCGCGCTCGGGGACTGCGCCAGCTACCCCAGCCGCCATGCCGGCGCCCGCACCCGTCTGGAGTCCGTGCAGAACGCAACGGATCAGGCCCGGCACCTGGCCCGGTCCATCCTGGGAAGCAGCGAGAGCTACGCCGGGTTGCCCTGGTTCTGGTCCCAGCAGGGCCCGCTGAAGCTGCAGATTGCCGGCTTGGGCCAGCACGCGGACGAGACGGTGCTCCGCGGGGATCCGGCCTCTGGCAAGTTCTCCATTTTTTGCTACCGGAACGGCGAGCTTGCAGCCGTCGAGTCCGTCAACCACCCGGCGGACCACATGGCGGCCCGGCGGCTGCTAAGCCAGGGCCGTTCGCTCCGGCAGGCGGACGCGGCGGACCCCTGGTTCGACTTCAAGACCCATTCCCGCGAAGTTGCGGTGGCGTAGGACAGGGCGCTCACTTTGCGCCCGTGTTTGCCCGGCGCCGAGCCTGACGCCGGCGCCCTACCCGCCGGCGGCCAGCCGCTCCCGCAGTCCGGCCGCGAGTCCGGCGATGGTCAGGAGATCGAACAGGCCGCCGCCGCTTTCAACGAGACGACGGCGCTTGACCCCGGCCAGCCGGAGACGGAGGTGCACCCGTGTCCCGGCCGCCCGGGGCGACGGACGCAGCACGATTGCCCAGCTGATGGCGAGTGCACCCCGCTGCGAGCGGTGCACCAGGGCCTTCGGCGGATCCACAGCTACGATCTCGAAGGTGGCCTGCCGGCCGCCCCAGTCGGCAATGACGTCTCCGGCGCTGAGGTCCTGAAGTGTCGGGTCAATGGTCCGGAGCGCCCGGCGCGTGGCTGGAATGAGGGCTTCCGCCCAGCGGGGCAGGTACCACCCGGACCGTTCCTTACCCAGCTGGACGATCCACGGCCAGACGGCGCCGGGCGGGGCCGGCAGATCGAACCCGCGGTCCATCACCACATCCGCGATGGGGACCAGCTCGTCACCGGGAAGCCGGGCGCCGAGCTCCTCCGGCGATGCCGCGACCCCAAGGAAGCCGGTGCCCATGACTGCCCGCCTTAGCGGTGGGTGAAGTCGGGCTGCCGTTTTTCGCTGAACGCGGCCATGCCTTCCTTCTGGTCCTCGGTGGCGAAGAGCGAGTGGAACACCCTGCGCTCGAACAGCACACCCTGCGCCAGGCCGGTTTCGAAGGCGGCGTTGACCGCCTCCTTGGCGACCATGGCCACCGGCTTGGACTTGCCGGCGATCACCTCGGCGGCCTTCACGGCTTCCTCGACGACGTCGGCGGCCGGGACCACGCGGGACACCAGTCCGGCCCGTTCGGCTTCCGCGGCGTCCATGAAGCGGCCGGTGAGGATCATGTCCATCGCCTTGGCCTTGCCCACCGCGCGGGTGAGTCGCTGCGAGCCCCCCATCCCCGGAAGCACGCCGAGGTTGATTTCCGGCTGGCCGAACTTGGCGTTGTCCCCCGCGATGATGAAGTCGCACATCATCGCGAGTTCGCAGCCGCCGCCGAGGGCGAAGCCGGAGACCGCCGCGACCACCGGAATGCGCAGCCGGGTGAAGTCTTCCCAGCCGCGGAACCAGTCCGCTGCGTACATCTCCATGTAGCCCTTGGACTGCATCTCCTTGATGTCGGCGCCGGCGGCGAAGGCCTTGGCGGATCCGGTCACCACGACGGCGCCGACGTCCGGGTCCGTGTCCATGGCCGTCACGGCGGCCACCAGTTCGTCCATGGTGGCCTTGTTCAGGGCGTTCAGCGCCTGGGGCCGGTTGAGCGTCACAAGGCCCACCCGGCCGCGGCGCTCCACCAGAATGTTTGTGTAGTCGGTCATGCCTGTCCCCTCGGCTGATGGTCGGATTTGTCCCGGATGTCGGTGATGATGCCGGAAAAGTCGCGGCCGGCACCGCCTTCCGCGGCAAAGCTATCGTAAATTTCGGAGGCGAGCGGCCCCAGTCGGGCGGCGACCCCGGTGCTTTCGAGGGCGTTGAGCGCCAGCTTCAGGTCCTTGGCCATCAGAGCCCCGGCGAAGCCCGGCTGGTAGTCGCGGTTGGCCGGGCTGGTGGGAACCGGTCCGGGCACGGGGCAGTTGGTGGTCAGCGCCCAACACTGTCCGGAGGCGGCCGAGGCGACGTCGAACAGCGCCTGGTGCGTCAGCCCGAGCTTCTCGCCGAGCACGAAGGCCTCGCTGACGGCGATCATCGAGACGCCGAGGATCATGTTGTTGCAGATCTTCGCGGCCTGACCGGCGCCGTGCTCGCCGCAGTGGACCACGCGTTTTCCCATCACTTCCAGCATCGGCCTGACTGCTTCGAAGTCCTCGGCCAGTGCGCCGACCATGAAGGTCAGGGTTCCCGCTTCGGCTCCGACCACGCCGCCGGAGACCGGCGCGTCCACGGCCCGGTGGCCGGAGTCCACCGCCAGCGCGGCGGCCTCGCGGGCCTCGTCCACGTTGATGGTGGAGCAATCCAGGAACATGGTCCCGGGCGCGGCGGTGGCGAGCAGTCCCTGTTGGCCCGGCTGGTTGGGGTCGCCGCGGTACGCGTCCAGCAGGTGTTTGCCGCTGGGCAGCATGGTCAGCACTACGGCGGCGCCCGTGACGGCCTCGGCGGCGGTGTCCGCGGTGGCGATTCCGTGGGCGCGGGCGGCCTCCAGCGCGGCGGGCACCACGTCGTAGCCGGTCACGGTGTAGCCGGCCTTGACCAGGTTGACGGCCATCGGGCCGCCCATGTGGCCCAGGCCCAGGAAGGCGATGGTGCGGGCGTCAGCCGCTCCTGTTTCAGACATTGTCGCGCTCCTTCGAAAGTTTCAGTTCGCGGTCGCCCAGCGGCGCGAAGTAGGCCTCGACGTCGTCGTTGCTGACCTCGGCGAGACTGGCCGGGACCCAGTGCGGGGTGCGGTCCTTGTCCACCACCTGGGCGCGGATGCCCTCGCGGAAATCGGGGCCGGCGAGGAAGCGCAGGCCCACCCGGTACTCCTGTTCCAGGGCTTCGCCCAGGCTGAGTCCGCGGACCCGGCGCAGCGAGGCCAGCGCCACCTTCACCGCGGTCGGGGACTTGGCCTCGATGGTGTCCGCGACACCGACGGCCTCACCGCCCACGGTCCGCAGCCGGTCCACGATCTCCACGGCATCGTCGGACGCGTAGCAGGCGTCAATCCACTCCTGCTGCGCGGCAAGCACCGACGGCGGCGCCGTTCCGGCGAACCGTGCGACGGCGGCCTCCGCCGGTTCGGTCTCCAGCACTGTTGCGAGTTCCCCGAGACGCGCGGAGGGCACAAAGGTGTCGGCGAGCCCCAGGAACAAGGCGTCCGCCCCGCTCAAATGGGCTCCTGTCAGGGCCGCGTGAGTGCCGGTCTCCCCCGGTGAGCGGGACAGCAGCAGCGTCCCGCCGACGTCGGGCACGAAGCCGATGGTGGTTTCGGGCATGCCCATCCGGGTCCGCTCGGTGACGATCCGGACCGAGCCGTGCGCGGAGATGCCCACGCCGCCGCCCAGGACTAGCCCGTCCATAAAGGCCACGTAGGGCTTGGGGTACTCCGAGATCAACAGGTTCAGACGGTACTCGACGGCCCAGAAGTCCGCCGAGGCGTCGCCGCCGTCGAGCATGTCCTGGTAGATGGCCACGATGTCGCCGCCCGCGCAGAGGCCCCGGTCGCCGGCGCCGCGGACCAGCACGGTGGCGACGGCGTCGTCGTCGGCCCAACGGGTGAGCTGGTCCAGCATCGCCGCGGCCATGCCCGCGGTTAGCGCATTGACGGCCTTGGGCCGGTTGAGCGTGGCGATGCCGAGCCGGCCGCGGCGTTCGAACAGGACCTCCGCGGTCCCGCGCGAGGTCTCCTCGGCGGTTGTTTCGGAGGCCCGGTCCGCCATCAGCTGCCTTCCGGCATCACGAAGCTGGCGCCTTGGCGGATGCCGGAAGGCCAGCGGCTGGTGACCGTCTTGGTCTTGGTGTAGAAGCGGAAGGCGTCGGCCCCGTGCTGGTTAAGGTCGCCGAAGCCGGAGGCCTTCCAGCCGCCGAAGGTGTAGTACGCGATCGGCACCGGGATCGGCACGTTGATGCCCACCATGCCCACCTGGACCCGGCTGGCGAAGTCGCGGGCGGCATCGCCGTCGCGGGTGAAGATGGCCACGCCGTTGCCGAACTCGTGTTCGCTGCAGAGCCGGAGGGCTTCGTCGTAGTCTTCGGCGCGGAGCACGCTCAGGACCGGGCCGAAGATCTCCTCCTTGTAGATCTTCATGTCCTTGGTGACGTTGTCGAACAGCGTGGGGCCCACCCAGAAGCCGCCGTCGTAGCCCTCCACCTTCAGGCCGCGGCCGTCCGTCACGAGGCTGGCGCCTTCTTCGACGCCGGAGGCGATGTAGCCCTCGATGCGCTCCTTGGCGGAGGCGGCCACGACCGGTCCGAAGTCCGAATCCTTGGCCAGGCTGTGGCCGACCTTGAGCCCGGCGATCCGCTCCTGCAGCTTCGCCACGAGGGCGTCGGCGGTCCGCTGGCCGACCGGGACGGCGACCGAGATGGCCATGCAGCGTTCGCCGGCGGAGCCGAAGCCAGCGCCGATCAGGGCATCCGCGGCCATGTCCAGGTCCGCGTCCGGCATGATTACCATGTGGTTCTTGGCGCCGCCGAAGCACTGGGCGCGCTTGCCGTGTGCGGCGGCGGTTGCGTAGATGTACTGCGCGATCGGGGTGGAGCCGACGAAGCCGATGGCCTGGACGCGGGGGTCCTCCAGCAGCGCGTCCACGGCCTCCTTATCGCCGTTGACCACGTTGAACACCCCGTCCGGAAGGCCGGCTTCAGTGAACAGCTCGGCCAGGCGCAGCGGCACCGAGGGGTCGCGCTCGGAGGGCTTGAGAATGAACGAGTTGCCGGCGGCCAGAGCCGGGCCGGACTTCCAGAGCGGAATCATGGCCGGGAAGTTGAACGGCGTGATGCCGGCGACGACGCCGAGCGGCTGCCGCATCGAGTGGACATCGACTCCGGTTCCGGCGTTGTCGGAGAACTCACCCTTGAGCAGGTGCGGGGCGCCGGCGGCGAACTCCACTACTTCGATGCCGCGCTGGATGTCGCCCTTGGCGTCCAGGAAGGTCTTGCCGTGCTCGGAGGACAGCAGGGTGGCAAGTTCGTCCATGTTCTGGTTGACCAGATCCACAAATTTGAGCAGGATCCGGCCGCGGCGCTGCGGGTTCATGGCAGCCCATTCCAGCTGGCCCTTCTCCGCGTTGGCGACGACGTTGCGGACTTCCTCGGCGCTGGCCAGCGGAAGGCGGGCCTGGACCTCGCCGGTGCAGGGGTCATAGACATCGCTGAAGCGCCCGGAGGTGCCCTCCACGTGCTGTCCGCCGACGTAATGGGAAAGCTCACGAACCATGATGGAATGCTCCTTTGCATGTGACCTAGATCATCTGCACCCGAATATACTCGGACTTCCTACTAATTTCCAGAGCGGGCCGGCGCCGCGGGCGGGCCCCGCGGATCACCGGCWGGGCGTCACCAGCCCGTGACCCTTGACACACATAAGCGACTCTGCCACTCACAACGTCAGCGGGGTGGCTGGCGAACCGGCCGGTGGCTATCGCTTCTGGTTTTTCCATTTCCAAGAACCAGATCCTGACATAGGGTGAAGCGCACCACACGCAACGCGGGTGTGGCGCAGAATCAGCACTTCCATCCGCAGACAAACAAGGGAGACTCTCATGTTGCTTTGGATAGCCATCATCATTGCTGTTCTCTGGCTTCTCGGCTTGATCGGCGGCATCGGTGGCGGGTTCATTCACCTGCTCTTGGTTATCGCCGTCGTGGTCCTGATCTTCCACTTCCTTCGAGGCAGGTCCCGCGCGTAAACAACGGCACAACGCGACCCTCGCGGACGCCGCGGCCACTGCCTGGCGGGCCCCGTGCCGCGGCCCGCACCTACGGGCAGCGGTCGGCGTGGCGGCGTCTGAATTCGAGTATCTGCTACTCGTGCCCGGCCCGTAGCAGCCGCCATAAAATGGCTATGGTTCTCAAGCTACCGGTTGTCGACACGGGCCCTCCCTGCTCAACCGGTGCTGAGAACCGCCACGTTGTGAGGTGGTTGCTATGCCTGCTTTAGTTGCCAACAGGTGCGGGTCCCGGGTTGGCATCCGCGCCGGCTGCCGCGTGGGGGCCGTGCGATGAAGAAGAAGCTCCTCGCACCCGCGATCCTTGTAATAGGGTTGGCCGTCGTGGGTCTCTCCACTGCGCCGGCTGCGCTGGCAGCCTCACCGGCCCCGTCGCCGGCGGCGCCGAATCCGTCCGTCAAGGTCATCGACTCGACCAGCGCCATTGGTAACCCCGCGTGGTTTGCCAGCGCCTACGCCGCCGGTTTCAGGCTCTACGTCATGCATTCAACCGCCTGGGGCACCTGCACTCCTTGGGGCAACACGCCGGCCCAGCTCGGGATGGCCCTCGCCGCCGGCCTCAAGATCGCCGTCTACACCAGGGATCCGGGGTGCTGGCAGGGCGGAATCAGCGCGGCCGGTCCGTACCAGTCCCAGCTACAGTTCTTTGCCCTCGATGTGGAGCCAGGCGGCCCGGTGGTCACCCAGGCCATGATCGACGGCGTCACATCGATGGGGGTCCGGCCGGTCATCTACACCGGATCCGCGATGTGGCCGCAGATGACCAACGGCAGCACGGCATTCGCCCACATCCCGCTCTGGGACACCCACGCCGGCAACCTCGACTACAACCAGTGGGACGCCGACTACCTCTCCCCGGCCCCGGTGGGATACGGAGGCTGGAACACCCCCACCACCATGCGGGTGGGGGTCCAGCAAAAGCTGGAGCACAGCTTCGCAGGGGTTGCGGTCGATCTGAGTTCCTTCAACGCTTCCTTCCTCAAGTAGGCGACCGGGCGCGGGCCGTGCGTGCCCGCCGTCGGCTCCCCCGCCGGGCCAAGTTCGGTAAGTTAGGACTTGTGAAGATTGCTACCTGGAATGTGAACTCGCTCCGTGCCCGTGCCGACCGCGTTGAGGCTTGGCTTCAACGCACCGACTGTGACGTCCTGGCCATCCAGGAAACCAAATGCAAGGACGACAATTTTCCGTGGGAGCTGTTCGAGCGCATGGGCTACGAGGTCGCCCATTTCGGCCTGAGCCAGTGGAACGGGGTGGCCATCGCCTCTCGGGTGGGGCTCGACAACGTCGAACGCGCCTTCATGAACCAGCCCGCCTTCGGCAAGGGCGGCAGGGACGAGGTCCAGGAAGCCCGCGCGATCGGCGCAAGCTGCGGCGGGATCCGGGTCTGGAGCCTGTACGTGCCCAATGGCCGGGCGCTCGATGACGAGCACATGCCTTACAAGCTCAGCTGGCTGGACTCCCTCCGCTCCCACGCCGAGGGCTGGGTCCAGGCAGACCCCGACGCGCAGATCGCGCTGATGGGCGACTGGAATATCGCCCCGAGGGACGAGGACGTCTGGGACATCGACTACTTCCGCACCGCGGGCCTGACCCACGTCAGCGAACCGGAACGCGCGGCCTTCCACGCCTTCGAAGCCGCCGGATTTGCCGACGTCGTCCGCCCGTACACGCCGGGACCCGGGGTGTATACCTACTGGGACTACACCCAGTTGCGCTTCCCGAAGAAGGAGGGGATGCGGATCGACTTCGCACTGGCCTCCCCCGCGCTGGCCGCCAGGGTGACGGGCGCATCGATTGACCGCGAGGAGCGCAAGGGTAAGGGCGCCTCGGACCACGCCCCGGTGATCGTGGAGTTGGCCGACTGATGGACGCCCGCCGGGGAAGCGCAGGCCAGCGATGACGGGGAACCTTTACCGCGGCCAGGCCGGACTGCCGTTTTCCTCGACGCTGCGGGTCTATGAGCCACTGGAGGCCTTCCCCGCCGAGCAGCAGGAGAGCCTGCGGGCCGCCGGCGCCCGCTCCGAGTCCCGCGCCGCCGTGGAGAACGCCGAGCTGCTCGCCTCGCTGGGCCGGATCACCCGCCCGGGCGGGGATCCATTCCCCACCGGCCACACCGACCTGGTCCGGGTGCTGGCCGTCAGCGGTTCCGACGCCGGCGCGTCCGGCGCGGCCGGCACCGGGAACTCCAGCCCCGAAAGCGCTGGCACCGAAGACTCCGGTTCCGACCGCAAGGTGCTGCCGGCCAGGCTGCTCTACTGCCCCAGCCAGCTGGTGCTCCGGGCCGGGCTGGCCGCCAACGCCTTGATGGAGGGCATCCACGGCCCGCTCGCCCAGCTGTTGATCCCCGAGGAACAGCGCGACCGGCACCAGGAACGCATCGACCAGGTGAAGGCCCGCGAGGGTACCCGCCGCGTGCACACCCGCGCGTCCACCTGGGGGATCCCGTTCAGCTGGTTCTGCCTCTTCCAGGAGTCCGATCCCACTGATGTGGTGGAGGCCGGCGGCCGGATCGTCACCGTGCGCATCCGGGCCTCGATCGGTGCCGCCCTGAACCGGGTCCGGCACGCCGTCGCCCATCTGGCCCTCGCGGCCCCTGACCTGGACATGCTGGAGGACCTGACCCAGCTCACCGAGTGGCTCGAACTCTTCCACCGGGACTCTGTCGTGGAGCTCGATTACGGCGCGGTGGCGGACAAGGTCTACCCCGACGAGTCCCCGCTGGACGTGCGGCTGGGGATCGAGTGCCTCGCCGAGGGCGACATGACCGGAGCGGCCGCCGCCTACCGTCGGCTGGCTTCCCGCTGGATCCCGATCCGGCAGCTCGCCCGCGCTTCCTGAGGCCGCGTGCCTGAAGCCGCGACGCCGGGACCTTAGGTCCGGCGCAGGCCCGATACCGGCGCGAGCGGTTCCGCGAGCCGCGGGGCCGCCGTCGTACGCCGTACGATCAGCCGGTGCGGGGCCACGGCGGAACGCACCGCCCCGGCGATTCCGTCGAGTTCATCGAGCAGCATCTTGGTGCCGAGCTCGGCCTGCTCGTCCGGGCGTTGCCCGACCGTGGTGAGCCCGACGGCGGCTGCGAACTCGTGGTCATCGATCCCCACCACCGAGAGCTCCTCCGGAATCCGGACCCCCGCGCGGCGGGCCTCGAATAGCACCCCCATGGCCATCTCATCGGAGGCGCAGAAGATCGCGGTGGGCTTCGGACCGGGCAGGTCCCAGAGTCGCTGGAACGCGTCCTGCCCGCTTTGGACGGTGAAGTCCCCCCACTGGTCCCACTCCGGCCGGACGTCCAGCGCGGCCTGGGCCATCACGTCCTGGAAGGCCTTGATCCGCACCCGCGGAACATCGAAGTTCAGGTCCGTCTCGTCGTCGCCGTGCAGCAGCGCGATGTCCCGGTGGCCCAGGTCGATGAGGTGGCGCACCGCGGTGGAGGCGGCGGCGTAGTCGTCGATCCCGATGTAGGCGCACCCTTCGACGTGGCCGCCGACCACGACCAGCGGGATGTCAATCTTATGCAGGTGCTCCAGTTCCTCACGGGTCAAGGCCATGCAGAGGACCAGGAGCGCGTCGATCTGCTTGTAAACCATGGTCTTGCTGAACAGCCGCTCGCGGTGGCTGCCGTGGCCGCCCAAATTGAACAGCGACAGGTTGTATTGGCGTCCGTGCAGTTCCCGGTCCGCGCCTTCGATGGCCTTGGAGAAGAACCAGCGGCTGACGAAGGGCGCCAGCACCCCGATGGTCCGGGTACGGCCGGTGGCCAGCCCGGAGGCCGAGGACGAGGCCACGTACCCGAGGTCGGCCGCGATTTCGAGGATTTTCTCCCGGGTGGCGGGTGAAACCCGCGGCAGCCCTCGCACCGCCCGGGAAACGGTGGCGGTGGAGACGCCCGCGGCGGTCGCCACGTCCTCGATGCTGACGCCGGAATGGCCTCCGCGTTGCGCCCTGTCAGTTGTCCGTGCCACCATGTCCCCTTGTCGGCCGGCCGTAGCAACACGGCCGGCGTGCCGCCCCCGCAGCGCCGCTTCATCCTACAATCGACCGGACCCGGCACCGCACTTCGTGACGCGCTGCTGACGCGCCGCTACCGCCGCCTGGTGGCAGTCCGCCCTGGCAGACGACGGCGGAGCCGGACCATGCCGTAGAGGGCCAGCAGGGTCACAAGCAGCCCGAGGGCCCAGCCGACAGCCGGCTGCGCGGTGATTTCCATCCAGACGGTGACCGCCAGCAGGACCAGCGCCCAGAATCCGAGGAACCCGATAATGATGTCGAAATCCTCGCCCGAGCGCACCCTGCGATGCGGCCTGCGGACCTCGCCCCGGTTCTGTCCTGCTGCCATCACGGAGCCGTCACTTCACGGCGCCGGCCGTCAGGCCTGCGACGATCTTGCGCTGGAAGACCAACACCAGGATGACCAGTGGAATGGTCACGATGGTTCCGGCCGCCATGATCGCCGTGTACGGGATCTGGTTGGGCTGTGCGCCCGCGAAGCTCGCGATCGCAACGGTGACCGGCTGGGTCTTATCGGACGAGAGCTGGCTGGCGATCAGGAACTCGTTCCACGAGGAGATGAACGCCAGGATGGCGGTGGTGAAGATGGCCGGAGCCGCGAGCGGCATGATCACCTTCCGGAAGGCCTGGCCCTGGGTGCAGCCGTCCACCCTGGCCGATTCCTCGAGCTCCCACGGCATTTCGCGGAAGAACGACGTCATGGTGTAGACGGTCAGCGGCAGCACGAACGAGATGTTCGGGATGATCAGGGCCTGGTACGTTCCCATCCAGCCGATGTTGGTGAACAGCTGGAACAGCGGGGTGATGAGGGCGACGCCGGGAAACATCGAAGCACCCAGGATGAAGCCCAGCACGAGGTACTTGAACCGGAAGTTCAGGCGGGCCAGGGCGTAGGCGGCGAATACGCCGATCAGCAGCGACACCACAGTGACCACGCCGCCGATGAACACACTGTTCAGCAGCGCTTGGCCGAAGTGGTTGCCGAACGAGGTATCGAACGCGGTCATGAAGTTGTCCAGCGTGACGTGCGTCGGCAGGACCGAGGTGTCGTACGTGAAGCCAACCTCGCGGAATGCCGTCACCACCATCCAGTAGGCCGGGGCCAGGCACCAGATGAGGATCACCACGGCGCTGATGTAGGTCCGCCCCTGGGCCCATTTCTCCCGGTTCTGGGCGGTCTTGCGGCCCTGGTCCTGCTGCGCGCGCAGCTCGGTAGCGGCGGCGGTCATTTCTTCCCCTTACTAGCGCCGGTCTGCTGCTCCACGACATTCGCGCCCAGGAAGCGCACGAAGATGAAGGCGACAAGGAAAATGATGATGAACGTGATGGTGGACAGCGCTGCCGCCACGTTGAAGCCCTGCCTGATCTGGCTGATAACCAGGATGGACAGCGTGGTGGTGTTGTTTGCCCCGCCGGTCAGGATGTAGGGCAGGTCGAACATCCGCAGCGCGTCAAGGGTGCGGAAGAGGATGGCCACCATCAGCGCAGGCTTGACCAGCGGCAAGGTGATCATCCGGAACCGCTGCCAGGCCGAGGCGCCGTCGACCTTGGCGGCCTCGTATACCTCGGCCGGAATCATCTGCAGCCCGGCCAGGATCAGCAGCGCCATGAACGGCGTCGTCTTCCAGACGTCGGCGATGATGACCGCCCACTTGGCCGGCCACTCGCTGCCGGTCCACAGGATGGATGCGTTGAAGAGCTTGTTGGCGATCCCCTCAAACGCGAAGATGAACAGCCACAGCTTGGCCGTCACGGCGGTGGGGATGGCCCACGGCACGAGTACTGCGGCGCGGATCAGGCTGCGGCCGCGGAAGGTGCGGGCCATGATGATGGCCATCCAGAAGCCGAGCACGGTCTCGAGGCTCACGGTCACGATGGTGAAGAAGAACGTGGTGGCTGTCGCGGACCAGAACTGGGAGCCGAGGGTGCCGGGCGGGCAGGCTACGGTTCCGCCGCCGGGGGAAGCGCACTGCTGGGCGATCCAGTTGACGTAGTTGGTGAGACCCGCCGGACCGCCCTCGGCGAAGAGGCCGGTGGCGGGATCCAAGCCAGCGTCGGCCTGGAAGGACATCACGATGGCGCTGACAATCGGGTAAACGATGACGACGGCCAGCGCGATGACGGTGGGGGCCAACAGCCACGATGCCCACTTGCCCTGGCTCGCGATGACATTGTCCTCCCCCACCCCCTTGGGTGCATGGTGGAGTTCGGTCCCGCCCGACGCCGGCTTCTTTACCGGCGTCGGGCCCAATTCAGTTGCCATTTTGGACTACTTTGACTGGGTTTCGATGGACTTCTGCATGTCGGACAGCGCTGCGTCCACTGCCTTCTCGCCCTTGATGGCCGAGTATGCGTTGTCCTGGATGGCCTTGGTAACGGCCGGGTAGAACGGGGTCACCGGACGCGGGACGGCGTTCTCAATCGAGGTCTTCAGCACCGGCAGGTACGGCAGCTTGGCGACGAGGTCCTTGTCGTCGTAAAGCTTGCTCAGCACCGGAGCGAGCGACCCTTGCGTGGCGAAGAACTTCTGCGTTTCCTCGGTGGTGAGGAACTTCAGGAAGTCCGAAGCGGTGGCCTTGTTCTTGGAGTAGACGCTCATGCCGGCGCTGTGGCCGCCGAGCGACGAGGCACCGGGGCCGGACTTGCCCGGAAGCGCCGTCATGCCCAGCACGTCCTTGACCTTGGAGGATCCTTCGGTGACGGCCAGGTTGTAGACGTACGGCCAGTTGCGCAGGAAGAGGAGCTTGCCGTCCTGGAAAGCCTGCCGGGATTCCTCTTCCTTGTAGGTGATGGCTTCCTTGGGGATATTGCCGTCCGCGTAGGCCTTGGCAAGGTTGGCCAGGCCGGCCTTGGCCTCATCAGTGTTCAGGCTCGGCTTGCCGTCCTTGTCCAGCACGGAACCGCCGGCGGAGTTGATCGCCTCGGAGGCGTTGACCGTGAGTCCCTCGTACTTCGAGAACTGGCCGGAGTAGCAGCCGATGTTGTTGGTCTTGGCGATCGAGCACATGCTCATCATTTCGTCCCACGTCTTGGGCGGCGTGGGGACCAGGTCCTTGCGGTAGTACAGGATGCCGCCGTCGGAAGATTCCGGCGCGGCGTAGAGGGTGCCCTTGTAGGAGGCGGCGTCGAGGGTCGGCTTCAGCATCCCGGCCGTGTCGAGCGCCGTCTTGTCCTTGAGCGGCTGGAGCCAGCCCTTGGCGGCGAATTCCGCGGTCCAGACGACGTCGACACTGACCACGTCGTAGTTAGAGTCCTTGGCCTGGAAGTGCTGGACGAGGTCGTCGTGCTGCTGATCGGCCTGGTCGGTCTGCTCCTTGAACGTCACTTTCTCGTTCGGGTGCGCGGCATTCCACTTGTCGATCAGCGGCCGGACCACGTTGCTGTTGTCTTTGCCCTGCACGTACGTGATCGGACCCCTGCCGTCCAGGTTGGCTGCCGCATCGCCGCCACCCGTGCTGCTGCTGCCGCCTCCGCCACCTCCACAGGCCGACAGGGAAAGGGCCAGTACCCCGGCCGCGGCCACGGGAAGTAGATACTTACGGGTTTTCATGCAGGTGCTCCTCGCTGAGTACCGGATGGGACCGGTGGTGCAGTTGGTGTGGTGGGCATCACACTAGCGAGCAGATGGCAGGTAATGCAAGCGTTTACATCAACGTTTTCCCAACGGATCCCTGTTGCGGGGACACCCAACACCCCGGCGGGCGCGGCCCGGCGCGGAACCAAGACCCGTGGGGCTCATGTTTCAGCTGGGGCGAATGGTCGAAATGCTCACCGACCGGCGTGTCGTCCCCTGGCGCCGGTCCGCGTCAGCGGACGCGTTCGGCGCGGCCGAACCTGGACCGGGCACCGGAACCGATGTGAATCAGTACGGGGGTGCGTTTGCCGATCACGGCGTCCAGTGCCTCCACCAGGGCGGAAACCTCCGCGGCGAGGGTATGCGGGGCCACACCCTGGCGCGGTTGCACCCGGATCCGCAGGGCCGGCTCGCCGCCAAAGTCATAGGTGGCCACCATGGCGCCAGCCAAGTCCGGGCGGTCGGCCAGCGCCGCCTTAAGTGCCTGTTCGGCCACGCTGCCGCCGATCCGGACGCTGCCGGGCACCTCGCCGGCGTCGTCCTCGGCGACCAGCAGGTTGGCGCGGCCTTTGCCTTGTTGCGCCAGCCAGGCCACCATGACCCCGATGACGACCACCAGCAGGACCACCATGACAATCCATAGCCAGCTCTCCGGCCGTCCTGGGAAGCGGGTGCGTTCGAACAGGCCGCGGATGTCGGTCCACACCTGGCCGGACCAGCCCTGCCACCAGTTCCCGACCGCGGGCACCGTGGCCAGCAGCACAAGCAGGGTCCCGATGACCAGGAGCTTGGCGCCGAGGATGCCGAGCAGAATCCGGTTGAGAAGCCGGGGGGTGCCGTTCACGCTCCGATCACCCCCGAGGAGGCCAGGTTGACCCGGACCTCGGGCATCGGCGAAGGGGCCATTTCACGAAGCTCGGCTTCAACGGCGGCCAGCACCTCCGCCTCGCGGAGCGGCACGCCGGAGGTCGGCCGGATGTTGACCAGCACCTGGCGCCGGGAGACCACCACCATCACCTGATCCCGGGTCACGTTGGCAGCCAGCCTGGCACGCCGCGCCAGCGCCGAGGCGATCACTTCGTCGTCGACCACGACGGCGGCACGCGGGTCGGCGAGCACGTGCCGGGCGCGTCGGCCGGGCAGTATTGCGTTGAGGAAGAAGTAGAGCCCGGCTGCCATCAGCACCGCACCGATGACGCCGAGCAGCAGCGGGGCGATTCCGGCCGGGAGTGCGGTGAGCCGGTCCGCGGCAGTTTGCGGATCAACCAGCCATGGCGGCTGCCCGACGGCCCGGACAGCGGTTTCAAGCAGGGCGTAGCCGCACAGCACAATGACAAGGACTGCCGCGATGACGGAGGCCGTCGCCCGGGACGAGCTGGTCTCCCGCGCGAGGACTTTCTCCATTCCGGCCGCGCCGGAGTCCGGGCCGGGGACGGTCCCGGCTTCGCGGGGGCTACTGCCGGCGCCGGTGGTGCTGGGACCGTGGGCGTGGGAGCCTGGTTCGTGGAACCCGGCGTCGCGGTGGTGTCGTTCGGCGGCGTGGCTCATCGAACCCGCCCTCCATCACTGACGCTGGCCCCGCTGATGCGGATGTCCACCCGGCTCAACTGGGCGCCGCTGAGTTCGGTCACGCGCTGGAGGATCCGCGCCTTCGCGGCCACCGCCCGGTCCCAGATGGGGCCGCCGAAGCCGGCTACGCGTGCGGGATCCCGCAGCACCGAGGTGAGCGAGGGGACCGCGATTGGCGTGACGAGGGACAGCGCCAGCAGGCCGTCGTCATCGGTCCAGTCGGCCCGCACGTCCTGCGGCGGCACGCCGAGAGCCTCGGCCGCGGCGGCCCGGGCGACGCTGGTGAGGGCCTGGGTGCTGATCCGGTTATGTCCGGCCAGCAGGCGGCCGGCGGCGATGCTCATGAGGACGAACGCCGGCCGGTGATGGCATCGAACACGCTGCGCAGATCCAGTTTCCCTTCCGCCGCACGGCCCAGCAGGGCTCCGACGGCCATGAAGAGCAGGGACCCCAGGAAACCCCAAACTCCGAACGCGAAGGACATGAAGGCCAGGAAGGCGCCGGCGGCAATGCCGACTACTGTCAGGTTCACTGAAGCCCCTCCCTTGCCGGCCGGGTCTCGACGGCGGCCGGCAGTTTGGGCGGGCCGGGGACGAAGACGTCGTGGATCTCGATGTTCACTTCAATGACCTGGAGCCCGACGAGCTCCTCCACGGCGGCGTAGACGGCAGCGCGGATCTGGTCGGCCAGGGGATGCAAGGGGGTGCCGTACAGCGCCACCAGGTCAATATCCACGGCCACCTGGGTCTCGCCGACCTCGGCGCGCACCCCGGCTGCGTGGTCCGAACTGCCGACCGCGTCGCGGAAGGCGCCCAGTGCCCTTGAGGGCCCCGTGCCCAGGGAGTACACCCCCGGGACGGCGCGGGCGGCGATGCCGGCAACCTTGGCGACGGCGGCTTCGGAGATGACGGTGCGGCCGGTCGCGGCGCGGAGCGTCCCCGGCAGGGCGGTCTCCGGGCCCGGTGCGGACTGAGGATTCTGGTACTCCATGAGGCACTCCCCTTCTCTTTGACACCACCCTAGCCCTTGGGGCCGACCGCGGGGGCAGATCACGAGGATATCCGCCGTAAGCGAGGGCCTGCTGGGGCGCCCGGGCCAGAGCAGCAGCAGCGAGGCTCCGAAGTGGTCTTGCAGGCTTCGGCGGCCGTGGGGAAGCCGCCTTATGGGCTAGATGACTTGGTCGGGCTTGCGCCGCGGACCCGCCAGGGACGGTTCGCAGCAATGGCGTTCGTCCCGGCGTGCGAGTCTAGCGGCGGTCTCGGGCGTGTCCCCAAACCGCACCTGCCGCCGTCGTCCGCCGCCCTATATCTCGCCTACTGCTTCAGAACGGCCCGCTTGGCGGATGAAAGGTCCGGTGGTGGCTGCAACTTTTTGGGCAACTACGGCGGGAGCAATTTGGTGAACTCTGGTTGGCTGTCGAAGCCGAGAGTGGGGCGGAGCCGGTTGTTGCGGCTATCTGTGCGCCGTTTGCCACAGGCGGCCGTTATGAATCCCCGAGGGCGGCCAATATTGGCGAATGGCGCGACTGCGGCGCCCGGCAGCGTCGGGTGACTGCGACTGCGCCCACTGACGGACCCACATCCGCTGCTCCAAAACTGCCGTTCTCAGCCCTCAAAAGGGCCGCTATGGAGCAGTCGACGGGGTGAGCGGTCTGCGTTAAAGAAGAAAAGCACCAGTTCGTAAGAACTGATGCTTCCCAGTGGTGGCTCCGACCGGCGTCGATCCGGTGACCTTTCGATTTTCAGTCGAACGCTCTACCAACTGAGCTACAGAGCCTAGGTGACATGTCACCATGACGGCCGGAATTTCTTCTGGCAATCAGAGCGACCCTGACGGGACTTGAACCCGCGACCTCCGCCGTGACAGGGCGGCGCGCTAACCAACTGCGCTACAGGGCCTTACTTTTACTACTGTTTCTTGCTGCCTGCAGTATCGCTACCGCATTTTTTCAAGGACTCTAGCTTACCAGACATTTTCATCCGGCCTGACCAGTTCCTTGCGTACCCCCAACGGGATTCGAACCCGTGCCGCCGCCGTGAAAGGGCGGTGTCCTAGGCCGCTAGACGATGGGGGCCAGGACGCCATCCGGTAAAACCCGCTGCTGCAAGGGCAAAAATTTAGGGCCGAAGCCTTCCGTTTTTGCTCCCTTCGGGTTCCTCCGAACTGGACCTATAAAACTATAGGGGCAACTCCCGGAATCTCCAAAATCCAATCCACAACCCCGGGATAGGCTCTGGACAAGCTCCGTACTGCTGTGCGGATGATGGTCAGATGGACGCCACCGCAGCCCTTAATGAGATCGCTTTCTGGCTCGAACGCGATCGCGCCACCACCTTCAAGGTGCAGGCCTTCCGCAAAGCGGCCGACATCATTGCCGGCCTCTCCCCCGAGGAACTGGCGGCGCGAAGAGGCGACGGCCGGCTCAAGCGCACGAAGGGGATCGGCGACCGGACGTTCGAGGTGATCGCCCAGGCGGTCGACGGCGGGATCCCCGACTACCTCGCCGGCCTGCGGGAACGCGGCGCCGAGCCGCTGGTGGAAGGCGGCCGCGAGCTGCTGGCGAGCCTGCGCGGGGACCTGCACCTGCACAGCAATTGGTCCGACGGCGGTTCGCCGATCGAAGCCATGGTGGACGCGGCGGGAATGCTGGGCCGCGAGTACGTGGCCCTGACCGACCACTCCCCCACGTTGAAGATCGCCAACGGGCTGAGCCCCGAACGCCTCCGAGAGCAGCTGGACCTCATCGCCGGGATCGAAGCGGCTCGGACCAAGGCGGGCCGGACCGAAGCGGCCCGGCCGCGGCCCCGCCTGCTCGCCGGCATCGAGGTCGACATCCTGGAGGACGGCACACTGGACCAGGCCCCCGAACTGCTGGACCGGCTGGACGTGGTGGTGGCGAGCGTGCACTCGAAGCTCCGTTCGGACAGCCGGACCATGACGCGGCGGATGCTCGGCGGCATCGAAGACCCGCACACCAGGGTGCTGGGCCACTGCACCGGCCGGCTCCTGAACGGCTCGCGGGGGACGCGTCCGCCGTCGGAGTTCGACGCGAAACAGGTGTTTGCGGCGTGCGCGGAACACGGGGTCGCCGTCGAGATCAACGCCCGGCCGGAGCGCCAGGACCCGCCGGACGAGCTGATCCAGCTGGCCCTCGACGCGGGCTGCCTCTTCAGCATCGACAGCGACGCGCACGCCCCGGGCCAGCTCGACTTCCTGCAGTACGGTGCAGAGCGGGCCGCGCGGAACGGCGTGCCGCCGGAGCGGATCATCACCACCTGGCCGCTCGACCGGCTGCTGGAGTGGTCCGGCCGCGGCCAGTAGCGGTTGGCCTAGCCCCGGGACGACTCCGCCCCCTGGGCCCGCCACGGCGTGAGCCTGGGCAGCCAGCGCGGGACGTTACGGCGGTACTCCTCGTAGGCCGCCCCGAACTTCCGGGCCAGGGCCGGCTCCTCGTACAGCCGGACGAAGGCCACCACCGGGATTGCGCCGAGGCCCAGTGCCGCGAAGAGCTTCGGCTGGCCCAGCAGGAGGCCCTGTCCGGCGACGGCCGCCGCGATCGACACGTACATCGGATTCCGCACGTACCGGTAGAGCCCGCCAACCACCAGCCGGGTGGGAGGGGCAAACGGCGCAGGGGTCCCGATGCCCTCGACGGCGAAGTGGACAAAGGAGTTCGCGATCACCGCCGCGCCCGCGCCGATCAGCACGGCGCCGGTGAGCTGCGCAGGCATGCCACCCGGGACCGGGGCCTCCACCTCCCAGCGGGTCAACAGCCACGGCACCACGCCGGCGGCCGTTGCGGGGGCGATCGCAAAGACGGCTGTGCCGATGGCTGCACGCTTTCGTTCGCGGGCCGAAGCTGGGGATGCTGTCATACCGGCAATCGTGAACCCGCCACATCGAACGGGCAAGGGCCGACCGGCCCCTGACCCGCGCCGGCCCCCGCCGGGATCAGGCGACCAGCAGCACGGCCAACGTCAGCATCACGACGGCGATTCCGGCGTCGAGCACCCGCCACGCCGTCCGGCGTCGGAACAGGGACGTCAGGAACCGCGCCCCCGCGCCGAGGGCGGTGAACCAGGCGATGCTTCCAAGGCCGGCCCCCGCGGCGAACCACCAGCGCCCGGACTCGCCCTGGGCGGCGGCCAGGGACCCAAGCAGCAGCACCGTGTCCAAGTACACGTGCGGGTTCAGCCACGTGAAGGCCAGGCAGGTCCCCAATACGGCCGCCCTGCTGACGGCCGGCTTGTCCGCCACGTCCTCCAACTGTTCCCCGCGGACGGCACGCCGTGCCGCGAGCGCTCCATAGGTGAGGAGGAAGGCGGCCCCGGCCCACCGGATCACCACGAGCGCGGCGGGTGCCCGGTCCAGGAGGACCCCGATCCCGACGACGCCCAACAGGATCAGCAGCAGGTCCGAACCAGCGCAGACCGCTACCACCATGGCAACGTGCGAGCGCCGGATGCCCTGGCGAAGGACGAACGCGTTCTGCGCGCCGATGGCAACAATGAGCGACAGGCCGGTAGATAAGCCTGAAAACAAGGGAAGCATCACCCTTCCCACGGTAGGGCGCAGCCCAAGATGAAACCAGTTAATCTTTCTTCTCTGCCATAAGATGAGCTAATGATCGACGTTTCCCCCGAGCAGGCCCGGACGCTGGCCGCAATCGTCACGCATGGAAGCTTCGACGCCGCAGCCGCCCACTTATCCGTGACGCCCTCGGCGGTCAGCCAGCGGATCCGCGCGCTTGAGGCCGCCGTCGGCCGGCCGGTGCTGACCCGGGCACGGCCGGTAGGGCTCACGGAGTCCGGCCAGGCCGTGGTGCGGTTCGCCCGGCAATTGGAACTGCTCTCGGCAGACCTCACCGAAGAGCTACAGCCGGCGGACCGCCACGGGCGGACGCGCCTGACGCTGGTGATCAACAGCGATTCCTTGCACACCTGGGCCCTGGCCGGCCTGGCAGCCGCCGGCGAGAGCGTCCAGCTGGAGATCCTCCGCGAGGACCAGGAGCACTCCCTGGACCTCCTGCGGGCGGGCGCCGCGGCCGCGGCAATCACGGTGACGGCTGCGCCAGTACCAGGATGTTCCTCCCGCCGGCTCGGCACCATGCGCTACCTGCCCGTTTGCGCGCCGGAGTTCTCCCGCCGCTGGTTTGAGTCGGGCGTCACCGCGGCGGCGCTATCCAAGGCCCCGGTGCTGGTCTTTGACCGCAAGGACGATCTGCAGGACCGCTGGCTGCGCCGTTTCAGCCGCTCACCCAGCCGAGCGCCGCGCCACTACGTGCCGGCCGCCCAGGAGTTTGGCGATGCGATCCGCCGCAGCATGGGTTGGGGAATGATGCCCGAAATCGAAATCACCGAGGACCTCCGGACCGGAACACTGCAGACGCTCGCTCCCGGGGAGCAGGTGGATGTCACCCTCTACTGGCAGCAATGGCGGCGCGGCTCGGCGGCGCTCAGCGTCGTTGCGGAGGCTGTCCAGGCGGCGGCACGCGTGCTTCGGTAAAGGGGTTGGGAACGCCCGCTGCAGATTGGCAGGAACTCGACTAGACCTGACCGATTTCCGCCAGCCGCCGGCCGGCCGCACGGGATAAATTGGCAGCATGGCAACAACCGCAAAGACTGGCTCCGCCCATCCGGACAACACGCATCCGGAGAGTCCACACACCGACAACGCCCACCAAGCGCCCTCCCCCGCCGTGCGGCCTCGGGCGTCGCAGCCATCCCCCGCCCCTCCGGCCCTCCGGCCCGGGCAGATCAGCCGGCTCGGGATCGCCGCCGTCGTCGTCACCGTGGTGCTCTGGGCATCGGCCTTCGTGGGCATCCGCGCGGTCGGGCCCAGCTTCTCGCCCGGACCGCTGGCCCTGGGCCGCCTTTCCGTGGCCGCCGTCGTCCTGGGCCTGGTGGTGCTGCCGCAGTTCCGCAAGGCCGCCGCGTTCCCCAAAGGCCGCGAGTGGTGGCCCATCCTGGCCTACGGCGTGATGTGGTTTGGCGGCTACAACGTGGCACTGAACGCTGCCGAGCACATGCTGGACGCAGGCACAGCAGCCCTGCTGATCAACGTCAACCCAATCCTCGTGGCTGTCATGGCCGGGATCATCCTCAAGGAAGGATTCCCGCGCTGGCTGATCATCGGCAGCCTGGTCGCGTTCGGCGGCGTCGCCGTCATTGCCCTCGGTTCCGGCCAGCGGTCGACGGCGGACGTCGCAGGCGTGCTGCTGTGCCTGCTCGCGGCCGCCCTCGCGGCGGTGAGCGTGATTGTGCAAAAGCCGGTGCTCCGGAAGTTCCCCGCGGCCCAGGCCACCTGGTTCGGCATCATGGTGGGCGCAGTGTGCTGCCTGCCGTTCAGCGGCCAGCTCGTGGCGGAACTGCAGGCCGCGCCGCTGCCCGCGACGCTGGCACTGGTCTATCTCGGCGTGTTCCCGACCGCGATCGCATTTACCACCTGGGCGTACGCGCTCTCACTGATCGACGCCGGCAGGCTCGCCGCCACCACGTATCTGGTGCCCGGCACCACGATCTTGATCTCCTGGCTGGTATTGGGCGAGATTCCCACCATCTGGGGCCTGGTGGGCGGTGTGATCTGCCTCGCCGGCGTCGCCCTGACCCGGCGCCGTTCGCGGCCCCGGCCGGTCACGACTGCGGCCCCGACGGCGGCCCCGACGGCGGGATCGAACCCAGGCCCGAATCCGGGCGCATAGGGTTCTGCTATGACCCCTTCCCTGCCTCCCGGCCTGCCGATCGTGCCCGGCGGAACTGACCACGACGACGACGCCAGCGGCACCGGACCGTTTCCGATGTCCGAGGACGAGTTCGAAGCAGCGGTGAGCGACGCCCTGGACCGGATCCCGCCGGACCTGGCGCAGACCATGAGCAACGTGGCCGTCTTCATCGAGGACGACTACACCCCGCGACCCGGCGAGGACCCGGACACCGTGCTGCTGGGTCTCTACGAGGGCGTCCCGCTGACCGAGCGGGACTCCTGGTGGGACGCCGGCTCGCTCCCGGACCGGATCACCATCTACCGCGAGCCGATCCTGGACCTGTGCGCCACCCGCGAAGACGTGGTGGAGGAAGTGACGGTGACCGTGGTCCACGAGGTCGCACACCACTTCGGCATCAGCGACGAGCGGCTGCACGAGCTCGGCTGGGGCTAGCCGCCCCTGTTGGGACTAGCCTTGGACACATGGGACACGACCACAGCCACTCGCACGGCCTTCCGGCCACCGGCACGGCAAAGCACCGCAAGCGACTGGTCGCCGTCCTGCTGATCACGCTCGCAGTCGTCCTGATCCAGGTCGCCGGCGCCCTGGTTTCCGGGTCGCTGGCACTGCTGGCCGACGCCGGTCACATGCTCTCCGACGCCGCCGGCGTATTTATCGCACTGCTGGCCGCCTGGATCGCCACGAGGCCGGCAAGTGACCAGCGGACCTACGGCTACCAGCGGGCCGAGGTCCTGGCCGCCCTGGCCAATGCCTTGGTCCTGATCATCATCTCCGTGGTCATCTTCACCGAGGCGATCCGGCGGCTCGGCTCGGCCCTCGAGGTGCAGACCGGCGTCATGCTCTTCGCAGCCGTCCTCGGCGCCGTCGCCAACCTGGTCTCGCTGCTGATCCTGCGCGGGGCCCAAAAGGAAAGCCTGAACGTGCGCGGCGCCTACCTCGAGGTCCTGGGCGACCTGCTGGGCTCAATCGCCGTCATTGTCGCCGCCATCGTCATCATGGTCACCGGATACCAGGCCGCGGACACCATCGCCTCGATCTTGATCGCCCTGATGATCCTGCCCCGGGCCTGGCACCTGCTCCGCGACGTCGTGGACGTGCTCCTCGAAGCTACCCCGAAGGGCGTGGACGTCCGGATGATCCGCGAACACATCCTTGCCGTGGAGGGGGTGGTGTCCGTCCACGACATCCACATCTGGACCATCACCTCCGGGGTTCCGGTGTTCTCCGCCCATGTGGTGGTGGAAGACACGGCGATGGGGGCACGCGGGACGGACCGGGTGCTGGACAAGCTGGTGACCTGCCTCGGCTCGCACTTCGATACCGAGCACTGCACCTTCCAGCTCGAACCGGCCAGCCATGCAGAGCACGAGAGCCATCAGCACGCCTGAGCCCCGGCCTCCCCGCGTTGCGCGACACGCCGGTGAGCCTGCCCACCAAATGACATTGATGTTGTTTATGTTATTGATGTGACTCGTGTTGCCAAAGTGGTATTTGGCACGTAGCCTCGTCCCTGCTGGGCGATCCGCAGAGGGGCACTTCTTTGTGCCACAATTCCTACCTCGCTCGTGCCAGCCTGACTGCAGCGAGGTTTTCCATGAGTTGGACCGGACCCGGCGGCAGGGCCGCAGCCCTGTGCACCGCCGTCGTACTGCTCGGCACACTGGCGATCCCGGCCCAGGCCGCCCCCGCGGTGGCGGTAGCCGTTCCCGGCCTGAGGATCCCGGCCACACAGGACCTCCCCTCGCCCGAGGAGATCGCCGCGGCAAAGTCCAGTGAAAGCGCGACGGCGGACCAGGTCACCCGGATCGACCACATCCTGGCGGACGCCTCCGCGGCCCAAGAGGACGGGCTGGCCACCTCGCTCGCCGCCAACAACGCCTACGCGGATGCCTTGGTGGAGCTCCAGATCCGCCGGGACGCAGCCGCACTGGCGGCCGCCAAGGCAGCCGCGGCCGAGACCGAGCAGGCGAAGACGCGCAAATTGATCGGCCAACTGGCCGGAGATCTCTACCGCAACGGCGGTATGACGCCTGGACTCGGCAGCCTGATGGGCGGAGACGGCCAGTCGCTGCAGCAAGCCGCCACACTCGAGGCGTTGGCTGCCAGTCGCACCCGCGCATTCCAGGCCGCGGAAAACGCCGCCGCCGCCGCAAAGTCCTCCAAGGACGCCGCGGCCGAAGCGGACCGCGCGGCCGACGACGCCGCACGGACTGCGGACTCGCGCAAGGCCGATGCCAAGCGCGCCGACGAGGCCCGACAGCAGGCCGTGTCCGACGCCGCGGCACAGCGGACGATCCTGGTGGACCAGCTGGCCACGCTGCGGAACACTACCGTGGCGCTGGAGTCGGCGCGGGTTGATGCCCTGGACCAGCAGCGCCAGCAGGCACGGCTCGCGGCCCTCACGGCAGCGCCGGGAAACGGCCCGCAGCCGGTGGCCGGGCTGCCGGCGGGCGGCGGGCAACCGGCACAGGCACCAGCACCGGCACCGGCACCGCCGGCAGGCGTGGTGCCCGCTCCGGGCGTTCCGGTGGCACCCCCGGTCTCCGGCCCGGTCCCGCCCGCCCCCGCCAAACCGGCGCCGGTTGAACCAGCGCCCGCACCGCCGGCCCCGGCTCCCGCTCCGGTACCCCCGCCCGCCCCCGCACCTGCGCCCGGCGGTTCCAACCAGACGGCCATCTCCGTTGCACTCGGCAAGGTGGGCGCGCCCTACTTCTACGACTACGGCGGAACGGGCGCCTACGGCTTTGACTGCTCGGGCCTGGTCCAGGCCGCGTTCGCCGCGGCCGGCAAGAGCCTGCCCCGCACGGCGGCCCAGCAATTTGCGCAGGCACCGATTCGGGTGCCCCTGGCCGCGGCCCAGCCCGGGGACCTGATGGTGTGGGGCTCGGCGCCAGGGTTCTACCACGTGGCCATTTACCTGGGCGGCGGCCGAGTGGTCCAGGCCCTGAACCCGTCAAGCGGGATTACCGTGACGGACCTTGCGTCCATGTCCGGGATGCAGCTGTACCCCTACGCCGCCCGGTACTGAAGTCCCCGCACCAATCCCGGCAACCTAGGAGAGCACGTCCTTCGTGGCGAACCTGGCGTAGGCCAGGGCTCCGAAGACGGCCACGTACCCGGCCTGCAGGAGCGCGTTGGCGGCGAACGAGTCCCAGGCGATCGGCTGGCGCAGGAGATCGGCGAAGTCGAGCCAGCGGTGGCTGAAGAGCCAGGAATGCAGCCATTCCAGTTGCGGCAGCGCATCCGCGATCTGGGCGGCGACGGCGAACACGACGGTGGCGGCCATCGCGCCCACCGGCACGTCCGTGAGGCTGGACATGAACAGTCCGATGGCGGAGAGCCCCACCAGGGACACGGCCAGGTAGGCGGCAATCAGCAGCAGCCGCCCCAGGGCGTCGGCCGGACCGATCGTGTCGCCCGAGAGCAGGGTCACGGGCCCGACCGGGAACAGCGCCGCCCCGATTCCGGCGCCGACGAGGGCCACCGTGAGCGGGGCCGCCGCAGCGAAGACGACTGCGCCCCCGTACTTAACCAACAGCAGCCGGCCCCGTCCGGCCGGCGCCGCCAACAGATACCGAAGGGTCCCGAGCCCGGCCTCGCCGGCCAGGGTGTCGCCCGCGACCACCCCGACGGTAAGGGGCAGGAACAGCGGAATGGCCACCAGCATGGCGGTGACGCCGACGAACAACCCGTTCTGGCTGATCCGGTCCAGGAACGCCGGTCCGCGGCCGGGGGGCACCGCGGAGGAGAGTCTCACAGCCAGGGCGATCAGCACCGGGATGGCGGCCAGGGCCAGCAACATGGCCCAGGTCCGGCGGCGGCGGAACAGCACTCCGAGCTCGGAGCCGAGCAGCAGCAATCCCGGTGCCCGGACTCTGTCCGGGCCGGCCTCCAGGCCCCTGTCCCGGCCCCTGCGCGCGCTCGGCTTACCTTGCAACCTCAAAGCCCTCCCCGGTCAGCTCGACAAAGCGGTCCTCGAGGCTGCCCTGCTCGAGGGCAAAGCCGCGGACCCGGACGCCGGCCGCGACCAGCGCCGTCACCACGGCTTCCGGCGTGAGGGTTCCGGTTCCCGCGCCGTCGGGCAGCGGCGCGTACAGCACCGCACCGCCACCCGGGCCGTCTGCACGCACATCGCCTGCGTGGATGCCGTCTGCGCGGAGATCGGGGGCGGCGGCGGTCTGGCCGCCGGCGGCAGTACCGCCGTCGACCGTCAGCCCGAAACCGGCCAGGACCCGGGCAGCGGCGCCGGGGTCCGGGGTCAGCAGGCGGATCCGGGCGTGGCCGGCCTGCCGGAGTTCCGCCAACGCGCCCTGCGCCACGAGCCGCCCGGCGCTCATGATCGCCGCGTGCGTGCAGATCTGTTCGACCTCGGCGAGCAGGTGGCTGGAGACAAACACTGTGGCGCCGTCCGCGGCGAGGGATCGCACCAGATGGCGGACCTCGCGCGTGCCTTGCGGGTCCAGGCCGTTGGTCGGTTCGTCGAGCACCAGCAGCGCCCGCGGCGCCAGCAGGGCGTTGGCGATGCCGAGCCGCTGCTTCATGCCCAGCGAATAGGCCCGAACCTTCTTGTCCGCGGCGTGCGCCAGGCCCACCCGTTCGAGCGCCATCCGCACCCGCGCACGCCGGGTGCCGGGCGGAGCTTGCGGATCCGCGGCATCGAAGCGCGCGAGGTTCGCGGCCCCGGAGAGAAACGGATAGAAGGCCGGTCCTTCAACCAAGGCGCCCACCCGCGGCAACACTGTCCGCAGCTGCCGCGGCATCTCCTCACCCAGAACGCGCACCGAGCCGCTCGACGCCGCGGCGAGACCCAGCATGATCCGGATGGTGGTGGTCTTGCCCGAGCCGTTGGGGCCCAGGAATCCAAAGACGGAGCCCTGCGGCACCGCCAGGTCGACGCCGTCGACCGCCAGTTGCCGGCCGAAGCGTTTGCTCAGGCCCCGGGTCTCGATGCTCAGCTCGGCGGTGGGCGCGACGGCTGTCACCGGGCAGCGGCCGCGGCCTGGAGCCGATCCAACGGGACGGAGCCGGCGAAGACACGGCCGTCGTCGAGGATCAGCACGTTTATCAGGGCGGTGGAAAGCAGCCTGCCGCCGGACACCGGGACGGTCGCCTGGGCCAGCAGCGACGCCGCGTTGCCGGTCCCGCCGGACTGGCCGCCCGGCTGCTGTGCCGGTCCCTTCGCCGACGCACCGGCCGGGAGCTCGACGACGGATTCCCAACCGGTCCCGCTGACGTTGTGCCGGCTGTCCTTGGCTGCCGGCCGGTCCTTGGTGCCGGACGACTTGTGGTCCGTGGCCGGGAGTTCCTTGACCGTGGCGCCGGGCGGCGGGCTGAACTGGAAGACCGCGGCGTCCGGGGGCTCGAGCGAGAGCTTGGTGAACGCGACACGGAACGCCGGATCGGACTGCCCGCGGGCCTTCAATTCGACGCCAAGTGGCATTCCGCTCTGGCCATCCACCGAAATCGCCACCGAAGCCACCAGCGTGGAAGAGGACTTCGGTGTGAGCATCAGCTGGTACGCGGCGCGTCCGGCCACCTGGACCTCCGCGCCGACGGTCACGTCGGTGCTCGGGTCGAGCTTGGCCAGCAGTTCTTCGGCCAGCGTATCGGGGGCGGGCACGGCTTCCTGTCCGGACGGCTGATGGCTTCCGGTTCCGGCAGGAAGCACGGCGTGGGCCGCGGTATTGTCCTTTGAGTTGTAGAGCCAGAGGTCGTTGCCGTGCCGGATCACGTCACGCTCGGCGAGCCGATCCATGACCTGGACGCGGGCGTTGTCCGTCCCGTCGCGGTAGACCCGTGCGGTGTGCGGTCCCGTCAACAGCTCCAGCCAGCCGGTCTCCCCGGAAGACGCTCCCGGACCGGCCTGCGGGAGTTCCGGCAGGCCCAGCTTGGAGGTTTGTTCCAGCGTCCCGGAAAAGGACACTTCGCGGTGCTGGGCGATCAGCTGCAGCACTTGCTCCGGCGATTTCGCGGGCAATGGATCCCCGGCGCTGGCCGGCAGTGACCCCGCCAGAACCCCGGCGGCGATCACGGCGGGAACGGTGATGGCCGGCAACCAGCGCAGCCAAGTGCGGGTCATCGCGACCGCGCTCCGATATTGCAGCTCATCTTTCAACATTACGCCCGGAAGGGCACGGCATCACCGTGCCCGGGCAGATTTCTGCGGCGCTCCTCCGGCGCGGTCCGGGCGTCTTCGGGCGGGGCCGCCGGCACCACGGTGGCCGCGGCGCCGTCGACCGTGATGGACTGCCCGGTGACGATCAGGGTGGTGGCGTCCGGGACGCCCACTACCGCGGGAATCCCGTATTCCCGCGCGACGACGGCGCCGTGCGAGTTGGAGCCGCCCATTTCCATCACCAGTCCGCCGGCTGTCAGGAACAGCGGGGTCCAGCCCGGGTCGGTGGAGGGTGCCACCAGGATTTCGCCGGGTTCCAGCCGCGCGCCTTGGGGGTCGAGGATGACGCGGGCCGGGCCGGTGGCGGTGCCGGCCGAGGCGGGGCTGCCGGTCAGCACCCCCGCGGTTCCCGTGTCCGCCCCGGCGGGACGAGGGCGGACGGCCTCCGGCTCGGTTCCGTCCGAGAGCAGCACCCGCGGGATGTGCCGGCGGCCCAGTTCGCGGTCATAGGCTTCGCGGCGCTGCGCCACGAGGGTGTGCAGCGGCGTCCCGGCGAGGCCGCCGCGGGCCTCGACCAGGTCAAGGAAGAAGATGTCGTCCGCGGCGGCGATCCGGCCGGCCGCGGCCAGTTCCGTCCCGATGAGCTGGAGCTGGCCGCGCACCGCAGCCAGGGCCTCCACGATATGGTACTTCGGCAGTTCCCGGAGGCCGGCTAACAACCGGGTGCGCTTAAGTGCCGCCCGGACCAGCACCGCCCGCAACCAGCTCCGCTCCCCGGCCATTGCGGTCAGCCGCCGTACCTGGGTCTCGGCGTCCTGGACCGCCTTGCTGAATAGGAGATCCGGCGCCTGGCCGGGGTCATCCAGCCGCAGGTAGTTGGCCAGGACGCCCAGGATGTGGGCCGGGTCATCGGCCCAGCGGGGCATCCCGAGGTCGACTTCCGCCACTGCCCGGTGCCCGTAGCGGTCGAGGAAGCCGTCGAGCCCGGACTGCACGACGGCGGGCAGTGCCCTGGCCCGGTAGCGGCGGACCAAGTCCGGCACGCCCCCACCGCCCAATGCGGTGGGGTCGGACACAGCGTGATCGAACACAGCAGCGTCGAACACGGCAGCGGCGTCGGCGTCAGCCCGGATGGCGGCGGCGAGCTGCCAGAGCGCCAGATCCATCTCCGTGGTGACGTTGTTCGGCAGCCCCCGCAGGACCGGCTGCAGGCTCCCCGGGCCGGCAGCGGGGCCCAGCAGCCGGCCGGCGGCCGCCAGCATGCCAAAACCCAGGGCCGCCAGCGGCAGGACGGCGGGTACCACCGGGAACAGCTCCTGGCCCAGGATGCGCTCCACGTGATCCAGCCGCTGCACAGCGGTGGCCCCGGGCGGCACCGCGAGCGCGGCCCGGAACCGGTCGCCGAATTGTTCCACCCGGCGCAGCGCGGCCTCGGGCCGCAGCAGGGCGCGCAGGAGCGCCTGCGGGACCTTGGTATGCGCCGCAACAGGGACGAGGTGCCGCAGCAGCCGCCACGGGGACCTGCTCGTGACGGAAAACCTGGGGTCCTCGAACAGCAGGCGCAGCACCGCCGCGGAGCGGGCCTCCATCACGTCGAACACCCGCGGCACGATAGCCCGGCCGACGGCGCTGCGCAGCACCGGGGTCAGGTCGAAGAAGATCCGCTGCCCGGGCTGGACGTACGGTGTCGGACCGTCGTGCGGCGCTGGAACGTCGAACCGGGCCGCACGGGCCACGGACGAGGCGATCAGCCGGAAACCTGCCAGCCCCATCGGGGTCAGCGGCCGGGTCAGGCCCTGGGCGAGGCTGAAGCAGAGGTAGACGCGGGTCCCGTCGGCAATCCGCTGCCGCGCCGGCACCGGCACCGGCACCGGGAAGAGCGTGGTGATGGGCCGGGACTGCGTCAGCCACCGCACGCCGCCGTCGTCGATGGCCCACTCGAGGTCCTGGGGCACGCCGAAGTGCACCTCCGCGCGGCGGCCGAGCAGTTCCAGCGCCAGAAGCTGGGCGTCGTTGAGGCAGGGCTCCGAGCGGGCCCCGGGCGTGGCAGTGCGGACGGTGCCGCCGCCGGGCACCGGCCGGACCGCCACACCTTTGCTTCCGATCCGGCGCTCGATGACCCGTCGGGTGGCGCCGTCGACGACGAAGTGGTCCGGGTTGACCGACCCGGAGACCACCACCTCTCCGAGCCCGGGGCTCGCGTCGATCACCGCCTCGTGCCGCCTCCCGGTGACCGGGTTCGCAGTAAACAGGACCCCGGCGACGGTTGCGTCCACCATCCGTTGGACCACCACGGCGAGCGACACGGCTGCCGGGTTGATCCCGTGGGTGGCCCGGTAGCTCACGGCGCGGTCCGTCCAGAGCGAGGCCCAGCACTGCCGGACGGCGGCCAGCACGGCGTCGACACCCACCACATTGAGGAAGCTGTCCTGCTGGCCGGCGAAGCTGGCGAAGGGCAGGTCCTCGGCAGTTGCGGAGGACCGCACCGCCACCGGGACGTCCGCGCCCAGCGCCGCATAGGCGTCGCGGATGGCCGCAGCCACGTCCGCCGGAACGTCGGCGGCCAGCACCTGCCGGCGGGCGCTGTCGGCCAGGGCGGCGAGCCCAGGAAGGTCGTCCGGCGCGGTCCCGGCCACGCCGGCATGCACGGCGTCGAGCCCGGCGGCGGAGGTGGCCCGCCGGTAAGCCAGCGTGGTCAGGCAGAATCCGGCAGGGACCGGCAGCCGGGCCCGGATCAGTTCTCCGAGGTTGGCGGCCTTGCCGCCGACCTCGGAAAGCAGCTCCGCGCCCGCCAGCTCGAGGGCAAGGACCAGCTCCGGCCGGGGCTGTTGCCGCGGTTCAGCTGGCTGCGGTTGCTGTGCCACCCGCCGGTCCTCCGTTCCACCAGGACATGGTCGGTCCCGGCCCCGCGCTACGAGTCGCCGAGCATGGGTCCGAAACTGGGCCGGTCGGCCAGTCTCGGGTCGTCGCGGTCCGGGATCGCCATGACGGGACCCTTGGCATGGTGCAGGACGCCGTCGGAGGTGGATCCCAGCAGCATCTCGGCAAAACCGCCCCGGCCGCGGGTGCCCACCACGACGAGTTCCACATGTCCGCTCGCCTCGACGAGGATGTCGACCGGGGAGCCGTCCACGAGCTGGGTCTCCACCTGGAGCCGGGGGTAGTGACTCTTCAGCCACGCCACTCCGGCGTCGAGCTGGACCTGGATATCGGCGAAGAGCGCCTCGCGGTCCATCGGCGCGGGAACCCAGGCGAGCGAACCGCTGTATTGCGGCACAGCGCAGACCAGACGCAACGGCGCCGAGAGGCGTTCGGCCTGGGCCGCTGCTTCAAGCACCGCGACCCGGGCCTGTTCGGAACCGTCCACACCCACGACCACGACGTTTTCTATTGGCTGGTGCCCGGATTTCACCCGTTCCGCCCGGACGTGCTTGTCATCGGTGGCCACGCCCAGCCGGTCGCCGCAGATGAGCGGCACGGTCACGGTGGGACATTTGGCGTGTGCGGGCAGGGCGCTGCTGACCGACCCGAGGAGCCGACCCACAAAACCGCCGCGGCCGCGGGTACCGAAGACCAGCAGTTCGGCGGTTCCGGTCATCTCCAGCAGGACGCCGGAGGCGTCGCCGTTCTCCACCGAGGCATCCACCTCGATGTTGTAGCCGGCCACCTTGTCGAGTGCCTGCTGCAGGATGGCTTCGGCGCCCTCGCGGATCACCGAGTCGTCCACCGTCGCGTATCCGCCGTCCAGCCCGGACGCGGCGAACACCGGTACCGAGTAGGCGGTCACGATGTGCAGCGGGCTGTGCCGGCGTTCCGCCTCCCGGGCGGCCCACACCAAGGCGCAGTGGCTGTGGTCCGACCCGTCCACGCCCACCACGATCCCCCGATGGGCGGAGTGCTCCCCGGCGGCGTCTCCCGCCGGGTCCGGATGCACCTGTTCTCGGGCCATGGGGTCCGCCTCCTCGCGTAACGTGGCTCTGTTGCGGCTATTCTGCCAGAACTCCCCGGGTCCGGGGGCGCCGGCCCGGCGGGGAAGATTTACCTAGTGTTTACACGTTTGCCACCGCGGCCCGGAAAGCTTCGAAAAGACGGAATCCGGGCGCGGGGAACTCTCGAAGAACCGCGGAGAGCCGCGAAAACTCAACGGCGGGCAGACCCTGTTCATACCCAGCTTTCTTGGGTATCCTCTGAGGCATTGCTGAACCGAGACTCGTCTTTCACATCGCAGGCTCCCCGCGGAGCGCGTCCGGACGGATCGATGGCGAGGCGCACCGGGTATTGGCCCGGAACCGGCATCATCAGAGGAAGGACCCCGCAGTGTCGAGCATGCCCGTGTACGGCGGAATCGAACGGACCAGCACCCTGGTCATCGGTACGGGGCTGTCCGGGCTGGCGGTGGCCAGCGAGCTGCAGCGCAGGGGTGTCAGTGCCATCGTGGTGGACGGGCTGGACCTGCTCGGCGCCGGCAACCCGGCCAACACGTCCTCGCTGCAGCGCTGCGACGCGGCGGATGCGGCGTCCCTGCGGGAGCGCAATGAGATCCTGCGGCACCTGCGCAACTACGCCAGCAGCCATAAACTCGACGTCCGCAATAACGTCCGTGCCCTGCAGTTGGACCATCTGGACACCGATGGCGTGGGTGCCGGCGGTCCGGACTTCCACGGAACCGGGCACCCGGCGCAACAGTGGGCCGTCAGCACGCCCAACGGCATCCTGTATGCCGACCACCTGGTCCTCACGCGCTGCGCCCACAGCCAGCTGCGCCGCATGCTGGCCGAGTTGGGCGTCGCCGCGGGCCAGAACCTGATGGCCGCCATGCACGCCTTGGGCATGTACCTCGTGGGCGTCGGCGAGCTCATCACCCCCACCCCGAAGGAAGTCCTGCGCCAGGCGAAGCTGGTGGGCCAGGCGATATCCGCGAAGGTCCACCCCGACGGCGTGCCCTCGCTGTTGTCCGGCGGCTTGGCCCTGCCGGCCTAGGAGCCTAAGCCCGGCGGGGCCGCCCGGCCGGCGTCTGGCCCGCCCTCGTCGGAACCGCCCCCGCGCTCGACCGAACCGTCGTCGTCACCGGAACCGTCCCCGATACCGTCGTTGAGACGCCGCTTCGCCGTCAAGCCCAGGGCCACCAGGATGCCCACGGCCACGGCGACGAAGAGCACGATGCTCCACGGGAACGGCTGGGAAGCGTCAGGTGCGGGTGAAGACGCAATAGTGGTGCCCGGTTCGGCGGTGCCGAGCGTCGGGACCGTACCGGGCGCTGTTCCCGCCGCGGCGGAGCCTCCGCCGGCCGCCGTGGCGGTAAAGCTGAAGGTGCCCTCGATCGGGTGGCCGTCGGCGCTGACCACCCGCCACTGCACCGTGAAGAGTCCGGCCGGCGCCCCCGTCCGCAGCTTCTGCGAGACGACGTTGTCCACGATCTGCACCCCGCCGTCGGCCCAGTCGGTGCCGGCGGCATCGCTGACCTTGAGCTGGGTGCCGAGCGTTAGCGGATGGTTGCTGAGTGTGAGAGTCACAGCGTCCGGCGGGGTGGGCACCGTCGCGCCGGCGGCGGGACTGGTCGACTCCACCGCGTCGTGGGCGGACGCCGGGCCGGCTCCCAGGAGCGCGACAGCCAGCAGGACTGACAGCACGGTGATCAGGCCCAGCAGGGAGCCCGGAAGTTGTCTGACGATACGCATTGCTGGCCTGCTCCTAGTGTTGGCTTCCTTACAGACTAGGCGAATTTGGCGGGTGGGCGCCGTCACGCCCAATAGGATTTACCTAACACCCCATTTCCCTCCCGGAGGACCAATGCTTAAGCAGGGCTCTGCACTCGACCGGTATTTTAAGATCTCCGAGCGAGGATCGAACTTCTCCCGCGAGATCCGTGGCGGGTTCGCCACGTTCTTCGCGATGAGCTACATCGTGGTGCTGAACCCGCTGATCCTGGGCGGCCCCGACTCCTCCGGCGCCACGCTCGGCTTCCCGGCGGTCGCGGCTGCCACGGCATTCGTCGCCGGCATCCTCACCATCCTGATGGGAGCCTGGGCCAAGCACCCCTTCGCACTGGCGACCGGCTTGGGCGTCAACGCCTTCGCCGCCGTCACCGTGGCCACCAACCCGGGCCTGACCTGGCCGGACATGATGGGCCTGATCATGCTCTCCGGCGTCACCATGCTGATTCTGGTGCTGACCGGGTTCCGCACCGCGGTGTTCAGGGCCGTCCCGGACGGGCTGAAAACAGCAATCGTCGTCGGCATCGGCCTGTTCATTGCGCTGATCGGACTGGTCAACGCCGGCTTCGTGCGGCGCATCCCCGATGTCGCCGGTACCACAGTCCCGGTCGGCCTTGGCTTCGACGGCAAGCTCCTGGGCTGGCCCACCCTGGTGTTCGTCTTCGGCCTGGTCCTGACCATCGCGCTGGTGGTCCGCAAGGTCAAGGGCGCCATCCTGATCGGCATCATCACCTCGACCGTCCTGTCCGTGATCCTGGAATTCACCTTGCACATCGGCCCCAGCGTCCAGCCGGGCAAGCCGTTCAACCCGCAGGGCTGGTCACTGGTGGCACCCAAGTTCACCGACTGGGCCGCCCCGGACCTGTCCCTGATCGGCAAGGCCAACCCCTTCGGCGCCTTTGAGCACCTCGGCGTGGTGGCCGCAGCGCTGCTGGCCTTCGTGATTCTGCTGAGCATCTTCTTTGACGCCATGGGCACCATGGTGGGCCTCGCCACCGAAGCCGGCACCATCGACAAGGACGGCAACATCCCCAACGTGGACCGCGTGCTCCAGATCGACGCCATTGGCGCGATCGCGGGCGGCGGCGCGTCCGTCTCCTCCAACCAGATCTTCGTCGAATCCGGCGCCGGCATCGGCGAGGGCGCCCGGACGGGCCTCGCCTCGATCGTCACCGGCCTGCTGCTGCTGGTCGCGATGTTCTTCACCCCGCTGATCAACCTGGTCCCGTTCGAAGCCGTTGCGCCCGCGCTCGTCGTTGTGGGCTTCATGATGGTGTCCCAGGTCGGCAAGATCGACTGGCAGGACTGGGGCATCGCGATCCCGGCGTTCCTGACCTTCACCCTGATGCCGTTCACGTACTCGATCGCCAACGGCCTCGGCGCCGGATTCATCTCCTTTGCGCTGATCCGGATCTTCCAGGGCCGTGCCCGCGAGGTGCACCCGCTGATGTGGGCCGTGGCGGCCGCGTTCCTGCTGTTCTTCGGCATCGGCCCGATCGAGGCCGTCCTCGGGGTGAAGTAGTCCCGGGCCTCCGCCCGCGCGTCCCGCCGAGGTGGCAGCTCGCGGCAGTGTTTTCCGAGAACATTGCCGCGACCTGCCATCTCGGCGCTGTTTAACGGCAGCATCCGGGATTCTGGACACCCCGACGGCGGTGCTGCTGGTTTTACGGTCCGGGCTGCGGTGAGCTAGGGACATGCCAAAGCCCGCCCACACCGCCGACGTCCCGCCGCAGTCCTGGACCGGACGGTTCGACGGCGACGGCGCCGAACACCGCCGCTGGTGGCAGGCCGCAACGCCGTATGCGCCGCAGCCGGTCCCCCGTCAGCTCCCCCCGGCCCCAGGCGGTGCCCGGCCCGCCGTCATCCTCGGCTTCGGCAGCGACGCCGGGGTCCGCCGCAACAAGGGCCGGACGGGGGCGGCGGCCGGCCCTGCCGCCATCCGTGCCGCACTTGGACCGCTCGCGTTCCACCTGGACCGGGAGGTCCACGACGCCGGCGATGTCACCGTGGCCGGCGACGCGCTCGAGGCCGGGCAGGCACGTGCCGGGCTGGCCATCACCGGGTTGCTCGACGCCGGAGCCCTGCCGGTGGTTCTCGGCGGCGGCCACGAGACCGCCTACGCCAGCTACCTTGGGCTGGCCGGTTCCGCCGCGGTCCGTGACGGCCTGCGCGTCGGCGTGCTGAACCTGGACGCCCACTTCGACCTCCGCGACGAACCGGTGCCCAGCTCCGGCACCCCGTTCCTGCAAATGGCCCGGGCCGAAGCGGCCGCGGGCCGGGAACTGCAGTACGCCGTCGTCGGGATCTCCGAGCCCAACAACACCGGCGCACTGTTCGGGACCGCGGCGGAGCTGGGCGTGAACTACCTGCTGGACGAGGATTGTTCGGCAGAGGCGGCGCAGGCCTTCGTGGCGGCGTTCCTGGCCCGGGTGGACGCGCTGTATCTGACGATCGACCTGGACGTGCTGCCGGCGTCGGTGGCGCCGGGCGTGAGCGCCCCGGCCGCCTACGGCGTCCCGCTGCCGGTGATCAGCGCCGTCTGCCGTCAGGTGGCCGCGAGCGGAAAGCTGTTGCAGCTGGATGTCGCGGAGCTGAATCCGGAGTTCGACGTCGACGGCCGCACCGCGAGGGTGGCTGCACGGCTGATCAATACGCTGCTGCGGTAGTCGGCGCCGGGGCTCCCGCCACCGGAGCTCCCGCCGCGGCCTGGGCCAGCACGCTGGTCACGAAGCGCAGGATCTCCTCGCCCGCCAGGATCCCGGTGGCCGCCGTGACGGTCAGGTTTGACCGGCTGTACGCGTCGCTGTCGAGTTCCCCGTGTGCCGGCCGGATCGCGATGTCCGCCAGCTCGAGAATCCCCGCATCCAAGCGGGAGTCGCCCGCTGCCACCAGGAGACCTGCCCCGCACCGCTGCCGGATCTCCGCCGCTGCCGCTTCCTTGGTGATCGGGGACGGCACACAGTAGAGCTTTCGCCCCTGCAGGGACGTCGTCCAGCCGCGGGCGGCGCACCAGGCGTCGAGTTCCGCCAGGTACCCGTCCGGGAGCGCCTGCCGGTCAACGATCGAGTAGGCGAAGACGTCTTCGGCGGTCCGGACCCGCAGAATCGCAGGCACCGCCGCGGGCCCCGCGAGGTGCCCCAGCACGTCGTCCAGCGGCGCGCAGGCCGAGCCCAGGGACCGCTGAATGTGGCGGGACCAGTCGCGGTCCGGCTCGCCGTCGTGCAGGAGCACGGCACCGTTCGTCGTCACGGCGTACCCTCGGCCGAAGCCGGGCAGCCGCACCCGGGAGAACTGGGCCCGGGTACGGGTGGTGACCGGCACGAACACGCTCCGCTGCACGATCCCCTCCAGCAGTTCCTCGGCGGCCCGGGTCATGAAGGACAGCGGGGCGGCGTCGTAGACCTCGGCGACCACCAGGCGGGGGGCCAGATGGTCGCTGCCGCTGAGCGCCATGGAGTTGGCCGAGTAGATCAAGGTCCGGTCCAGGTCGCTGGCCACCATCACCGGGGCTGTGCGCGAGTGGGTGTTCATACGTCCACCACGGCCTTGCCGTCGGCGCCGGTGGCTCCCGGGGTGTACAGCGGATGGATCAGGCCGACGCAGCTGTACGCCAGCCCCGGAACCTCCAGCACCTCGACGCCGCGCTGCTCGGCCAGGTGCAGCACGTGGGCGATGTCACCGAGCGCGTCCGGACGCACCAGCACCTTCCACGGCACCCGCCGCAAGAGCACCCGGGTGGTCTCCCCGACGCCGGGTTTGACCAGGTTCACGTTGTTGATGCCGAAGCGCCTGCTGATGTCTTCGACGGCGGACCAGCCCGCCCAGTCCGCCTCGGGCAGCTCCTCAACCCGGGTTGGTGTGGAGACCGCCGCCGTCAAGACCTCGTCCCGAACGGCGGGGAACTGCGCGGTGACGGTGTCCAGGAAGTGGTTTGAGACGTCGCTGCCGGCAAGTTCCGCGTAGAATTTGGCGCCATGGAAATCGCCGGGGCGGATCAGCTCCTTGTTGTAGACGGTGCGGGAGACGAGCCCGGAGACGGTCGAGTTGAGGCAGGCCGACGGAACCAGGTAGTCCTCCCTCGTCCCGAAGATCCGCACGCAGTGTCCCGGATCCGCGAGGACCGCGAGGTCCGGCCGGAAGTCCGGCCCGTCGGTCTGGCGGAAGAGCTCGACGGCGGCGGCGAGTTCGCGGGCGATGGCCCCCTTCCCGGTCCAGCCGTCGACGAACATGACGTCTTCCGGCCGGTGCCGGGCGGCAAGGTAGCCGAGGGCGGTCTGGTCGATGCCGAGCCCGCGGACAATGCTGATGGCATAGTGCGGCAGCTCCAGGCCGTGGACTTCCCAGGCCCACCGCTTCATCAGGATTCCCACCGGGGTTCCGGCCCGTGCCAGGGACACCAGCACGGGCGTGTTTCCCCGCAGCTTCAGGACCTGCTCGGTGAGGGTTCCGGCGGCGTGCGCGATCCGGCCGGCGGAGCTCTCCAGCGCCGCCTGGAAGAGGGCGCGGTACTCGGGGGAGGGCTCGAATTCCTGCGGCAACGACTCGGCGTAGCTGGCCTTGCCGGACTGGATGGCGGCTTCGCGTTGGGCCTTCGGTGCCTCCAGTTGCGCGAAGCTCAGATCCTTCAGCAGCCACTGCACGTCCGCCGGCGGATAGGACCCGAAAGCGGGGCCGCGCAGCGGCGTCGGGAAGGGGGCCTGGCCCGGCAGCAGGACCAGCCGGACGTCCGCCGTGCTGTCCGCGACGGCGTCGGCGATCTTGCCCGGGGCCAGGAGTCCGGCGGACGGAGTGCCGGGCTCGGCTATGATCAGCACCGTCTCGAAGCGCTCCTCGGGGTGCATGAAGTTGTAGGCGAACCGAGGCCCGGGGCCGTCCGGGGACTCGTCGCCGCCGCCGAACGCGATGGCGGAGCGGACGGCGTAACCCGGTTCATCCAACGCGGCGATCGGGGACCGGGTACTGGTGGAATAGCGGATTTCAAGGTCGGGGCGCAGCTCCTGGAGCCGCGCGGAGACCGCCAGCGGAAGCGCCATGAATTCCTCGGTCGCCAGGACCAGGACCCGGGTTCCCGCCACGGCGGTGCCGAGGGACGGCGCGAGGGCCGCCGCGATCGCCGCCGCCTGCTCCGGATCCGGACGCCCGGCAACGCCGAATCGGGCGCTCCGGATGGGCGGGACGACGCCGTTCAGGTCCACCAGCCGGATCCGGCCCCGGAGTTGCCCCGCCGGACGCGGCACCGGGAGGCCGCCGATCAGCTCCGCCGCATCCGCGGCGAGCGTGGCCGGCAGCTGGATGCTTCCGTGCGCCAGGGCCACCGCGCTGATCCTGGTACCGAGTTCGGTGGCCAGTTCGTCGAGACGGTCCCGGTCCGCCGGGGAGCGAAGGTCAACCAGGGAGGCGACGATATACCGGCGGTGCGGTGCGGTGCCGTGCAGGTCCCGGATGGTGTTGATGATCGTGGCACCGGTGCTCAGCTCGTCATCGACCAGGACCACGGTCTCGGCCAGGTCCAGGGCGGCCCGGCTGGTCGGCAGCAGGCGGTGCGAGGTGGCATGGGAGTGCAGCTCCTCGAAGGCGCCGTAGGGCACCACGGAGCCGCTGCCGTGCCGTGTGGAGTGGATGTAATAAGTGCCCAGTTGCCCGGCCACCAACTGGCCCAGCCCCGTGGCGGTCTCCGCATAGCCGATGGTCGCGACGCCGGGAAGCTCTGTCTGCTGCCGGGTGAGCAGCTCGCCCAGGGCGGCGACGGCGGTCATCCGGGCCTGGCGTTTTTCCTGGTCCTGGTTCGTTTCACCGGTCGGGTGGGCTTCACCTTCGAGCAGCCGCCCCAGCCTCTCCGCTGCCTCGTCGATATCGGCGGTCAACGATGCAGCGGTCACGGATCGGGCGGCCGCGCCACCTTCGGACCCGGCGGCATCCTGCAGTTCCCGGCGGACCAGGAGTCCCAGCAGCCGGCCAGCCGCCGTCGCGATCCCGGGTTCGGTGGGGACGTGCTTGGCGAGGACCCTGGAGACCAGCAGGTGGGCCCGTTTGGGATTGCGCCGCAGCGCGAGTCCCACGAGGGCTTTTACCGGCAGCACGCTGCGCCCGGGGTCCGGGACGACGTCCACGCCGAGGGCGTCGCGCACGTACCCGCCGCTCCAGCGGGCGACCGTGTGGAGAGCGTTCACCGCATGCTCGCTTCCAGTAGTTCAACAAAGTTCACGCCGGGCCTGGCCACGCCGAAGGCCCGTGCGCGCAGCAGGGTGCGCTCGGCCCACGCCCGGTGCGGCTTCGCCTCGTTCATCTTGTTCCCGTAGGCCGAGGCCTTGGCGCCGCCCCCGGCGCTGCCGGCGATGTCCAGCGCATCGAGGTATTCCTCGTGGCTCACCACGCACATGGAGTGCACCACGGGCACGTGGCTGGGATGGATGACCGTCTTGCCTAGCAGGCCATTGGCCAGATCCAGCTCGATCTCCCGGATCAGGCCGTCCAGGTTGTCCATCAGGATGCGCTGGCGGAGCTGGCCCCCGTTGGCGGCTTCGAACGGCGTGGACCGCAACTGCGGGCGCAGCACCCGCTCGGTGTTGACGAAGTGTTCCCAGACAGGGCCGGAGATGACCCAGCCGTCATTCGGGCGGCCGAAGATGTTCACGACGTCGCCGATGATGTTTGCGACGACCTTGACGTTGTAGATGGTCAAGTCGCGGGAACGCCGCAGGCCGAAGGCACTGGACATGTCCGTGGCGCCGATCCGGACGCACAGCACCAGCTCGCGGAACTCTTCGACGAGGGCTAGATTGTCCGTCAGCACCCGGACCCGCGACTCCAGATGGGTTGTCGAAAGGTCCTCGATGATTGGCATGGCCTTGAGCGCAGGTTCCGTCGATGCCGCGCCGCGGCCGGTCTCGTCATTCAACAGCCGCAGTGCCGCCAGGAATTCGCGGCCACGCCCGGTTTCGTTCTCGAACTTGGGCAGGACGAAGCCGTAGACGACGCCGAGCGCGGCACCGGCCCGGCGTCCGACATCCAGCAGTTGAGCGGGGGTGCGGCACCGGATGAAGATCAGCGGGAGATCATCCGGATGGTCCAGGGACAGCTCGGCCAGCGCAGCGAGCAGGTTCTCCTCCGCGGCGGCCACTTCCTCGTCGGGAACGGCGTCTTCAAGGCAGATGACGGTGCTCAAGCACCCGGCCCCCGTTTGTTTCCGGATTCCTGCTGCCAGCCCGCGTCGTGTGGCGGGCGAGTACAGCGTGGCCCCCAACGCCACGGCCAACAGACCGGCGTCCGAGGTGCGGTGAAGCGGTTCGGGACGCAGGTGAAATAGTCGGTCCTTGACAGGTTCGGCCAAGGCTTCGAAGTGCTGCATTGTCCCCCAAAATTGATAGCTGCAGGTGTTCGTTGCGCCGGCTTCCCCGGCCTAGCGCAGGAGCACCCGTTGGTCTAGCGGAATGGTCATCGTGAAACCGAACCAGGCCCAGATGGCGGCATCGGGGGCATCGGCCGGGACGAACTCCGTGCGCAGCTCCAGCACCGCGCCGATCCGCACGACATAAAGAACGCTCCGCAGCCCGGCATCGTTCCGGGCGGCGACCGCTGCAGCGGCGCCGTCGAAGACCGCGACCGTCAACGGCGTCTCCCCGGCGACGAACAGCGCCCGGCGCAGGAGCCGGACGTGACGCAGGGCGACAATGCCTGAACCATCCTGGAGGCCGGCCAGGGGCCTGTTCCCGGGGGTGCTCACCGAAGTGCCGGCGTGAAGCCCGTCGGCGTGCTGGGCTCCCGTGGTGAGCTTCTGGTCCTCCCACGCCACGGAGCGGAGCCCTGCCACCAGCAGCGAGCCAATCGCGGATTGCCTCGCATTCAGGCGCACCACCGGGTTCGCCGCCCCCAGCTCCCGCACGCTGCCGAAGTCCGGGGCCGGGAAGAGCCGGTCCGAGACCCCCGGGGCTGGGCGCTGTGCCGCTTGTGGGGCCGCCGCGCCGGCGGCGGGCCGGGTCCCGGCGGCGGCCCGGGTGGCCACCGACTGCGTGGGCACCGGGCCCAGGGTGAGTCCCGTGGAAGCCGGCCGGCCGGCCCCGACGTCGTGCGTCCGGGCGGCAGGCTCCGACGACGGCGGCGAGGGCTCCGGCTGCCGAACCGGCTTTCGGCGCCGGCTGAGGTAGCCGATATCTGTCCGCGCGGAGCTTCGATTCAATGCCATGCTCAGAGCTTCAACTGGAAGTCGGCGGCGACGGCCGCGAGCCCGGCCTCGTAGCCCTGGCCGAGGGCACGGAACTTCCAACCGCCGGCGTGCCGGTACAACTCGCCGAGAATCATGGCGTTGATCTTGTCCAGGTTGCCCAGGGCAACGCTGAAGCGCAGGAGCTCGCGGTTCTGCTCGTTCGCTACCCGCAGGTACGCGTTCTTGACCGCGGCGAAGGTGCCGGATCCCCGGACATCCGGATCCACGTAGAGCAGGACGGCGATCTTGGCGACCGACTCGGGCACCCTGTTGAGGTCGACGTCGATCTGTTCCTCATCCTCGGTTCCGGCGAAGGCAACGCTGCTGTCCGGGCTCGCGATCTGGTTGAAGAAGACGAGATGGTCATCCGACAGGGCGCGGCCGTCCTTTCCGCACATGATCACCATCGGAACCAGTTCGGCCTGCGGACCGCGGCTGGGGACCATGTCCCAGCCGATCCCCAGCAGCACCTTTTCCAGCCCGGGGTTCTCGGCAGTGAGGGCGGCATTGCTGCCCGCAACCATAGAAGCCACTAGCGTCCTTCCAAATGAAGACCATCAATATCGAATTTGTCCCGTAGGAACTGGCCGTGCACCGCCAGTTCCGTGACGGCCCCCGTGCGGACCTGGTTGTCCAGGTTTTTCACAGTCGAATAGAGCGTCTCGAGCTGCTCCAGCAGCCCCCTCGTCTCGGCCGACTCCTCGTGCCGCGACTCGGCGGCCAGCATCAGGTAGGCGCGCAACGGAGACGGCAGGTAGTCGGTAACGACGGCGTTCAACAGGACGCGCTGCTCCGTTGACGCCCCGGACCGGCCGATGTAACCGATCAGGGCGCGCAGGACGTCAACCACCTGCAACAGCTGCGAGACGACGACGGTCGGCAGCTCTGAGCCGCGCCCCAGCGCCATCCGCCTCAGCTCCTCGAGCGCGGTGCCGGTGACTGTCAGCTCATCGGCGGCTGGCCCGGCGGTGGAGCGGGATTCGGCGTCAGATACGGCAGCGGAGCCGGGAACTGCTCCGCTGCCGAACAACGCGCCAAAGAATTTTGCGACCATAGCCCGTAAGCCTAATTCTCAGGGGCGATGGCTGCTAATTCCCTTCCTGCTGACGCACCCGATCCAGGTACGGGCGGGCCCGTTCCAGTCCGGTTTCGAGAGCATGCACGGTGCCTTCCATGCTCTTGTTGGCCTGGGACCGGAAGGTGTCGATGGCGTCCATGGTCTGGAAGACGTTGTCGAAAGCCTTCTGCAGCGTTTCGACGCTGACCCCGGAACTCGCCGCCTGCTGGTGGATCCGCGCGGTCTGATCCTTAAGCATCTCGGAGGTCTTGAGGATCATGTTGTTCGTCGTCGTGTTGATGGCGTCGATCTGGTCCAGCACCATTTTCTGGTTGGCCAGGGCCTGTGCCACAATCACGGCGGTACGCAGCGCGGAGATCGTAGTGGTGCGCGCCCGCTCGACGCCCTTGATCAGTTCGGTGTTGTTTTTGCGGATCATGTCGATCGCCAGGTAGCCCTGCACCGAGACGGCCAGCTGGGTCAGGATGTCCTGATGGCGCTGGCGGATCGGATACAGCACGTCCGAGTCGAGCTTGCCCGCCTCTTCGATCTGGCCTTGCATCTTCATCTCGTCGATCCTGCTGGCCGTTGCAGTGTCCAGGGCCTTGGCGAACACCGCATATTCGCTCAGTCCCTGCATGGTCTCCCACAGCTGGGTCTTTTCCTGCGCGAGCGAGGCGTTGTCCTTGAGCAGCGCGTCCTGGCCAGCCATCAGGGACTTGATGATCTTGTCCAGCTGGGTCTGCGCACTCTCGTATCGCTGGAAATACTTCGCGAGCTTGTTGCCGCCCGGGATGATCCCCAGGATTTTCCGGCCGACGCCCAAGTCAGCGTTGTTCGGCGTCAGGTCCTCGACCGTCGAGCGGAGCTCACCCAGCGTTGAGGCAACCTGCACCTGGGCGCTGCTGCCGGACTTCTTCGCACCGGCCAGCGACGTCGATGACCGCTCGAGCAGCCGGCTGGAGGTGTTGGCGGAGGCCACCAGTTGCTGACCGCCCAGCCGGTTGATGCCGTCGATCTTGCTGGAGTACTCGGGGCTGAACGGGCTCATCGCCGACACCTCGCTGATGAAGGCGCGGGCCTGGGCGTTGATCTCCTGCTGGCGTTCGGCCGGCACCGGAACCATGCCGGGGGCGTCGTCGACCTTGACGATGTCGACGGTTTCCGGCGCGTTCAGTACCAGCGGCGTCGATGCCGCCGCCTCCGGCGGTGTCAGTTGCATACTCATGGGTCCGTCTCTCTTTCTATGGTCTGGGGTGCTTAGCCGAGCTGGACGCCGAAGTCCCCGGCGACGCCGGCGAGGCCGGTTGCGTAGCCCTGGCCGACAGCCTTGAACTTCCAGTCGCCGTTGTGCCGGTACAGCTCCGAGAAGATCATGCAGGTCTCCGGCGCCGCGTCCTCGCTCAGGTCGTAGCGGACCACCTCGGTGTCGTTCTCCGAGTTGACCACCCGGCAGTAGGCGGCGCGCACCTGGCCGAAGTTCTGCCGGCGGGCTTCCGCCTGGTCGATCGAAACCACGAAAACGATCCGCTCAACATCCGCACCAACGGCGGAGAGTTCGACGGCGATCATTTCGTCGTCGCCGTCGCCCTCGCCGGAGCGGTTGTCGCCCTTGTGGACGACCGAGCCGTCGGCAGCCGCCGGCTGGTTGTAGAAAATGAAGTCCGCCGAGCTGCGGACTTTGCCGTCGGCGCCGAGCAGGAGCGCCGAGGCGTCCAGGTCGAAGGCATCACCGGTGGTGGTGCGGGGGTCCCAGCCCAGGCCGACCAGAACCTTGTTCAGCCCCGGGTCGGCCTTGGTGAGCGAGAGGTTACTGCCTTTGGTAAGTGTCAGGCCAGCCATGGTTGTTCTCCTTGTTCAATCCAGTGAAAGTGCGGTGCATGGCCCGGCATGGCCGGGCCATGCACCGCTAGTCCAGCGAGATGCCGAAGTCCGTGGCCACGCCATGGAGGCCGGACGCGTAGCCCTGCCCCACGGCACGGAATTTCCATTCGCCGCCGTTCCGATAAAGCTCGGCAAAAATCATGCACGTTTCCGCCGCCGCATCTTCGGTCAGGTCGTACCGGACAACTTCGTTGTCCGATTCCTGGTTCACGACCCGGCAAAAAGCATCGCGCACCTGGCCGAAGTTCTGACGCCGCGCGTCGGCCTGGTCGATCGATACGACAATTACGATCTTCTCGATGTCCGACGCGACGGCTGCGAGGTCGATCAGGATTTGCTCGTCGTCGCCCTCCCCTTCGCCCGTGCGGTTGTCGCCCTGGTGCACTACCGAGCCGTCCGGCGTGGCCAACTGGTTGTAGAAGATGAAGTCCGCGTTGGAGCGGACCTTCCCGTCGGCCCGGACCAGCAGGGCGGAGGCGTCAAGGTCGAACTGTTCACCGGCGGTGGTCCGCGGGTCCCAGCCCAGGCCGATCATGGCCTTGCGGAGCCCCGGATCGGCTTTGGTCAGCGACAGGTTGCTGCCCTTACTCAGAGTCAGGCTGGACAAGAGAAACTCCTTCGTTTTGTCGTGTACATTCAACGGCGCAGGGGCGCCGGTTCAGTCGGGTTAAAGGGAAGCCGCTGCGGCGCCGCGGACTTCACCGGGCGTGCGCCCGTTGGCCGGGGTGCCGATGGCCTTGAAGTTCCAGACGTTGCCGTTCCGCGAAAGCTTGGACATCACCATCGCCGTATACCGGCCCGATTCGGTGAGGTCGTAGCGGGCGACCTCAGGGCTTCCCGCCACCGAGTCGTCGATCACGCGGCAGAACGCGTTCTGGACCATGTCGAAGGTCTGCTGGCTGTAGCTGGTGATGATAAAGACGATGTGCGCGACGGCTGGCGATACGCTCGACAGGTCGACCATGAGGGTCTCGTCGTCGCCGTCGCCTTCACCCGTCAGGTTGTCCCCCGTGTGCCGGATGGAGCCGTCCTTGCTGGTGAGCTGGTTGAAGAAGACGGTGTCCAGGTGCTGGCCGGCGGCGTCAAACAGGAGCGCGGAGGCGTCCAGATCGATCTCCACCGTCTTGGTCCCGCCGAAGAAACCCCGTTTGGCGGGGACCGCGGAGTCCCAACCCAAGCCCAACCGGACGTGCGTCAGCGAATCACCGTTCTGCTTGGTCAGTGACAGCGACTGGCCCTTTTGCAAACTCAATCCCATTGAAATGCCTGCTTTCCTAGTGGTGGCTGTGGTGTGTTGCGTCTAATGCTGGGTCGCTAGTTCTGCGCCGGCTCGAGTGGTTGGACCGGTTCGGCGGCGCTGGCCCTCTTGTTCCGGAGTACCGAGCCGGCAAAGGCGGCGCCGATGAACACGACGCCGATCAGGCCGGTCACGACCTCGTTGACCGGAACCACGATCGTGACCAGCAGGATGACGGCCAGGGCACCGATGGCCCAGTGGGCGCCGTGGTCCAGGTATTCGAACTCGTCCAGCGTGCCCTGCCGGACCAGGAATACGGTCAGCGAGCGGACGAACATGGCTCCGATGAAGCCGAGTCCGAGGGCGATGATGATGGGGTCGGACGTGATGGCGAACGCGCCGATGACGCCGTCGAACGAGAACGACGCATCGATGACTTCCAGGTACAGGAAGAGCATGAAGGCGGCCTTGCCGGCCAGCCGAGCGGCGCCGGAGGGACCCGAGTGAACCACCAGGTCTGCGTCCGCGGCATCTATGTCGCCGTCTTGATCGACGTCGAAGAGGTTTCCGAGGCCGTTCACGAGGAAGTATGTGATCAAGCCGAACAGGCCCGCGAGCAGGACGATGCCCTGCTTTTCGCCGGATACGGCACCGGCAACGGCCAGCACCACCATGCCGATCACCAGGGACGCGCCTTCGAGCTTGCCCAGCCGGGCCAGCGGGACCTCGAGGAATTTGATCCACTTGATGTCCCGGTCAGCGAGGATGAAGTCCAGGAACAGCATCAGCAGGAACATTCCGCCGAAGGCCGCGATCTGCGGGTGGGCTTCGTGCAGCAGGAAGCCGTAGCTACCCGGGGTGTGCGGATCGCCCTTTTCCATGGCCAGGCTGACGGCTTCAACAGGGTTCAGGTTGGCCGTGACGCCGACGATGAGCAGCGGGAACAGGATCCGCATGCCGAAGACGGCGATGACGACGCCCACGCTGAGGAACATCTTCTGCCAGAACGGGTTCATCCGTTCCAGGATCCGGGCGTTGATCACGGCGTTGTCGAAGCTCAGGCTGATTTCCAGAATGCCCAGGATGAGGCACAGGATCAGTGCCTGGGGTCCGCCGTACAGGAAAGCGACTACCAAAGCGACGAGGGTGACCCCGAACGACCAGCCGAAAGTCTTGAAGAACACGCTCGAACAACTCCTGAAACGAAAGGTCCTGGCCTGGCTACGCCGGCAGGATGCAGAAAACGTCCCGGAAGTTACCCCCAAGACTTCGTGCCCTCAGCATAACCGGCGGGTGCGACGCCCAATAGCCCGACGCCCTGCCTTCTTTATAACAAGAGCGCGTCATTCCAGTGGCTGCCTGGGGCCCGCACCGCCCTCAGATGGCGGTGAGCGGCGCCTGTCCCTCGTCGCCGTGCTGCTCCACGGCGCGGCGCTGCCGCAGCCGGTCCAACCGGTTCATCACCGGTGCCGTCGTCGCGCCGTGCAGCACGATGGACATCGCCACGACGAGTCCCACGAAGGCCCAGAGTTCGTGCGCCTGGGCGCCGAAGTTCCCGTGCGCCAGGGCGAAAGCGAGGTAGTAGAGAGAACCGATGCCGCGGATGCCGAAGAAGGAGATGGCGGTCCGCTCCCGCGGGCCCGTCTTGCCCCGGGCCAACCCGAGCCAGCCCGCCAGCGGGCGCACCAGGAGCAGGAAGGCCAGCGCAACCAGCACCTCGGTCCAGCCGATCCCGGCGAGCAGGCCGCGCGCGATCGCGCCGCCCAGCAGCACCAGGATGACCACCGTCATGAGCCGCTCGAGCTGCTCCACGTACGAGTGCATCACCCGGTGGAACCCGTGCGTCCGCTCGGCCGCCCGGATGGTGACGGCGCAGACGAACACCGCGACGAATCCGTAGCCCTCGATCATCTGCGTCACGCCGTAGGCCAGGAAGGTCGCCGCCAGCGCCACGAAACCCTCCGCATGGTTGGACAGCCGGACGCTCTCATGCCGGGCCGTGAAGAAGAGCCGTCCCAGCAGCTTGCCCATCGCGAGGCCCAGCAGCACGCCGATGCCGATCCGCCACAGCACATCCACGGCGAGCCAGTGCCCGAACCAGCCGGACGGCGCGGCGCCGACGAGACTGATGGCGATCGCGAGGTAGACAAAGGGGAACGCGAGCCCGTCGTTCAGCCCCGCCTCGGAGGTCAGCCCGAAGCGGATCTCGTCCTCCCGTCCGGTTCCGCCCTCCTCATCGGCCGGCTCGCCCACCTGCACCTCGGAGGCGAGCACCGGGTCCGTAGGGGCCAAGGCAGCCGCCACGAGGAGCGCCGCCCCCAGTCCGAGCCCGAGGAACCACAGTCCGAGCAGGGTCAGGCCGACGATGCACAGCGGCATGGCCAGGCCCAGCATCCGCCAGGTCGTGGACCACAGCCGCGGGCCCAGGGGCCGGTCCAGCGCCAACCCGGCGCCCATCAGCGAGATGATGACGCACACTTCGGTGAGGTGGGTGACGAATTCCCCGTACTGCAGCGGGTCGGGGTTCGGCAGGTCGGGGAGGAGGGCAAACGCCAATATCCCCGCGCCCAGGAACACCATCGGCATCGAGAGCGGAGCGTTACGCAGGAGTTTGGGCAGCACGGCCGCGATAAAGACGGCGATTCCGGCCGCGGTGAAGACAACGCTGGAAGCTTCGAACATGCGCACGCCCTCCTGCCGCAGCCGTGATGGCGCCTCGAAATGGGGCGGGGCACCGTCCCAACGGAACGGTGCCCCCTCGCCTCAAACTTATCCCGCTAAGGGCACATTATCGGCTTCCGTCAGGGAAGCCGCGCCGGACAGACTAGAATAGAGGGCGGCCAAACGGCCGGATTCTACGAAAGACCAGTCAATGAACACACACACCATGCAGACCGAGGCCTCTGACGCGACGTCGATCAAGCTCTCGTTTGCCAGTGCCCACGAAGTCCACCACGGCCTGGAAACCGCCGTCAACACCCTGATCGCCTCGGCCGTCCACGACCGCCGCTGCGGGATCCGGGTTACCCGCCACGAGGCTGGCGCCTACACGGTGGCGCTGGATGAAACCGTGCCCTTCGGCGAGACCCACGAAGACATGGCCGCCTAGCCGCGAGCCGGCAGACGCCGAGGGCCGGTGAGGGGTAGTCCCCTCACCGGCCCTTTCGTTGGTGCCTAGCTCCGCCGCACCTGCACGCCGTCGGACTTTAGGAACGACGCCGCTTCCGACTGTGCGCCCGGCACCAGCCAGAGCACGTTCCCGCTGGCCGAGACTTCTTCAACGTCTCCGGCCGCGAGCAACTGTGCGTGCTTGAGGATTTCGACCTGGTCCCCAGCCTTGAGGCTTCTCCAGTCGGAGACCGTGGCGGCGTACGCCGCGCGCCTGGCCATGACCGTCCCGCGTGCTTTCATGAACTTCTACCCCTTTGTAGGTCCCTGCCACAACGTCGTCGGTGTGGGCTTGCTCATATATTTACTACACTTCTTTCGCCGCCGCGGGCCGTGTGCCAGAACATTTTGGGGGTGGCGGAAAATCCCCGCCGTCGGCGTATTTTCTTTGCCGTCAGGCCAGATTTCCGACGGCGGATTCGGCCGCGGCCCGGATCTTGCCCGAGGCGACCAGCCGGTCGGCGGCCTCCAGCTCGGGGGACAGGAACCGGTCGGTTCCCGGCCCGTCCACCACCTCGCGCAGGGCCCCGATCACCGCGACGCCGGCCGGCCCCGGCGTCAGTTCGCCGCCGGAGAGCTGGGTGCGGATGTCCAGGGCCCGGGCTGCGGTCACGAGTTCGATGGCCAGGACCCTCCGCAGGTTCTCCACCGCCCGGCGCAGTTTGCGGGCGGCATGCCATCCCATCGAGACGTGGTCCTCCTGCATGGCCGAGCTCGGGATCGAGTCCACCGACGCCGGAACGGCCAGCCGCTTGTTGTCCGAGACCAGCCCGGCCTGGGTGTACTGCGCGATCATCAGTCCGGAGTCCACGCCGGGGTCAGCGGCGAGGAACGCCGGCAGCCCGTGTGAGCGTGCCGGGTCCAGCATCCGGTCGGTCCGGCGTTCGGCGATGGAGCTCAGATCCGCGACGCCGATCGCCAGGAAGTCCAGCACGTAGGCCACGGGGGCGCCGTGGAAGTTGCCGTTGGAGCTGACCCGGCCGTCCGGCAGGACCACCGGGTTGTCGATCGCGGCGGCCAGTTCGCGGGAGGCGACCAGGGCGGCGTGGTCCACGGTGTCCCGGATGGCGCCGGCCACCTGGGGTGCGCAGCGCAGCGAGTAGGCGTCCTGGACCTTGGTGTCGTTGATCCGGTGCGAGGCCACGATCGCCGAGTTGGAGAGCACCCGGAGCATGTTGTCCGCGGCGGCGGCCTGGCCCGGGTGCGGGCGGAGCGCCGCGTGCAACTCGGGCAGGAACACCTGGTCTGTGCCGAGCAGCGCCTCAACGCTGAGCGCGGCGGTGATGTCCGCCGTCGTCAGCAGCTGGCGGAGGTCCGCGATGGCCATCAGCAGCATGCCGAGCATGCCCTCGGTGCCGTTGACCAGGGCCAGGCCCTCCTTCTCCGCGAGCGTGACGGGTTCGATCCCGTGTTCGGCGAGGAGCTCGGCGACGGCGGGTTCCCCGCGGCCGCCGTACCGCACGCCGTCGGGTCCCTCGGCCTCGCCTTCGCCCATCAACACAAGGGCACAGTGCGACAGCGGGGCGAGGTCGCCGGAGCAGCCGAGGGAGCCGAATTCGCGGACCACCGGCGTGATGCCGGCGTTGAGGACATCCACCATGGTCTGCAGCACCACGGGGCGGACGCCGGTGCGGCCGGACGCGAGGGTTTTGGCGCGCAGGAACATGATGGCGCGGACCACTTCGCGCTCCACGGCCGGGCCCATGCCGGCGGCGTGGCTGCGGATCAGGGACTTCTGCAGCTGGGTGCGCAACTCTGCCGGGATGTGCCGGTTGGCCAGGGCGCCGAAGCCGGTGGAGATGCCGTAGGCCGGGGTCTCGCTGTGCGCGAGGTCGTCGATGTGGGCGCGGACCTTGGCGACGGCGTCGAGGGCGTCCTGGGCAACGCTCACCTGGGCGTCGTGGCGGGCGACGGCGACAACGTCCTCGGGGGTGACGCCGCTGGAGCCGAGGGTGACGGTGAGGGGTGAGTGCGTGGTGATGGTCATGATTCCTACTTCGTTATCGTCGACTGCTCCGTAACGGCCCTTTTGGAGGCTCAAAACGGCGTTTACGGAGCAATCGACGAGGATTTGCGGGCTTGGTTAGCGGGACTCTGGGGCCACGCGGACAGGGTTCCCTGGCCGAGCTTGCGAGGTGAGGGAGTCCGTGGGGAGCATGGGGATCCGGACACCGCGTTCGTTGGCGACCTCGACGGCGCGGTCGTAGCCGGCGTCGGCGTGGCGGATGACGCCCATGCCGGGGTCGTTGGTGAGGAGGCGTTCGAGCTTCTGGGCTGCGAGGTCGGTGCCGTCCGCGACGGAGACCTGGCCGGCGTGGATGGAGCGGCCGATCCCGACGCCGCCGCCGTGGTGGATGGAGACCCAGGTGGCGCCGGAGGCGGTGTTAAGCAGGGCGTTGAGCAGCGGCCAGTCGGCGATCGCGTCGGAGCCGTCGGCCATGGCCTCGGTTTCGCGATACGGGGAGGCGACGGAGCCGGAGTCGAGGTGGTCGCGGCCGATGACAATCGGTGCCTTGACCTTGCCCTCCGCCACGAGACGGTTGAACAGCAGCCCGGCCTTGGCGCGGTCGCCGTAGCCGAGCCAGCAGATCCGGGCCGGCAGACCTTCGAATTCGACCCGCTCTGCGGCGGCGTCGAGCCAGCGGTGCAGGTGCTTGTTCTCCGGGAAGAGCTCTTTGATGGCCTTGTCCGTGACCGCGATGTCCTCGGGGTCACCGGAGAGCGCCACCCAGCGGAACGGGCCGAGGCCCTCGCAGAACAGCGGCCGGATGTAAGCCGGGACGAAGCCGGGGAACTCGAACGCGCGGTTGTAGCCGCCCTTGCGGGCCTCGTCGCGGATGGAGTTGCCGTAGTCGAAGACTTCGGCGCCGGCGTCCTGGAACTCGACCATGGCTGCCACGTGCCTGGCCATCGAGGCCTGCGCCTTTTTGGTGAAGCCTTCCGGGTCGGCCGCGGCCTCGCGGTGCCAGTCTGCCACCGTGATGCCCTCGGGCAGGTAGCTGAGGGGGTCATGGGCGGAGGTCTGGTCGGTGACGATGTCGACCGTGAGTTCGCCGGCGTTGTGGCGGCGCAGGATCTCAGGGAAGACCTCGGCGGCGTTGCCCACGTAGCCCACGGACCAGCCGCGGCGCTCTTCCTTGGCTTTGAGCACCTTGGCGATTGCGGCGTCGAGGTCCGTCTCTACCTCGTCGAGGTAGCGCTTGCCGGCCCGGCGGCGCAGGTGGCTTTCGTCGACGTCGACAATCAGGCAGGCGCCGTCGTTCAGGGTGACGGCGAGCGGCTGGGCGCCGCCCATGCCGCCGCAGCCGCCGGTGAGGGTCAGGGTGCCGGCCAGGGTGCCGTTCTCATCCCCGGTGAGCTTGCGCGCGATCGCGGCGAAGGTCTCGAAGGTGCCCTGCAGGATGCCCTGGGTGCCGATGTAGATCCAGGAGCCGGCGGTCATCTGGCCGTACATCATCAGGCCCTCGGCCTCGAGCCGGCGGAATTCGGGCCAGTTCGCCCAGTCGCCCACCAGGTTGGAGTTGGCCAGCAGTACCCGGGGCGCCCATTCGTTGGTGCGGAAGACGCCGACCGGCTTGCCGGACTGGACCAGCAGGGTCTCGTCCTTCTCCAGAGTTTCGAGGGTGCGGGTGATCGCGTCGAACGCGGCCCAGGACCTGACGGCGCGCCCGGTGCCGCCGTAGACCACCAGGTCATCGGGGCGCTCGGCGACCTCGGGGTCGAGGTTGTTCATGAGCATGCGCAGCGGGGCTTCCGTCTGCCAGCTCTTGGCGGTGAGCTCGGTGCCGCGGGTTGCTTTGACCGGGCGGGCACCGGTGGTGAAATCGGCGGGTGCCATGGAGACTCCTTAGTTGGCTGGACGGTCCGGGGAAGCGGTTCTGTCTTAACTAAAGCGCGTGGGGTGTGCCTGAAACAGGGGGTCTCCGCGGTCGCTGTCCGGGATGCCAGACCCAACTAACTCGCATTACTTGTCGCTTTGGGCGCCCAAAACGGCACTTACTGCGAGCTAGTTGGGGCCGGGCGGCCATGGATCCGGACCGAGAGATCGTCGGCGGCTTTCTTGACCCGCGCGGCCAGGACCGGCCACTGCTCCGCGGGCAGCTTGTCTTCCAGGAACGTCACGGCGACGGCGGCCGTCGGCCAGCCCGCATGGTCAGTGACGGCTGCCGCGATCGAGCCGAAGCCGGGCGTCACCTCGCCGTGTTCGGTGGCGTAGCCGCGCTGCCTCACCTGGTCCAGGTGCGAGGACAGCGCGGAGTACTTCATGATGGCGCCTTCCATCTCATGCCGGGCGGTGAACGCGGCGGCATTTGGGTACAGCGCGCGAACCTGCGACTTGGGCAGCGCCGCCAGGATGGCTCGGCCGCTGGCGGTGAGATGGCTGGGCAGCCGGACCCCGACGTCGGTCACCAGCGACGGGCGGTTCTTGGCCCGCTCCTCCACGATGTACAGCACGTCCCGCCCATGCAGCACGGCCAGGTGTGCGCTCTCGCCGATCGCGTCCACGAGCGAGGCCAGCAACGGCCGGCCGAGCCGGGACAGCGGCTCTTGCCGCGAATAAGCCGAACTCAGTTCGAAGGCGCTGATGCCGAGGCCATAGCGCTGTTCCTCGTGCAAATGGAGGACAAACCCGTTCGCTTCCATCACCCCGAGCAGGTGGTAGACGGTGGAACGCGGCAGGTCGAGAGCCGTGGCAATGTTCGACGCCGCCATCGGGCCGCGCTTGGAGGCCAGCAGCTTCAGGATCCGCAGGGTGTTCTCGGCGGCCGGAACCTTGGACGCCGGCCTGGCCGGCGAGGAGTTGGTGCTGGCGGTTGGCATGGGTTCCTCTTCGATGTCGGGCGGCGTCGGGGCAGCGGCGCGGCGGCGGCGCCCCGGGCGGCGCGCCGGGGTGTCCGGGATCCCGTACTCCAGCATGCACCCGGCCGCCTGGAACCGGGAAGTGCCTGACCGGCACAGCGTCTGGGATACCGGACGTTCGCGCGGCGGGCCGCCGGCACCCGCGGTCCGGCGCTGCCCCGAGCGCGGGACCTCCGCCCCTAGGCGGTGCCAGGTAGTGGTGCTTCGCTGTTCAGACCCGTCGGAATGCCAGGAGGTCCAGCGTGCGCTGGTTGATTGCGGGCACGGCCGCAGCCGGGGCGAAGGACGCGGAAGATCGGGGCCGGCGGTGCCGCAACGCCGGGCTGAAGGCCGTAAAAGCGGTCCACACTTTCGCCTGGTTCACCATCGAGGCAGCGATGGTCTACGTCCTCTACGCCGGCTTCCGCGGCCGCTCGGACCGGAAAGCCGCGCTGGCAGCTGCCGTGGTCGGCACTGAAACTGCGATCTTTGCGGCCAACGGCTTCCACTGCCCGCTGACGGCGGTAGCCAGGAACCTGGGCGACACCGACGGATCCGTGACGGACATCTATCTGCCGAAGTGGTTTGCTCACAATCTCCCGGCCATCCATGTCCCCCTGATTGTATTGGCGGTCGCGCTCCACGGGCGGAACCTCCGCCGGCAGGCCGGGCCTACCCGCAGGTAAGTAGTCCGAGCCTGCGGCCCGAGTGATTGGCGGCACTAAAGGGGTAGCTGTTACTCGTGTTACTCACGACGCCGGACCTTACCGTGGTTGTACGACGTTACCGGACCCACCGGCACCTCTGCTGGGGAGTCTGCCGCTAGGGCCGGACCGCCGGGGCTCCGCCGCTGACCTGAGCGGCGGCGGGAAGCCCGCCGCGCTGAGGTGAGACTTGGTGCTCCGGTCTCAGAAACTGGGCACAAAGTCTCACCTCGGCAGCAGCGTCCCGCGGAGGGGCGAGTACCCCCGGGCTCCCTACCTGGCGGACCAGCCGCCATCCATGGTGTAGCTGGCGCCGGTGACCATGCCGGCGTCGTTCGAGGCCAGCCATGCCACCAGCGAGGCCACCTCTTCGGGTTCGACGAGCCGCTTCACAGCCGCCTCGGTGAGCATGATCTTGGCCAACACCTCGGACTCCGGAATGCCGTGCACCTTGGCCTGGTCCGCGATCTGAGACTCGACCAGCGGCGTCCGGACATATCCCGGGTTGACGCAGTTGGACGTCACCCCGTGCGCGCCGCCCTCCAGTGCCGTCACCTTGCTGAGCCCTTCCAGGCCGTGCTTGGCCGAGACGTAGGCGCTCTTGAACGGCGAGGCCCGGAGCCCGTGGACCGAGGAGAGGTTGATGATCCGGCCGAATCCGCCGGCATACATGTGCGGCAGCGCGGCCCGGATCAGCAGGAATGGCGCCTCCAGCATGAGGGTGATGATGCGGCGGAAATCGGCCGGATCGAACTCCTCTATCGGGCTGATCCGCTGAATTCCGGCGTTGTTGACCAGGATGTCGCAATCCAGGCTGAGCGTCTGCAGCGTTTCGACGTCGAGCAGGTTGACTGTCCAGGCGGTTCCCCCGACCTCGTCGGCGAGGGCGGTGGCGGCGGCTTCGTCGACGTCGGCAACCACCACCTTTGCGCCCCTGGCGGCCAGGGCCCGGACGCAGGCTGCGCCGATCCCGCCGGCGCCGCCGGTGACCAGTGCCTTGCGGCCGTTGAGCGTATTTTCCATTCCCAAGCCTTCCAATTCAGAGATTCGCGGCCCTCAGGTTCACGCGCTTCAGTGGTGGATGCTGCCAAGCCAACACGATCGGTGTCGACCCGGTCCACGACTGTGACGCGCGGCACTAAAAATGGGCTTCATTGAGTATCGCCGCACAGTCCCTGCGGTTCAATGGGCAAACCGGCACCACATGTGTGCAGAATTGCAGACATGAATGCAAATCCCGACGACCTCCTGGTGCTGCTGGCGGTCTCGCGCTCGGCCCGGTTTACAACGGCGGCCCAGGTTCTGGGCCTGAACCACACCACGGTTTCGCGCCGGATCTCGGCACTGGAGAAGGCCCTCGGCGGCCGCGTCCTGTCCCGGGCCTCCGGCGGCTGGGAACTGACCGAGCTCGGCGCCGCGGCGGTCGCCGTCGCCGAGCAGGTGGAAGGGGCAGTGCGTTCGCTCGAACAGCCAGGCAAGGCGCCCGACCCGGTCACCGGCGTCGTGCGCATGACGGCCACGGACGGTTTCAGCGCCTACATCGCCGCACCCGCGGTGGCCAAGCTGCGCCGCCGCCATCCGGGGCTCAGCGTGGAGATCATCACCGTGACCCGCCGCGCGCTCCAGCAGCGCTCCGGGTTGGACATCGAGGTGGTCGTCGGCGAGCCGCAGGTGCACCGCGCGGAGGCGGCGAGGCTCGGCGAGTACATGCTGGGCATGTACGCGTCCCGGGACTATCTAGCCGAGTACGGGACGCCGACCTCGGTGGACGAACTGAAGGAGCACCCGCTGGTCTACTTTGTGGACTCGATGCTCCAGGTGGATGACCTGGACGCACCGCGCCGGCTGGTTCCGACCATGCGGGACGGGCTGAGCTCCACCAACGTCTTCGTCCACGTGGAGGCGACGCGGGCCGGGGCGGGAATCGGCTTCCTGCCGTGCTTCGCCGCCGACCTGCACCCGGACCTGGTCAGGTTGCTGCCGGACCAGTTCGCGGAGCTGCTCCCCTACTGGATGGTGCTCCGGCCAGATTCCTTGCGCCGGCCCGCCGTGGCCGCCGTCGCCCATGCCCTGCGCCGGCAGACGACCGCGCACCGCGAGGCGCTCCTGGGCCGCGGAGGCGCAGCGGCTGCTCCGTAAACGCCGTTTTGGGGCCGCAGAAGGGCCGTTACGGAACAGTCGACGACGGCGGGAGCCCGGCTTCCGGGGCGGCCGCCGGATGCTCCGACGCCGGGTCGTGGCGGACAGCCGCGCCGGCGGCGAAGGCCCGCACCCGGGCGTCGTCCCAGATCTGGGCCGGCACCGCGCCGCCCAGCAGGCGCCGCGCGAGGCCGGGGTCGTCGGCGAACGGCAGGTCGCTACCCGCAATGATCATGTTGCCGTAACGCCGGCCCTTGAGCATGGCCGGGTCCGCAATGATCACCGTGTGCTCGAAGGCCGCCGCGATGGTGGACGCATCCTCCCGGGCGTTGGTCAGGGCGGGAGCGTCGCCGGAGTTCACCAGGTAGACACCGCCGGGCGCCAGGACGCGCTTGGCCTGCTCGGTGAACTCCTTGGTGGTGAGCGGCCGCGGGGTGACGGCGCCCGCGAACACGTCACGGATGACCAGGTCCCTCGTCTGCGGCGTGAGGCTCTCCGTCACTTCCCGGGCTTCGCCCACACGGAGCCGCAGCAGCGGCGCCTTGGGCAGGTCGAACCAGCCGCGGACGTACTCGGCGAGTTTGCCGTCCAGCTCCACCACCACCTGGCGGGCATCCGGGTAGGCCGCGTGGAAGTAGCGCGCCAGTGAGCATGCTCCCCCGCCGAGGTGCAGGGCGCGCAGCTTCGGCCGGTCCGCCGGCGGCCAGCGCGACTCCACCAGGGCGGCGATCCAGCGCATGTACTCGAAGTCGAGGAACAGCGGGTCAACCAGGTCGATGTGGGAACTCATGACGCCGTTGATCCGAAGCAGCCAGCCCGTTGAATTGTCCTGGTCCGGGATCAGCTCGCAGTCACCGGTGTCGATGTAATAGACGCCCGCCACTGGACCGTCCGGGCGAGTGCCCTTCGGCACTTCCACCACTCCCGGGCTCGAGGTCCCGGTATTCCGGCCGGCAGCCCTGCCCCGCTTCGCCATCAGCCGTCCACCGATTCACCCATGGTTCAACCCTAGCTGGCTGTCGGGACGGGAGATTTTCCGAATCTGCTTGTAATCGAATAGTCAGCGTGCTTACTATGAATTAGTAATCATGCTTACTATTCGAGTTCGGCGTCGCAGTACCCAGCCGGCGCCAGATCTACAAGGAAAGAGAGCGACGATGACAGAGAACCAATGGCCCCAGGACAGCACCTACGGTACCCCCGGACTGGTAGAGGGCGAGCCTGAATTGCGGCCGAGCTCAACGTTCCCGCCCGCTTACTCCGGCACGTCCACGACCGAGACGTCCTCGAAGACCGACGCCGCGAAGGGGGAGGCCGGTGAAGTGACCCGGCAGGCTGCAGACTCGGCCCAGAACGTCGCCCAGACTGCCAAGGACGAAGCGGCAAACGTGGCCGGCGAAGTGAAGAGCAATGCCAAGGACCTCCTCGCCCAGGCGCGGACGGACCTTACCGCGCAGGCCGGCACCCAGCAGCAGAAGGCCGCCCAGGGCCTGCACTCCATCTCCAGCGAACTCCACTCGATGGCAGACGCCTCGGACCAGCCCGGCGTTGCGACGGACCTGATCCGCCAGGCCGCCGAGCGCTCCCAGTCTGTTGCCACCTGGCTCGACAACCGGGACCCGGGTTCGCTGCTCAACGAGGTTAAGTCGTTCGCCCGCCAGCGCCCCGGCACGTTCCTGCTGGCAGCCGCCGGCGCCGGCATCCTCGCCGGACGCCTCAGCCGGAGCCTGAGCGCCGGCGCCCCGGATACGGCCTCCAGCGGCACTGCATCCACCGGCACCGCGGCACAGTACAACGCGCCGGTCACCCGGGTGCCCGACGCCGGCGTCGCGGTTCCGCCGCCGCCGGTCACCTACCCGGAAACGACGACGGCCGGCTTCGCAGGCACCTACCCCGCCACACCGGGCGTCGAGACCTACCCGCCGAACCCGCTTGAGGGATCCGGAACGCAGGCCGACCGGTGGGCCGACGACCCACTCGCCGCGGATCCGTACCGCCTCGATCCGGCAGTCGACCCCGACCGTGAGGATCCGTTGAACGGAGGCCGTCGATGAGCAGCGAGATGCCCACGGGCGCCCCGATGCCTCCCACTGAGGCCCATGTGAAGGCCGAAACCAACTCCCTGGGCGACCTGCTCGGCGACGTTACGCGGGACATGTCCACCCTGATGCGTCAGGAAGTGGAACTCGCCAAGGCCGAACTGAAGCAGAGCACCAGCCGGGCCGGCAAAGGCAGCGGCATGCTGGCCGGCGCCGGCGTCGCGGGCCACTTCGTCCTGCTGTTCCTCTCCCTCGCGCTTTGGTGGGGGCTGGGAACGCTGATGGGACTCGGATGGTCCGGCGTCATCGTCGCCGTCATCTGGGGCATCATCGGCGCCGTTTTGGCCTCGATGGGCCGCAAGGAACTCAAAGCGATTAAGGGCCTGCCCCAGACCGCGGCGACGATCCAGGAAATCCCCCCGACCCTCAAGCCCAGCCACTAGAGCGAGGAATACACAATGAGTGAAAACCCGGATGCCATCCGCGCCGACATTGAAGCAACCCGCGCCCGGCTCGGCACCAACGTCGACGCCGTGGCCGACAAGGTCACCCCGTCGCACATCGTCCAGCGCCAGACTGACCGAGTCAAGGAAAACGTCAAGGACGCCGTCTTCGGAGTGAAGGAGAAGGTCATGGGAGCAGCCGACCACACCGCCGGCGGCGTGCAGTCCGCCGGCGGCAGCGCCGCCTCACACCTGAACGACGCCGGCTCCGCCGTCGCCGACGCGCCGCACCAGGCCAAGGTCAAGACGCAGGGGAACCCGCTCGCCGCAGGGCTCATCGCCTTCGGCGCCGGCCTGCTGGTGTCCTCCCTGATTCCGGCCAGCCAGAAGGAACGCGAGGCGGCAGACGCCCTCAAGACGGCCGCCGAACCGCTCACCACGGAGTTGAGCCACGCAGCGCAGCACGTGGCCGAGGGGCTCAAGGAACCGGCCCAGGTTGCCATGGAGAACGTCAAGGCCACGGCCACCGACGCCGCCCAGAACGTCAAGGACGAAGGCCAGACGGCAGTCTCCGATGTGAGGGACCGCGCCGCAGACGCCAAGGACAACGTCCAGCAGGCCTAGCCTGACCGGAAAACGGCCGGTTGCCCTCGCTGACGCGCTGGGCAGCCGGCCGCTGCGCTTAACCTACGAAGGAAGATTCCGATGGCCAAGAACCTCACCCAGACGGACACGGGCTCCATGGACGACGCCGAGTCCGCCGAGAGCAGCACCGCCAAAACCCGCACGGCGCCCGCTCCGAATGATCCGCGCAAGCCAGGCGCCCCCACCGACGTCACCAAGCCCTCCTGGAAGTACATCGCCAGGAAAACCCTGCGCGAGTTCACGAAGGATAAGTGCCCCGACTTGGCCGCGGCCCTGACCTACTACTCGGTGCTTTCGATCTTTCCGGCGATGCTGGCGCTGGTATCCCTGCTCGGTCTTTTCGGGGACGCCCAGAAAACCACCTCCGCTCTGCTGGACATCGTCCAGGGCATCGCACCGGGTGAAACGGTGAAGACGATCCGCCCCGTGGTGGAAGACCTGGCCGGTTCCTCGGCCGCCGGCTTCACGTTCATCCTGGGCCTCCTCACCGCCCTCTGGTCCGCGTCCGGCTACGTTGGCGCCTTCGGCCGCGCCATGAACCGGGTATACGAGACCGACGAGGGCAGGCCGTTCCTCAAGCTTCGGGGCACCATGCTCGGCGTCACCGTCGTCAATCTCCTGATCGTCGTCGTGCTGGCCGCGATGCTTGTGCTCAGCGGGCCCGTGGCGGAGTCCGTCGGGAACATCATCGGCCTGGGCGGGACATTCCTGGCCGTCTGGAACATCGCCAAATGGCCGGTGATGCTGGTGCTGATCATCGTCGCGATTGCCATCCTCTACTACGCCACCCCCAACGTGAAGCAGCCGAAATTCCGCTGGCTGAGCATGGGGTCGGCGATCGCCTTGGTCGTGTTTCTGCTGGCGTCCCTGGCATTCGGCTTCTACGTGGCCTACTCCAACAGCTACAACAAGACCTACGGCGCGATCGGCGGTGTGATCGTCGCGCTGCTCTGGCTGTGGATCCTGAATATGTCGCTGCTGTTCGGCGCCGAGTTCGATGCCGAAACCGAGCGCGGACGCCAGCTCCAGGCCGGCATTGAGGCCGAGGAGACCATCCAGCTGCCGCCGCGGGACACGAAGCAGAGCGACAAGCTGCAAGCCAAGGAGGAAGAAGAGATCCGCCGTGGCCGGGAGCTGCGGGAAGAACACGGCGGCAGCGAACGGGCTGGGGACCAAAGCCCCTAGCCGATCCGCGCCGGCACGGGCTGTACTGGGGGGACGCACGCTGGGGGTGCGAACGTCCGCCTACCGGGGAGGATTCATGCCGGCACCCGCAGCAGGTTCCCAGCCAGCGGCCGTCCGGGAAAGGGAAGCCCTGTGCGGGCCTGGTGGGTTGCGCAGCCGGGGCCAATAGCGGGCGGCCCGCTGGTGTCCGGCGAGCGCCCGGATCCGGTTCCTGGCCGGGGGGAAGTCCTCGTGCGGGTGCGGGTCTGCGGGGTGTGCCGCACCGACCTGCACCTGGCCGAGGGCGAACTATTGCCGCGACGCCCCGACGTCGTTCCCGGTCACGAGGTCGTTGGCGAGGTGATAGGCAGCGGCCCGGGCGCGGCCCGGTTCAGGCGCGGCGAGCGTGTCGGGGTGGCATGGCTCGGGGGCACCTGCGGATCCTGCCGGTTCTGCGTGCGCGGGCAGGAAAACCTGTGCCTGTCCCCCACCTTCACAGGCTGGGACCGCGACGGCGGCTACGCCGAATTGATTACCGTCGCGGAGGACTTCGCCTACCGGATTCCGGAGACCTTCCGGGATGAGGAAGCGGCCCCGCTGCTGTGCGCCGGCATTATCGGCTACCGTGCCCTGCTTCGCGCCGAACTGCCCATCGGCGGCCGGCTGGGCATCTATGGGTTCGGCGCCTCCGCGCATCTCGCCGCCCAGCTGGCGCTTTACCAGGGGGCGCGCGTGTACGTCATGACGCGGTCGCCGGACGCCCGGCGCCTCGCCCTGGACCTCGGCGCCACCTTCGCCGGCGGGGCCGAGGACGAGCCGCCGGACCCGCTCGATGCCGCCATCCTGTTCGCGCCCGCGGGCGCCCTGGTGCCGCCGGCGCTGCGTGCCCTCGACCGCGGCGGGACCCTCGCCGTCGCCGGCATCCACCTCAGCGACATCCCGCCGCTGAACTACGCCGCGGAGCTTTTCCAGGAGCGCCAGCTGCGCAGCGTTACGGCCAACACGCGGGCCGACGGCGAGGAGTTCTTCCGGCTTGCAGCAGAGATTCCGCTCCGGCCGACCACCGTTGCGTACCCTTTTGACGCCGCGGACCGGGCGTTGCGGGATCTCGCCGCCGACAGGGTCACCGGCGCCGCCGTCATCCGTGTGGCCCCCTGACATTCCGCCCAACTAGCTCGCAATTGATGCCCTTTTGAGGGCTCAAAACGACACCTACTGCGAGCTACTTGGGTCAGCGGCCGGTGCGGAGGAATTCGTGTTCCTCGCCGGCCCGGAGCAGCACCTTCCGGGTGCCTACCCGGACCAGGACGGGGGCGGCGTCGCCGGGGGCAGCGGAGACCACCAGCCGGTCGGTTTCCAGATGCACGGCCAGCAGCTGGTCCCGGTAGCGGACCTGGAAATCGACCCGGCGGAGTTCGGCCGGCAGCCGGGGTGTGAAATGGAGGGCGTCGCGGGTGATCCGGAGCCCGGCGAAGCTGCGCTGGACGACGTCGATGGAACCGGCCATGGCGCCCAGGTGGATGCCCGAACTGGTGGTCCCGCCCTGGGTGTCATCCAGGTCGGCGTCCAGGGCTTCCCGGAAGGTGGCCCAGGCCCGTTCCGGGTCGCGCTGGGCCAGGACCGAGGCGTGCGCCACCCGGCTCAGGGTGGAGCCGTGCGCCGTCCTGGCCAGGTAGAAATCCACCGTCGCGGCCATCTGCGTGGGCGTGACGGCGTAGCCCAGCCGGTCGAGGAACGCCAGGAGCTGGTCCTCGCCCAAGACGTAAAGCAGCATCAGGACGTCGGCCTGTTTGGCGAGCCGGTAGTGGTTGGTGCTGTCGCCCTCGGCCTCCAGGATGAGGTCCAGCCGCTCGATGTTGCGGTAGCTGCGGCGGTAGTGGCTCCAGTCCAGTTCCTGGAGCTCGCCGTAACCGTCGAACTGGCTGATGATGCCGCCGGCGAGGAACGGCACGAACATGCGCCGGCTCAGCCGCGCCCAGTGCGCGATTTCCGCCGTCGTGATGCCCAGCCGGGCGCGAAGGTCCTCCATGTCGAAGCCTTGGACGGAGCGCATGATCCATTCGGCCTGGTCGAACACCCACGCGGCCATGATGTTGGTGTAGGCGTTGTCATCCAGGCCGCCGCCCGGGTCGCCGGGGTTTCCGGTGTGGTACTCGTCCGGGCCCATGACGCCGCGCAGATGGAACCGGTCGGCGGCGGCGTCGTAATCCGCCATCGAGGCGAACAGGCGGGCGACGTCGACAATGAGTTCCGCGCCGTGTTGGGTCAGCCAGCCGCGGTCCTGGGTGGCTTCGAAGTACTGCCACGCGTTGAAGGCGACGGCCAGTCCCACGTGGCGCTGCAGGTGCGAGTGGTCCGGTATCCAGTGCCCGGACAGCTTGTTGTAGAGCAGCTTGGGTGTTTGTTCGGTGCCGTCGCTGCCGCTTTGCCAGGGGAACAGGGCGCCGCGCAGTCCGGCCGCCCGCGCGGCATCACGGGCCGGCCCGAGCCGCCGCCAGCGGTAGTCGATCAGTTCCCGGGCGAGTGCGGGCAGCCTGGAGTTCAGCACGGGGAGGACGAACAGCTCGTCCCAGAAGACGTGCCCGCGGTAACCCTCCCCGTGCAGTCCGCGCGCCGGGACGCCCGCGTCGAGCTCGGCGGTGTGCACCGTGAGGGTCTGCAGCAGGTGGAAGACGTGCAGATTCAGGATCAGCTGGGCTTGTGAGGGGGCGTCGGACTCGATGATGAACGGTGCCAGCAGCAGCGACCAGGCGTTTTGGTGCTCGGCGAGCAGCGCCGCGAAGCCGCCCGAGCGCGCCAGCACGGCCTCCGCGCCGGTCAGCGGCGAGGAGATCGCGTGGTCCCGGGAGCTGGCCACCGCCACCGTCTTGGTAACGGTCACCGCGGCCCCGTCCCCGGCCGGCAGCTCGAGGCGGTGCGCGTACAAGCCATCCAGCTGCTCAAAGCTGGAATTGGCCGGTCCGGATACCTCCGTCCGCAGGGCCAGGGCGATGCCGATCCGGCTCTGGCTGGTCTGCGCCTGCACGCGCAGTCCGACGGCGCCCCCACCTGTATCGCTGTCCGTCACCTCCACCGCCGCCAGGTGCCGTTTGGACAGCTGCGCGTCCGCCGGGACGTTGGAGTTGGTCACGGCCGTGTCGCAGCCGCTGCGGACACTGATGCTGCCGCTCCAGCCGTCTGCGGTGAGCACGGTCTCCAAGGCGGCGAGGTGTGGTTCGGCCATCGACACGACGCGGCGCTGCACCAGCCGCAGTCGCCGCCCGACGTCGTCCTCCAGGAGCGCTTCCCGGGTGAGCAGGGCGCGTTTGAGGTCCAGGGTGCGGCGCTCCCGGCGGAGCAGCAGGCCTCCTTCGGACCACCAGGCGCCATCCTCGATCCGCACGTCCAGGTGCAGCCAGTCCGGCATGTTCACCATGTGCTCGTCCACTGTCCGCTGGCCCTGCACGACGCTGGCCAGCCGGTTGTAGACCCCCGCCAGGTAGCTTCCGGGGTAGTGGATTGCGCCGCCGCGGTGTTCAGGGGCCGCGCCCCGGGTCGCCATGTAGCCGTTGCCGAGGGTGGTCAGGGCCTCCCGGTGCCCCTCGTGCGCCGGGTCGAAGCCTTCATAGACCAGGAGCCAGGGGTCCGTGATGACCAGGCCGATGTCCAGCTCGCTGACGTCTTCCACAACGATGTCGGCGCCGGCGGCCTCCAGTTCGGCCCGCCGGCCGGTCCGGTCGATGCCCACCACCAGCCCGAAGCCGCCGCGGCGCCCCGCTTCCACCCCGGCGACGTCCGCCTCGATGACCATGGCCCGCCGGGGCGGGATGTCCAGCCGGTGCACCGCGGCCAGCGCCGGGGATGGCGTGCCGGCGTCTCCGCCCCGGTGCGCCGGCTTCCCGCCGGCACCCTGGTCGAAGTATCCGTCCAGGCCGACGGCGGCGAGGAGCTCTCCCGCGTTCGGATCGGACGTGGCGAGCAGCACCGGGATCCGGCCGGCCCTGAGCCGTTCGAGCAGTGCCACGGTGCTTTGGAAAGCCCTCGGCGGCTGGTCCCGCAACAGCTGCCCGAAGAGTTCGTCCTGGCGTTTCCCGAGTCCGAACGCCGTCCAGTCGCCCGGTCCGTCCGCGGGCAAACCCGCCGGGAGCGGAACCCCGCGCGAGGCCAGGAAGGCCGAAACGCCGTCGGCGGGCGCCCGGCCCTCGATGAAGGCCGTGTACTCGGCGTCCGCCAGCGGATCCCGGCGGGCACGTGGCGGCAGCCGCCGGTCCTGGAAGACTTCGTCGGCCAGGTGCCGCCAGGCGGCGGCGCGGAGCTCCGCGGTGTCGAGCACCACCCCGTCCAGTTCGAACACCACCGCGTCGACGGGCGCCAGTGCGGCGGCAACTGTGGGCGACTCCGTCATGAGTTATTCGTACCAGTCCCGGGAGGCCGGCGACAGTGGCGGGTGACCGGGTGGCCGGCCATCAGCCGAGCAGCGCGTCGAGGGTGGCGAACGCGTATCCGGCCTGGCGGATCCGGTCGATGAGCTGCGGCAGGGCGTCGGCGTCCAGGGTGCTGCCGTCGTCCGGGTTGGAGCCAACGTGCATCAGGATGATCTCCCCCGGTTGCAGTCCACTCAGCGCGCGGTCGGCGACGATCTGGGCCGTGATGCCGCCGCTGGTGCCCTTCCAGCCCAGGGTGTCCACCGTCCAGCGGACCGGGACGTAGCCCAGGGCATTCACGGCGGCGATGGTGCGCGCATCCCGCTCGCCGAAGGGAAAGCGGAACAGCGGGCGGGAATCCGCACCGGCGGCGGTAATTGCGGACTGCGCCCCGGCCAACTGCTGGGCGATTTGGGCGTCGGAGAGGGTGCTGAACCCGGGATGCGTCATGGAGTGGTTGCCAACCCGGTGACCGGCAGCGGCTATCGCGGCGACCCCCGCGGGGTTGGCACCGGCCCAGGTGCCGGTGAGGAAGAACGTCGCCCGCACTCCGGCCGTTCCGAGGGTCTGCAGGATGCTGGGCAGGCCGGCCGAGTTGGCGCCGGCGTCGAAAGTCAGGGCAACCGTGCGGCCGGCGTTCGGGACCACCTCGACGTCGGCTCCGCGGAGCGCCGCCGGGAACGGGTCCGCCGTCGGCGCGGAGGGCAGCGGTGGAGCGTCCGTGGCCGGGGCTTCCGGGGCTTCCGGGGCTTCCGCGGACGGTACTTCCGTACCCGGCGGCGGGACGCTCGACGGCGGCGCTTGCGGCTCCGGCGTTGAAGTCGGCGTCGGAGTCTGCGTTGGGGTCTGCGGCCGGACCGAAGGGCTACCGGCGCCGGGGACCACCGGGGGCGCAGCATCCCGGGGTCCCGCGCCGAGGATCACGGCCGTCACCACCGCGCCGGCCAGCAACACCAGTGCGGCCACCACCACGATGACCGCAACCACCCGGCGGCGGCCGCCGGCGAAGATCGCCCACATGCTTCACCATGGCGCCGGATCACCGGCAATGGTAGGGCTGAACGGCCCGCGGGCGGGCGGGACGGCCGCAGTAGGATGCAAGTAACCGCAGACGCCGGGTCTTGCGTGGAGAACGAGGCGGGACAACCGTGAAAATTGCGTTCCGGTATCCGCTGGTGATGGGCACTGTCGTTGCCCTTTTAGCAGTGGTGTTGCTGCTGGCTTCCGGCCAGGAAGGGATCGCGCGGATCGCCGCGAGCATCTACGCGCTGGCCGTGGCCGCGTACCTCGGTGTCGGCATGGTCCGCCGGCTGCTCCGCGGCCAGTGGGGCATCGATATCCTGGCGGTCACGGCCATCGTCAGCACAGTGCTGGTGGGTGAGTTCATCGCCTCGATGATCATCGTGCTCATGATGGCCGGCGGCACCGCGCTAGAGGACTACGCGGCGGGCCGGGCCAAAGGCGAGCTGACGGCCCTGCTGGAGCGCGTACCGCAGACCGCGCACCGGGAACGCCCCCCCGCAGCCGGGACCTCCGTCGCCGGAACCCAAATTGACGGTCAGCACGAGGACGTGCCCGCCGTCGACGTCGAAGTCGGCGACATCCTGCTGGTGCGGCCCGGCGAAGTGGTGCCGCTGGACGGGGTGCTGCTCTCCACGTCCGGGACCTTCGATGAGTCCTCACTCACCGGCGAAAGCCTGCCGGTGGAACGCGCCGCCGGCGACGGCCTGATGAGCGGGTCCTTGAACGGCCAAGCCGCCATCCGGATGCAGGTCACGGCCCTGATGGAGAACTCCCAGTACAGCCGGATCGTCGCCCTGGTAAAGGAGGCGGCAGAGAGCAAGGCGCCCATGGTCCGGCTGGCGGACCGTTACGCCGTCCCGTTCACCGCCCTCGCCTACCTGCTGGGCGCCGTCGGGTGGATCATCAGCGGCAGCCCGGCCCGTTTTGCCGAAGTGCTGGTGGTCGCCACTCCCTGTCCGCTGCTGATCGCCGCACCGGTCGCCTTCCTGGGCGGCATGAGCCGTGCCGCCCGCGGCGGCATCATCGTCAAATACGCCGGCGTGCTGGAACTGCTGGGCCGGATCAAGACCGCCGCCTTCGACAAGACCGGAACCCTCACCTACGGCCGACCGGCCTTGGTGGAGGTCCGGGTCACCGGCACCCTGGCCGAGGACGAGGTGCTGCGCTGGGCGGCCTCCGCGGAGCAGTACTCCTCCCACGTGCTCGCCGCGTCCGTGATGGACGCCGCCCGCTCCCGGGCGCTGGGCTTTGAAAGCGCCTCCGGGGCCACCGAATACGCCACCCACGGGGTCCGGGCCAGCTTCGGCGGCCGGGACGTGGTGGTGGGCAAGCCCACCTTCGTGGCCGAATCGGCCGCCGGAGTGGAAGAGACGGAACTGGCCAGCGGCGAACTGGCCATCTATGTGGGGGTTGGCACGGAATACGTCGGCTGCCTCGTGATGAGCGATCCGATCCGCGCCGAGGCGCGGCGGACCCTCGCCGAACTCCGCGCCCTGGGCGTCACCGAGACCGTGATGCTGACCGGCGACGCCCAGGCCACCGCCGAGCACATCGCGGAGGCCGCCGGGGTCACCAATGTCAGGGCTGAATGCCTGCCGCCGGACAAGGTGGACGCCGTGCGGTCGCTGCCGCACCGGCCGGTGCTGATGGTGGGCGACGGCGTCAACGACGCCCCCGTCCTGGCCGTCGCCGACGTCGGAATCGCCATGGGAGCGCGGGGCTCGACGGCGGCCGGCGAGTCCGCCGACGTCGTGATCATCCTGGACGACCTGTCCAAGGTGGCCTCGGCCGTGCGGATCAGCCAGCGGACCGTGAAGGTGGCGCTGCAAAGCATCTGGATCGGGATCGCCCTCAGCGTGGCGCTGATGGTGGCGGCTGCGGCCGGCTACGTTCCCGCCATCGCCGGCGCCTTGTCCCAGGAGCTGGTGGACCTGGCCACCATCCTGAACGCGTTACGGGCCCTCAGTTCCGGGCGGCGGCCTACGGGCCCGGGGGCCGGTGGCGGTCGCGTTACTTCCCGGACGCCTGCGACTCGGCTGCCGCGATCCGCGGGACGGTCCTGAGGTAGCTGTCCGGGTTCAGCGAGATCGAGTCGATGCCCTCGCCGACCAGGAACGCCGCAAACTCCGGGTGGTTGCTGGGGCCCTGCCCGCAGATGCCGATTTTGATCCCGGCCGCGTGCGCCTTGCGGATCGCCTCGCTGATCATCGCCATGACGGCCTCGTCGCGCTCGTCGAACAGGGCCGCAAGCTGCGCCGAATCCCGGTCCACACCGAGGACCAGCTGGGTGAGGTCGTTCGAGCCGATTGAGAAACCGTCGAAGCGGGACGCGAACTGCTCGGCCAGGACCACGTTGGACGGGATCTCGCACATCATGTAGACCTGCAGGCCCTGCTCGCCGCGGACCAGTCCGTTCTCCGCCATCACCGCGAGCACCTTGTCCGCCTCCTGCGGTGTCCGGCAGAACGGGACCATCACGATGATGTTGCTGAACCCGAGTCGTTCCCGGACCCGTTTCAGCGCCCGGCATTCGAGCGCGAAGCCGTCCCGGTACCGCTCGTCGTAGTACCGGGACGCGCCGCGGAAGCCGAGCATCGGGTTCTCCTCCGCCTCCTCGAAAGAGCCGCCGCCAATAAGGTGCGCATACTCGTTGGTCTTGAAGTCGCTGAGCCGCACAATCACCGGGTTCGGGTGGTAGGGCGCGGCGATCTTCGCGATGCCCAGGGCCAGGGTGTCCACGAAGTAGTCCTTCGGATCCGCGTAGCCGCGGGTCAGTTCCCGGATCTGTGCCGCCTCCTGCCGATCGGCGACCCGCTCCGGGTGGACCAGCGCCATCGGATGGACCCGGATCAGGGCGCTGATGATGAACTCCATCCGGGCCAGCCCGACGCCGGCAGCCGGCAGCCGCCACCACTGGAAGGCGGCCGCGGGGCTGGCGATGTTGACCATGACCTTGGTGCGCGTCTCGGGCAAATCCCCAAGGTCCACGTCCTCGGTTTCAAACGCGAGGCTGCCGGCGTACACGCGGCCCTGGTCGCCCTCGGCGCAGGACAGGGTCACGGCCTGGTCCTCCGCGAGGACGCCCGTGGCGTTGCCGGTCCCGACGACGGCCGGCACCCCCAGTTCCCGGCTCACGATCGCCGCATGGCTGGTGGGGCCGCCGTGGTCGGTGACGATCCCGGCCGCGCGCTTCATGATGGGAACCCAGTCCGGGTCGGTCATCTCGGTGACCAGGATGGCGCCGTCGCGGAACTTCTCAATGTCGGCGGCGCTCCGGATCACGCACGCCGTCCCCTGCGCGATCGAGTCGCCGATCGCCGCGCCGGTTACCAGCAGGGTGCCCGTTTCCAACAGGTGGTGGAGGGTGAACCGGGAACCGGTCTTGAGCGACTGCACGGTCTCGGGCCGGGCCTGGACCATGAAGAGTTCGCCGGTCTCGCCGTCCCTGGCCCACTCCATGTCCATCGGCCGGCCGTAGTGCTCCTCGACGCTCACCGCCCAGCGGGCGAGGGCGAGGATCTCGGCGTCGGCCAGGACGAATGCCCGGCGCTCGGCGTCGGAGGTGTCCATGGTCCGGGTGCGGGCGTGGCCGCCGCGGCTGTACACCATCTTCCGCTCCTTGGCGCCAAGGGACTTTTCGATAATCGGGCTGATTCCCTGCGCCGCCGCGTCCTCGGTCAGCAGCGGCTTGAACACGAGGTACTTGTCCGGGTTGACGCTGCCCTGCACCACGGTCTCACCCAGCCCCCAGGCGGCACTGATCACGGCCACCCGCGGGAAGCCGGAGTCCGTGTCGATAGAGAACATCACCCCGGAGGCGCCGACGTCGGAGCGCACCATCCGCTGGACCCCGATCGAGAGGGCGACGTCGAGGTGGTCGAAGCCCTTGACCTCCCGGTAGCTGATGGCCCGGTCGGTGAACAGCGAGGCGTAGCAACGCCGGCAGGCGTCCATCAGCTCCCGGTCGCCGGTGACGTTCAGGAACGTTTCCTGCTGGCCGGCGAAGCTGGCATCGGGCAAGTCCTCGGCGGTGGCGCTGCTGCGGACGGCGACGGATAGCCGCTCCAGGCCGGCGCGCTGCCCGAGGTCCCCGTAGTGCGAACGGATGGACTCAGCGATGTCCGGCGGAAACTCGCTCGCCAGGAACAGTTCCCGGATGGCCTCCCCGGTTTCGCGCAGCGTCGCGTCACCCGCGCGGTAGGCCAGGATCCGCGAGCGCATCGCCGGTTCAATCCCATTGGCCGCGATGAAGGTCCGGTAGGCCGCGGCGGTGGTGGCGAAGCCGTCGGGAACCCGCACCCCCCGGGGTTTGAGGGACTGGATGAGTTCGCCCAGGGAGGCGTTCTTCCCGCCGACCTGCGGGACGTCGCCCATGCCGATGTCTTCAAACCAGACCACGTGTTCGGGCATGCCGGGGCTCCTCTGGTGTTGGTCCGCCTGTGCTCTGATCCTGCTGGCCGGCGGCTTCCGGGGTCAGAGTCTTTGGACCTTTTAGGCGGCGCGGGCCTTGCGGCCTGACCGACGGTGCCGCGCCAGCTTATAGAGCCAGTCCGCGAGCAGGACCGCGGGGATGGCGCCGAGGGCCACGGCCAGCCCCCCGGGTGTCGGCGGGGACTGGCCCAGCAGGGCGGCGAGCGGGCCGAGGAACAGGAACACGGAGAGCAGCCCCAGCTCTGCCAGCACGGCCCAGAGCAGCAGCCGGTTGGTGAACCAGCCCAGGCGCCAAGGCGGGGCGGTGGCGCTGCGGCAGGCGAAGGCGTTGGCAAGTTGGGCCAGGACCACGGTGGTGAACGCTGCGCCCGAGGCTGCCATCAGCACGTCCGACAGCGGCAGTTCGGCCCCGGGGCTCCAGCCGGCGCCGAGGAGCACGGCGGTGTAGGCCGTCATCTCCATCAGCGCCTCCACCGGGCCCAGCAGCCCGAAGACCCGGAACATGAGGGCGCGGTCCATCAGGTGCCGGCGTTCCGGCGCTCGTTTCAGGGCCCCTGTGCTGGGCGCTTCGCTGCCGAGGGCGAGGGCCGGCAAGAGGTCGGTTCCAATGTCCAGGGCGAGGATCTGCAGCACGCTCAGCGCCAGCGGGAACCGCCCGCCGGACAGGGCCCAGATCACGAACGGCGTCAGTTCGGCCACGTTGTCCGTGAGGTGGTACGTCAGGAAGCGGCGGATGTTCGCGTAGGTGGCGCGGCCCTGTTCCACCGCCGCGATGATCGTGGCGAAGTCGTCGTCGAGCAGCACCAGGTCCGCCGCCTCGCGGGCCACATCGGTGCCGCTGAGACCCATGGCGACGCCGATGTCTGCCTGCTGCAGGGCAGGCCCGTCGTTGACGCCGTCTCCGGTCATGGCCAGCACGTGGCCGCGGTGCTGCAACAGCCGGGCCACCCGGAGTTTTTGTTCCGGCGTCACCCGGCTGACCACGACGCCGTCGCGGTCCAGCAGCGCGGCCAGCACCTCGTCGTCCTCCGGCAGGGCGTGGCCCTCCAACACCGTCTCCGGGGAGCCAATCAGGCCGGTCTCCCGCGCAATGGCAGCGGCCGTGAAGGCGTGGTCGCCGGTGACCATGCCCACCTTGATGCCGGCCTCGCGGGCCGCCTGCAGCGAGAGCCGCACCTCGGCGCGGGGCGGATCGTGCAGGCCGATCAGCCCCAGCAGCGTCAGCCCGGTCTCAACCTCCTCGAGCTTGAAGCGGTCGCCGGGCAGGCCTGGCAGGCTCCGCTGCGCGACCGCCAGGACCCGGAGCCCGTGCGAAGCCATCTGGTCGACCATCTGCAGGGCGCGGTCGGCGCCGCCGCCGCCGTCGCCCCTGCATAAGGGGATCACGGACTCCGGGGCGCCCTTGACGAACAGCGTCGTGCCGACGATTGCGGACTCCCGCAGCCGGCGGGGATCGAAGGCAAAGCGGTGCGACGGCGCCGGTTCCTCGGGGCCGGCCAGCCGGGTGGCCAGCGCATCGATCGCGGCTTCCATCGGGTCTCCCTCCGCGATCCACTGCCCCTCGTGCGGCACCGCCCGGCCCACCGAGGCGGCACGGGCGGCGGCGCTGAGCCGCTGCCCCGCCTGGAACGCTCCGGCCCCGGCGGGGGCGCCGCCTTCCCCGGTGACCAGGGCCTCCGGCCCGTAGCCCGGGCCGGTGATGCCGAGCAGCCCGGCGGGCGTCCAGACCTCGACGGCGTTCATCCGGTTCTGCGTGAGGGTTCCGGTCTTGTCCGTGCAGATGAAGGTGGTGGAGCCGAGCGTCTCCACCGCCTGCAGGTTCCGCACCAGGGCGTTGCGCGCGGCCATCCGCTGGGCACCGATGGCGAGCGAAAGGGTGACGGTCGGGAGCAGGCCCTCGGGCACCAGCGCCACCGCCACGCCGATCGCGAAGAGGAATGCATCGCGCCAGGAGATGCCCACCAGCAGCGAGAGGATGAAGAACAGGGCGCCGATGCCCAGGGCCACGCCGGCGACAATTCGGACAATCCGTTGCAGCTCCAGTGCCAGCGGGCTCGGCGGGGCCTCGACCTTGCCGGTCAGCGACGCGATCTCGGCGAGCCTGGTCTGTCCGCCGGTGCTGGCCACCAGGCCTTCGGCCGTGCCGATAACCAGGAAGGTTCCACCGAACGCGGTGTCGCCGGCGGCCTTGCTGACCGCTTCGCTTTCGCCGGTGAGCATCGATTCGTCCACGGTGCAGCCCGCGGCCAGCGCCAGCCGGAGATCCGCGGGCACCCGGTCCCCGGCAACCAGCACGACGGCGTCGCCGGGCACGAGTTCGGTGGTGTGTACCTTGATGACCCGGTTGTCCCGGCGGACCGAGACCATGGCAGGCAGTAACTCCCGCAGTTTGGCGGCGGCGTGCTGGGCGCGTTCCTGCTGGATGTAGGCGAACACCCCGTTCACCACGATGACGACGACAATCGCGACGCCCAGTTGCGGCATCCCGGCGATGAAGGCGAGGACGGCCGCGACCCAGAGCATAAGCGCAAAAAAATGGGTCAATTCCGCCAGGAGCCGTCGCCAGCCCGGGACCGTGCTGACTTCCGGCAGCCGGTTCGGTCCGCTGCGTTCCAGCCGCTGGGCCGCCTCCGCTGAGCTGAGGCCGGGGAGCCCGGGCAGGGGCACCACGCCCGCGGGGGTCACCGCCCGCCGGTCTTCATGCACAGCACCAACCTCGGCCCCGCGTCCGGCACCTCATGCTCCCGAGGATGCCCCTGCAGGTAGCGGCTGGTAAGGGCCAAAGGTCACCGCAGGGACGCAGGAACTCCGGATAGGAGCCTAGGGTTCAGCGACTCCGGCACCACGGCCTCTCCAGCCGGGCGTCAGTTGCCTGCGGGCGCGGGCGGCCGCTGCCGCCCCAGGGCGCGGAGGTAGGCACCGAAGCCCTGGGGTGCCCGCGCCTGGGTCCGGCCGGAGGTCAGGACCCGCATGCTGTCGGTGGCGATGACGGTGAAGGCCAGGCTGCGCAGGCTCTGGACCAGGCTTCGGTCCTCATGCGATTCCTGTTGGGTGAAACCGCCCGCGGCGAGGTAGGCGGAGGCCCGGACGCCGAAGTTGGCGCCATAGACATGCGGGTGGTTCTCCTCGAAGGGGTGGCGGTCCAGCCAGCGGCGCAGCAGTTCCGGGTCCATGCCCGCCGGGTCAGGTTCCACGGAACCCAACACCGCATCCGCTCCCGCCTCGGCGAACTCCAGTTGCCGGACCAGCCAGTGCACCGGGACCAGCGAATCGGCGTCCGTGTTCGCCAGCCAGGTCCGCCCCGGCCACGGCGCGGGCGTGGAGCGCTGCCCGCGAACGGGCCGGGGCCGGCGGAGCACCGCGGCGCGGATGCCTGCCGCCCGGCTCGCGCCGGCACTGCGAAGCCGGACTTCGAGCGCGCTGATGCGCGGGTCGGCGTCGGCGTACCCGGCGGTGATCGCGGCAGAGCGGTCGGTGCAGGTGTCCAGGACCACCACCACCCGGACGGCGACGTCGGGCCGCGTCCGCTGCAGCTCGTCGGCGGCGCGCTGCACCGCCCGCAAGGCCCGGTCGAGCTGCTGTTCCTCGTTGTGGGCCGGCATGACGACGGCGACGGCGTCGATGCCGGGGCGCCGCGGCGGGGGCGGGGCGGCCGCGCCGGTCACGGGAGCTGCTCCGGGGCGCGGAAGACTTCCAGCACGAAATCGCGCTCCCGGTGCAGGCCGGCGCCGGGCCAGCGAAGCTGCTGCCGCGCGGCGGCGTGCACGGTGTCGCCGTCGAGCTCCCAGCCCTCGATGGGGTGGCGCCAGTGGCAGAGCGCCAGCGTGCCGCCGGGCAGCAGGGTGGCTTCGACCCGTTCGAACAGCGCCGCAAGTTCCGCCGGTGAAAGGTAGTAGCCCAGCTCCGACACCACGATCAGGTCAAAGGCGCCCTCCGGCCAGTCCTGCGGGACGGTGAGGTGGCGGGTGTGCGCGCCCGGCAGGTGCTCAAGCCGCACGGCGGCGTGCGCCAGGGCGGCGCTGCTCGCGTCGACGGCCAGGAAGGTCTCGCAGCGTTCGGCGAGCTCCAAGCTGAGGGTGCCGATCGAGCAGCCGATCTCCAGGCCGGCGGTGTACCTCGGCTCCGGTAGCGCCGCAAGCGTCAGGGCGCGCTTGCGGTGTTCGTACCAGCTGGTGGCGTACTGCCAGGGGTCCTCGTTCCGGGTGTGGACCGCATCGAAGAGGGCCTCCGCGTCCGCCGCGCCGTAGCCAGGCCCGGATCCGGCGGCGCCGGCGGGCCGGTGCCAGGCGAAGGTCTCCCAGGGGCGGGAAAAATGCTCCAGGAAGGCCGCAGGGAGCAACACCCCATCCCCCGGCTGGTCGGACAATGCCTGCACCTGCGAGGTGTGGGCAGCCATGGCCTGCGCCTTGGCCCGTTCCTCCCCCGGGATCAGCGGGACCTGCAGCCAGGACTGCCAGGCCGGGTCCCCGGGGCCGGCCCAAAGCCAGTACCAGATCGGGTACTCGAGCAGCCCGTAGCCGGCCGCGCCGGCCACCTCGGCGGCGGCGGACCCCAGCGCCTCGTGGTCGGTGTGTCCGTCGTTGCGGTAGGGCGCAACCAGGACCACGCGGGCCGCCGGTTTGCCAATGGCAGCCGCGGCTTCGTGGATCGCGGCCAGCAGCGGTTCGCGGTGTTCGGCCAGCTTCCCGTCCGGCAGGCCGAGGAACCGCCAGCCGGCGCCGGGGACGAGGTGCCCAAGCGCTCCGGCGAACTCCCGCAGGCGCAGCGCGGCGAGCTGTTCCGGTGTGGCCGTGGGCGAATCGGGATGCGAGGCCTCCCCGGCCGTGCACAGCAGCACCCGCACCTCGGCGCCGAGGCCGTGCAGCCGGCTGAGCAGGCCGCCGGCGCCCAGCGATTCGTCGTCGGGGTGGGCCGCCAGGACAATAAACGCCGTGCCTGCCAGCTCTCCGGCGTCGAGCGGCAACTCCGGGAGGGCTGCAAGGCCGCTGCGCGCCCAATCCTCTTCGCTGGTCCCGGCATCGTGGTGCGTGAAGCTCACCACGGGTGATCCCCCGTGAACGTCAGGGCGCCGAGCTTGGCGTCGTCGCGCATGGCATGGTGCTGGCGGATGTAAAGCGAGAGGTCGGCCATGCGCTTGCCGTAGCGCCGATCGAAGGCCAGCGGGCCGGGTCCGAGGTTTTGGCTCACCAGCGCCTGGATGCGTTCGACGGCGGCGGCTGCGCTGCCGCGGATGCGCAACGCCTCGCTCCACGCACCGGGTCCGGAGAGCTCCCCGCCGTCGATCCGGGCCGCCGTCCGGGCGAAGTACCCGAGGAGGCCGGCCAGCGTACGGTCGATTTCACCGAGGTGCGCGAGGGCCAGCTGGTCCGGTTCGCGACCGCGGTCGGCGGCCGCCAGCAGTGCATCCTGGTACCTGCGGGCCACGGCGACGGCGCCGCCGAGCCAGCACGCGGCGACGCCGATGCCGCCCCAGGCGAATCCCGGACGCTGGTAGTACCAGCCGGGCGCACCGAGCGAGACGGCCGGGACAGCGTCGAAGTGCACGGTGCCGCTGGGAACTTCGCGCAGCCCCAGGCTGGTCCAGGCAGGGTCCGCGAAAGTGACCCCGGCCGCGTGCAGGTCAACGGCGAAAGCAGCGCGGCCGCCGCCTGCCAGCTGCGCGGTGAGCACGGCATGGTCGAGTTGCGCGGCGATCGAACACCACGGTTTGGAACCGTGCAGGAGGGTCCGGCCGCCGGCATCGCTGGCTTCCAGCGTCAGCCCGGGCGCTTCGGCGGCGAACACTCCCCAGGTCCCGTCGAACGGGATGTCGTCGAACGGGATGCCGTCGGAGAAATTATCGGGGACGTCGCCCGGCCCCTCCACCCCGGCGGCCTGCGCACCTTCGGCCTGCGCGAGAATCGCGGCGGCGTCGAGGTGGGGTTCCAGAATCCGGCCGGCGGCGACATCGACGGCGGTGACCGAGGCGAGGATTTCCCAGAGGAAAGCGGTCCGGCCGGCGCCCGGCTTCGGCGCGGACTCGCCCACGTCCTTGGCGAGGGCCAGTAGGGCCGGGACATCTCCGACGCTGGCTCCGACGCACTCCAGCAGCGGTCCGAGCGCGGCGAGGTCCTCGGGGGCGGAGCTGATCCGGACGGCCCGTGGAGAGCGGGAGTCCTGCGTCGCGTTCATTACCTGGTGTCCTTTGCGAAGTGTGCCCGGTGCGGTTCCGAGCCCGCGGTTGCCGATCGAAGCGGCCTTTTGGCCAAATCTCAGCATACTTAGTATTTGGCTGGCCCGCGCCGCCACACAGCGTCAGCGCCGCGCTTCCGCACCCCGCCACCGCCTCGCTACCGCACGAGGGCGAGGGCGAAGCCGTCCCAGCCTTTCGATCCGACCGTCTGGATGACCGTGCCGTCCAGCCGCGGGTCCTCACCCATGAGCTGCAGCGCCGCCACGATTCCCGGGGCATTCACGGGGTCCAGAGCCGGTTCCAGCACCGCGCCCTCCCAGACGACGTTGTCCATCACCACGACGGTGCCGGGCCGGCCGAGCCGGATGGCCCAGTCCAGGTACTGCGGGTTGTTTTCCTTGTCCGCGTCGATGAAGACGAGATCAAAGGGGCCGACGCCCTCGCTTTCCAACGCCGGCAGCGTGTCCAAGGCCGCGCCCACACGGACTTCGACCAGGTGGCCCAGGCCGGCCTGGTCGAGATTGGCCCTGGCCACTCCGGCGTGCCGGGGCTCGTATTCGCAGGTGATGAGCCGGCCGCCGTCGGGCAGCCCCTGTGCCATCCAGATAGTGCTGAACCCGGCCAAGGTGCCGATCTCCAGCACGCGGCGGGCACCGGAGAGCTGGACCAAGAGCTTGAGAAGTTTCCCGGCGTTGGGCGCGACCTCGATGGGCGGCATCCCGGCGGCGACGGCGGCGGCCGCCACGTGCCGCAGCGACTCGTCGGGTTGGACCACGACGGCTGACAGGTACTCCTCGACCGCCGTCCAGCGGGGCGTGGGCTGATGCTCGACCATGCGGCCCAGTCTTGCAGTTGCCCCGCCTGCAGGGTAGGCCCTCGGCCTCCTGTTACTCGCCCAGGGCCTTTTCCAGTCGGTCCAGTTTGCCCGTCAGTTCGCCCGTGTAGCCGGGGCGGATGTCCGCCTTGATGACGAGGGCGACGCGGCTGCCGTAGCGGCCCACGGCTTCCGTGGCCCGCTTCACGACGTCGAACACCTCGTCCCACTCGCCCTCGATCGTGGTGAACATGGAGTCCGTGTGGTTCGGCAGGCCGGAGTCCCGGACAATCCGCACCGCCTCTGCGACGGCGTTGTGGACGGAAGCATCATCGGTTCCTGGACCGGCCTCGGAACCGGAGGGGCGGCCTGAGGGTGCGACAGAAAAGGCAAGCAACATGGCTCCAGTCTGCCACGCCCGGACCGGGGCCGTCGTGGGCCGGACGCCGCGGACGACACGTCACAAACAGGCGTACCGGCCGGTAACAGGTTTCCTCCAACCTTGCGTTGCTACCCTGAGCAAATGAACCGGGCAGTAGACCGCAGGCCACTCCGCGCGGACGCCGCGCGCAACGTCAATAAGATTATTGCGGCGGCCCGTCAATGCTTCCGCGAATACGGTCCGGAAGTGCCGCTCCAGACCATTGCCGTCACCGCAGGGGTGGGCCCCGCCACGCTGTTCCGGAACTTCGCCGATAAGGAGGAGCTCGTCCTCGCTGCCCTGCACCAGCAACTGAAACTGCTGGTCAACCCGGTGATGGAAGAGGCGCTGGCAGGCAAAGACGCCGCCGAAGGCCTGTTCCGCGTGGTCGATGCCCTGATGAGCGTCGCCAGTGACGAAGCGAACCTCCTCGGCGCGGTGGCCGGGCGCCGCGGCGTACTCACCGGCATCACGGGGGACCTGATCGATTCGGTGGCTGTGCTGCTGGGCCGCGGCCAGGGCCAGGGCACGCTGCGCAGCGACATCTCGATGACCGATATGATCCGGCTCCTGGCCATGCTGATCGGCGTCGTGGACACCATGGAGGCCGGATCGGACGCCTGGCGCCGGTCGGCGGCACTGCTGGAGGACGCCATCCGCGCGGCACGGCCCGACCGCCCGCTGCCGCCCCAGTCACCGTTGCCCGGACCCGGGTTTGGCACCGCCTTCGGGACCGCCTTCGGGTCCACCTACGGGACCACCTACCGCTAAGCCACCGATGCGACCTGACGGGACCGGACGGGGGCCGCCGACCGGGGCCACTAACCGTCAGCCGGCTTTTCCTTCGCCGCCTGCAGGTGCTGCTGGAGTTTCTCCTCGGCCTCGCGCCGGCGTCGTGCCATCTCGCGCAGTTCCCGGGTGGACTCGGCCCCCGGAGAAACGATGTGTTCGTGCGCCTTGGGCTGGCGAGCCTTGCGGACAGCCTCCGAATGCGCAGGGGGCGCCCCGTCCGGGTCGTACGCAGCGGTACCCGGATTGTCATTTTCGGTCATTCCCGAATGCTTCCATCGGCCGTGCGGCCCAACAAGGGGCTAAAGCCCGTTGAGCACCCGGCCGCGGCGCGTCAGTTCCAGCCGAGCAGGCGCAACCCCGCCGCCGCACCGGCGCCGGCCAGCACCACCACCAGGAACGGCGCCCGGAACAACAGTGCGATGGCAGCAGCAGCGAGGGCGCCGAGCCGGGCGTCCAGCGCCAGGGACTGCCCCGACGCCACGGTGTTCACGACCGTCAGGGAGGCGAGCAGACCGATCGTCATGGTGCCGGCGATCCGGGACATCCGGGGATTGCGCAGCAGGCTGGCAGGCACGAGGTACCCGACCAGCTTCCAGGCGTACGCCAGCACGCAGGACAGCAGGAGCCATCCCCAGAGCGTCATGCGCCCTCCCCCTGGCTGCGGCCGGCGCGCCGGGCATCCAGGTGCTGCTCTGCGTACGGGTCCACATCCGGTTCCAGGCCCTCGTCGCTACGGCCATGGCTGAACCAGCCCACCACCGCGGCGACCAGCGCAGCGACCAGAATCGGCACCCCGGCCGGCACGAAAGGTACGGCAAGGACGGTGGCCAGGGCGCAGACGACGGCGATCGCGATAGGTTCGCGGCCCTTGAGCCGCGGCCACAGCAGGCCAAGAAACGCCGCCACCGCGGCGCCGTCGAGCCCCCATTGTTTCGGGTCACCGAGCGCGCTGCCGGCCAGCGCCCCGACGGCGGTGAAGAGGTTCCAGAGCACGAAGACGCCGATACCCGCGGTCCAGAAGCCCCGGCGCTGCTCCGCGGGGTCCGCTTGGCCGGTGCTCGTGGCGGTCGATTCATCGATCGTGACGTGGGCGGCCGCGAACCGCCGCCAGCCCCGCGGCTGGAGCAAGGCGTTGAGCTGCATGCCGTAAATACCGTTGCGCATGCCCAGCAGGGTGGCCGCGCTCATGGCCGCGACGCCGGAGCCTCCCCCTGCCACGACGCCGATGAAAGCGAACTGGGAGCCGCCGCTGAAGAGCAGCAGGCTCAGCGCCATGGTCTGCCAGAAATCGAGCCCGGAGGTCACGGATAAGGCCCCGAAGGACACTCCGTAGAGCCCGGTGGCGATGCTGATGGAGAGCCCGACGCGGGCGGCCGGGGACTGCGTGAGCTTCACCGGCTCACCGGCAGCCTGCTCAAGGGCGGCGCGGAAAGGGTTCCGGTTGCCCGGGGTGACCAGCGGAAAGACATGGAACCATGCAACCACAGCCGCGGGACGCCGGGTAACCGGGCGGTAACCGGCTCCGTAATCTGGTCCAGGACCTGCGTCGGCGGCCCGCCAAAACGGGACTTTTCGCAGGGGGCCGGGCGGAGCTACCGGGGGTACCTTTTGACTATGAGCAGTGTTGTGGAGATGACCGGCGTCGTTAAGCGCTTTGGGGCAGTGACTGCCCTCGATGGCCTGGACTTCGAGGTGGCAGCTGGCGAAGTGCACGGCTTCCTGGGACCCAACGGGGCCGGCAAATCGACCACACTGCGGCTGCTTCTGGGCATGCTGCGGTCCAATGCGGGGTCCGTCCGCGTGTTGGGAATGGATCCCTGGCGCGACGTCGCGACGCTGCACCGCCGGCTGGCCTACGTTCCCGGCGACGTGTCCCTGTGGCCCAACCTGACCGGCGGGGAGGTGATTGAGCTGCTCGGCAAGCTGCAGGGCGGCCAGGACCGCGCGCGGCGGGACCGGCTGCTGGAGCTCTTCGAGCTGGATCCCACCAAGAAGGCCCGCACCTATTCCAAGGGCAACCGGCAGAAGGTGGCCCTCGTCGCCGCGCTGGCCACCGATGCCGAATTGTTCCTGCTGGACGAACCCACCAGCGGGCTGGACCCGCTGATGGAGGATGCCTTCCGCGGCTGCGTGCGGGAACTCCGGGCCCAGGGGCGCACGGTGCTGCTGAGCAGCCATATCCTCAGCGAAGCCGAGGCGCTCTCCGACCGGGTCAGCATCATCAGGGCCGGCCGGGTGGTGGAGACCGGCCCGCTGGAGCAGTTGCGGCACCTGACCCGCACGTCCGTCACGGCCGACGTCGTCGCCGTGCCGGCCGGGCTGGAACTCCTGCCCGGAGTGCACGACGTGGTGGTCGCCAACCACCGGATCAGCGCCCAGGTGGATCCCGCCGGGCTGGGTCCGTTCCTGCAGGCCCTGACCGCTGCCGGGGTGCGGGCGCTCACCAGCCAGCCGCCCACGCTCGAGGACCTCTTCCTGCGGCATTATGGCTCCGGCACCGGCGCGGGGCGTCCGGAGGATCGTGCGGGCGCCGGCTCCGCCGCCGCTGGCTCCGGCGGTGCTTCCGCCGCCGTTCCAGGCGGGCCGGGCAATGCGTGAGACGCTGGCCGGCACCGGGATGCTGGTCCGGCTGGGGTTGCGTCGGGACCGCTGGCTGCTGCCGGTGTGGGTGCTCGGCTTCGCCCTTGTTGCGTATTCGACGGCGGCGGCCGGCGCGGGCCTCTACCCTGATGAGCGCAGCCGCGTCGAAGCCGCCAACGCCCTGAATGCCACCGCCTCTATCGTGGCGATGTTCGGACGGATTTACGATCCGTCCTCGCTGGGGGCCCTCTCGCTGATCAAGTACACAGCGTTCATGACTGCAGTCCTTGCGGTCCTCATGGTTGTGCTCATTGTCCGGCACACCCGGGCCGACGAGGAGAGCGGCCGGCTCGAACTGCTCGGCGGCGGACGGCTGGGACGCGACGCCCCGCTGGCCGCCGCCCTCCTTATCGGACTGGCCGCCAGCCTGGCCGTGGGGCTGCTGTCCGCCGCCGCGCTCACCGCCGGCGGCCTGCCGGCCACCGGTTCGCTGGCATTCGGTCTCGGCTGGACCGCCACCGGGATGGCCTTCTGCGCCGTGGCCGGCGTCGCAGCGCAGCTGACCGCGAGCGCCCGGGCTGCCAACGGCCTCAGCGTCGGTGTCATCGCCGTCACCTACGGCCTGCGCGCCGTCGGAGACCTCGCCGAACCGGGACCGTCGGTGCTCTCCTGGCTCTCACCGATCGGTTGGAACCAGCAGATCAGGGCGTTCGCCGGGGACCGCTGGTGGGTGCTGGTGCTCCCGGTCGCGCTCTGTATCCTCCTCATCCCGGCTGCTTTTAGCCTCCGGGCGCGGCGGGACCTCGGCGCCGGGCTGCGCGACGAGCGGCCCGGCCCGGCAGTCGGCTCGCTCACCGGGGTCTGGGCGCTGGCTGTTCGTCTGCAGCACCGGGTGTGGGTTGCCTGGGCCGTGGCGTTCGTCGTCTTCGGCGTTGTGGTCGGGTCCTTGATCGGGAACGTTGCGGAGATGCTGAGTTCTCCGAACGCCCAGGACATGGTCAAGCTGCTGGGCGGTGCGTCCGCTCTCCAGGATGCTTTCCTGGCGGCGGAGATCAGCGTCATGGGCCTGCTGGCCGCGGCCTACGGCGTGACCGCCGCGAACCACCTGCGCGGCGAGGAAACCGCAGGCCACACCGAGGCACTGCTGGGCACGGCCACCACGCGCAGCCGCTGGGCCAGCAGCCATTTCGCGTTCGCGCTGGCGGGCGTGACCGTGCTGATGGTGCTGACAGGGGTGTCGATCGGCGTCGGAGCAGCCCTCGCCGTTCAGGACGCCGGGTTGATCGGCCGGGCCATGGTCGCCTCGCTCGCCCAGATTCCTGCCGCGTGGGTGCTGACCAGCGTGGCCCTGGCCGTGTTCGGCTGGGTGCCGCGGCTGGCCGGCGCGGTCTGGGGCGTACTCCTGGCCTTCGTGGCGTTGGGAGAGTTCGGAGTGCTGTGGAATGCCCCCGGATGGCTAATGGACCTTTCGCCGTTCCGGCATTCGCCGCTGCTGCCTGTAGGTGCGGACTCCGTGCCGGATTTGGTGGCCCTCACCGCCGTCGCCGCCGGATTGGCCGCCCTGGGCTACTTCGGCTGGCGCCGCAGGGATCTGGCGCCCTAGCGTCATCGGCCGCCGCCCCATAGGGGGCACCCGCTGGGGCGCCGCCCCAGTGGAGGACGGCTCGTTTGCTTGTCAGGCGAGGGAGAGGAAGAGCTTTTCCAGCTCCTTCTTGTCCATGGTGGTGTCTTCGCGGACGATGCACTGCTCGAGGCCACTGGCGATGATGGCGAACCCGGCCCTGTCCAAGGCCTTCGAGACCGCCGCCAACTGCGTGACGATGTCCTTGCAGTCCTTCCCTTCCTCCAGCATGCGGGTGACTGCAGCGAGTTGCCCCTGGGCGCGCTTGAGGCGGTTGACCACGGGGGTCAGTTCAGTCGAGTCGAGTTGCATGAGTCTCCAAAGGGGTGGATGTCTTGCTGCCAACTATATACCCCACAGGGTGTTTTGGATACCGGCCGGGGTATCTGCAATACTCGGTGGGGTATCCACTAACGCTCGCTTTCGAGAGGCCTCCATGACGCCCCCTTCCCCTAACGGGACCATCACCTCCCTCACCCCTGACACCCTTCGCCGCTGGGTCGCCGAGCATCAGGACCTCCTGGTGATCGATGTACGCTCCGCCGCTGAGTTCGAGTCCCTGCACATTCGCGGCTCCTACAACATCCCGCTGCCGCTGCTCTCCGAGCACTCCGATGAATTGGCTGCCCGCCTGGGCAGCCGTGTCGTATTGGTCTGCCAGTCCGGAATCCGCGCCGAACAGGCTCGCCAGCGCCTGGCCAAGTCCGGTATCGCTACGGCCTACGCCCTGACCGGCGGAGTGCCCGGATTCGCAGCAGCAGGCGGGCACGTCGTCAAGGGCAAGAACCGCTGGGACCTGGAACGCCAGGTCCGCCTCGCCGCGGGGTCCCTCGTGGTCCTCGGCCTGGCCGGCGGCAAGTTCGTCTCACCAAAACTACGGATGCTCGCCGGCGCCATCGGAGCCGGGCTGAGCTTTTCTGCGGCCACCAATACCTGTGCCATGGGCAAGGCGATCTCGGCGATGCCGTGGAACCAGGCGGCCACGGAGCCCACCCGCGAGAGCGCCATCCAGCAGCTTCCGACGGCTGACGCGACGCGGACCACGGCAGCATGATCGCGGCCCTGTCACTGGGGCTCTTCGTCGGGGCCGTGCTCGGTGTAGTCGGTGGCGGCGGCTCGATCATCGCCGTTCCGGCCCTGGTCTACGGCATGGGCCTGAGCCCCGCAGCGGCCATTCCCACGTCCCTTCTGGTGGTGGGGCTCTCCTCCCTGGCAGCGCTGATCCCCCGGCTGCGCCAAGGCATCAACTGGCCGGTCGTCCTGATTGTCGGCGCCGCGGGCATCCCCGCCGCGTGGGGCGGCACAGCAGTGGGCCGGCTGCTGGATCCGACCATCCTGATGCTCGCCTTCGCCGCCATCATGGTGGCCGCGGGGGTCCGCATGCTCATGCGCAGCAAGGAAGCGGAAGGTTCCTGCAGCACCGGCCCCGGCCGCGCCTTCCGCTCCTGCGCCCCCAAGGCCGTGGGGGTCGGGCTCCTGGTGGGCTTCCTCACCGGACTGCTGGGAGTGGGCGGGGGCTTCCTGATCACCCCGGCCCTCACCATGTTCCTGGGTCTGCGCATGAAACAGGCCGTCGCTTCATCCCTTGCCATCATTGTGATCAATTCGGCTGCGGGCTTCGGAGCCCATTCCGCCGGATTCGCCATCGACTGGTCGAGCGTCCTGGCGTTTGCCGTCCCCGCCATTCTTGGTTCCCTCGTTGCGGCCCGCCTGGCCCGCCGGCTGCAGGACAAACACATCCGGGTGTCCTTCGCCATGCTCATCTTTGCCGTCGCGGCCTGGGTCACGGCAAGCACCGTCACCGCCTGAGAAGCGAAACGCCAACCACAAACCAAAGGAGAACACGATGGGCCTGATCAGCTCACTGAAGAAAGCATTCGGCAAGCCCTACAAGACCGTCACAGTCGCGGAAGCAAAGGAAATGCTGGCCGCAGGGGCCGCCTTGATCGACGTGCGGTCCACCCAGGAATGGCGCTCCGGCCACGCACCGCAAGCCAAGCACTTCCCGCTCGACAAACTTCAGGCCGGCGCCCCCGGGATCTACAAAACCCGGCCCGTGATCGCGATGTGCCAATCAGGGGTTCGCTCCGCCTCGGCCGCCAGAATCCTCGCCGCACAAGGGTATGAGAGCTATTCCCTGCGGGGCGGCATGGGCGCCTGGCGCCAGGCCGGCGAGCCCGTCCGCTAATAACAACCAAACCCGCTCGAAGGAGAAGCCATGGCTGAAATCACCGTCAACGAAGCTGATCAGCGCCGTTCCACTGCCCTGATCCTGGACGTCCGGGAGGACTTTGAAGTTGCCGAAGGGATGATCCCCGGAGCGCTGCACATCCCGATGGGCCAACTGCAGGCCCGACTTTCAGAGCTGGACCCCGCCGCACCGGTAATTGCAGTTTGCCGCAGCGGGAACCGCTCCGCCCGCGTCGCCGATGCCCTCAACCGCGCCGGCTTCACCGCCGATACCATGACCGGCGGCATGACCGCCTGGACCCACGCGGGACTCCCCACCACCTGACCGGACGGCTGGCTCCGGCCTCGCAAAGTCCGGGGGTAACCCAGCATTGCTGCATACCCCCCTGGGTATTAGAATTAATGCAAGAACAACACCGCACATCCCTCGTGAAGGAGAGCACCAGATGCTTATCGAACGCATTTACGACGAAGACCTCGCCCAGGCCAGCTACCTGATCGGCTGCCAGGCCAAGGGTGAGGCAGTAGTGGTTGACGGCCGCCGCGACATCGCGGTGTACCAGGAACTGGCCCAAAAGAACGGCATGAAGATCGTCGCCGTCACCGAGACCCACATTCACGCCGATTATCTGTCCGGTACCCGCGAACTGGCCGCCGCGACCGGCGCCAAGATCTACGTTTCCGGCGAGGGCGGCCCGGACTGGCAGTACGGGTTCGACGGCGAACGGCTCTACGACGGCGACACCATCACCTTGGGCAACGTCAGCATCCAGGCGGTTCATACCCCGGGCCATACCCCAGAACACCTGTCCTTCCTGGTCACCGACGGCGCCTTCAGCGACCAGCCCGGTTATCTGCTGTCGGGTGACTTCGTCTTCTCCGGCGACCTGGGCCGGCCGGATCTCCTGGACGAGGCAGCAGGGGGCATCGACACCCGGTTCGTCGGAGCGAAGCAACTGTTCGTTAGCCTGCGTGAAAAGTTCCTGACCCTCCCGGACTATGTCCAGGTTCACCCCGCCCACGGCGCCGGCAGCGCCTGCGGCAAGGCCCTTGGCGCCATCCCGTCTTCCACGGTCGGCTACGAACGCCTCTACGCCTGGTGGGGGCCATACCTGGCCGCCAACGACGAGCAGGGCTTCATCGACGAACTCCTGGACGGCCAGCCCGACGCCCACGCCTACTTCGGCCGGATGAAGCGCGAAAACCGTGAAGGCCCCGTCATCATGGGCGAGCGCAGCCCGCTGCCCGAACTGGACCAGGCCGGCGTTGCGAAGGACCTCGCCGAGGACAACGTCACCTTCATCGACACCCGCCCCAACGGCGAAGTCCACCAAGGCACCGTTGCCCGCTCCCTGAACGTCCCGGCTGGCAAATCCGTCGCCAGCTACGGCGCCTGGGTGGTCAACCCGGAAACCGACAAGAACCCGCTGGTGCTCCTGGCCGCCGACCAGCATCAAGCCCAGGACATGTGGGACCACCTGGTCCGGGTCGGCATCGACAATGTCGCCGGCTACGTCACCAGCATCGAAGGGCTGCCCGTCTCCACCCCCAGGCTCGTCCAGCCGGCTGACCTCGCCGGTTTCGATGCGGCCATGGTTCTGGACGTCCGCAACCGGACCGAGCACACCGCCGGGCACGTCCCCGGGTCCCACCAGCTCAGTGGCGGCCGCGTCATGTGGCACCTGGACGAACTGCCCGCGCACGGCACCATCGTGACTTATTGCCAGAGCGGTGTCCGGAACTCCGTGGCCGCCAGTGCGCTGCGTCGGGCCGGGTACGACGTCGTCGAACTGGACGGCAGCTACGCCGCCTGGAGCGCATGGCAGCAGGCCCAGGAATCCGTATCAAGTAACTAAACCAAAGCAGCACGTCCCCTGACGGACAGTGGCGGCGGCACGGTAGACCCGGCCGCCGCCAATGCCCTGCCGCGTCCCGTACTGACAGCTGGAGTGTATCCGTGAGATCAGACCCCACCGCTTCACCACGGCGCCCCGGTCCAACGGATGCCATCAGGCTTGGCCTGCGCCAGAACCTGGCGCAATTCATCCTCCTAGTTGCCGTCAACGCCCTCGTCGGGGGAACGCTCGGCCAGGAGCGCATGGTGCTGCCGCTGCTGGCCGAAAAAGTCTTCCACCTGGACCGGTACTCCTCGGCCCTGACCTACATTGTGGCGTTCGGACTGGCCAAGGCTGCCACGAACTACTTCGCCGGAACCCTCTCGGACCGCTACGGCCGCAAGCCGGTACTCGTCGCCGGCTGGCTTATCGCCATTCCAGTTCCCGTGCTCTTGATCTTCGGTCCTTCCTGGGGTTGGATCGTCGCAGCCAACGTGGTGCTCGGCATCAGCCAGGGCCTGACCTGGTCCACCACTGTGATGATGAAAATGGACCTCGTCGGCCCCGAACGCCGGGGCCTGGCCATGGGGCTGAATGAAGCAGCCGGTTACCTCGGCGTGGCGGGCACCGCGCTGGCCACCGGCTACATCGCGTCCACCTACGGGCTGCGTCCGGGTCCGTTCCTGCTGGGTGCGGCCTTCATCGCCGTCGGACTCGGCCTGTCCGTGCTGTCCGTCCGCGAGACACGCCACCACGCCCGGGCGGAGGCAGCTGTGCACGTCCCGGTCCACGCCGGGAGCCACGCCGGGCTGAGCAGCAGTGCCGTCTTCGCCCTGACCAGTTTCCGGGACAGGTCCTTGTCCTCGGTCAGCCAGGCCGGGCTGGTGAACAACCTCAATGACGGCCTCGCCTGGGGGCTCTTTCCGGTCCTGTTCGCCGGGGCAGGGCTCAGCATCGAACGCATCGGCGTCCTCGCCGCCGTCTACCCGGCAGTGTGGGGCGCCGGGCAACTGGTCACCGGTGCCCTGTCGGACCGGATCGGCCGCAAACCACTGATCGCCGGAGGCATGTTCGTCCAGGCGGCAGCTCTGGTGATGGTGGCCGTCGGAAGTGACTTTGGAACCTGGCTTGCCGCCGTGGTCCTGCTGGGCGCCGGCACCGGCATGGTCTACCCCACGCTGCTAGCAGCGATCGGCGACGTCGCCCACCCCGAGTGGCGGGCCAGGTCCGTGGGCGTCTACCGGCTGTGGCGCGACGGCGGGTTCGCCGTGGGCGCGCTGCTCTCCGGAGTCCTCGCCGACGCCTACGGCATCCCCGCCGCGGTCGCCGCCGTCGCTGCCCTGACTGGGCTCTCGGGCATCATCGTTGCTGTGCGCATGCGAAGCAGCGACCACCGCGGCCAGGAATGACCGGGGACGCACTTAGCAGGACGGATGATTGGGTTGTCCAAACCGCCCTGTGCCACCGGTGGGACTGGTTGCTCACCGTGACAGCAATGCAGCGGGAACAGCTGCGGGCGCCCGCACCGCGGATTGCCCCAGGGCCTGGGCGACGGTACGGACCGACGTCGTTCCATTGGCCGTTCGCGCCGCGAGCCAGGTGACGAAGCTGTCGAACAGCGCGGGGCTGACCGTCAGGGTCGGATCGGTACCGACGGCGATGTGGTGGAAGGTCAACTGGAGCCAGCCGCCGGTTGCTTCGGCGTTGGTCACCAAGTCCTGGAGGTTCTTGAGGGTCCAGGTGCTGTCGGCTTCGTCCGGCGCCTTGGTGACCATGGGGTTGCTCGGCGGTAGGGCCTCCGCGAAGGGGCATCCCGCGCAGCTGGCGGGCGAGGTGATGTCACCCAGGCCGCGGGCGCTGGCGTAGCCGCAGTTGCGGACAGCAGTCTGCACGGCGGCGTTCTCCGCCGCGAAGGGGTACGCAAAATTGCGGACCGTAAAGCCCCAGTTTTCAAGGGTGGTTTTGCCGTTGCAGACCTCAGCGGCGGCGGCCGAGGGAGTCAGGGTGGTCAGGTCCGGGTGGGTGACGGTGTGGCCGCCGATCTCATTTCCATCGCTGGCCAGCGTCTGCAGATTCGCCTGCGTCAGGTAACCGGCCGTGCCGATCCAGCTGGTCGTAATGAAGAACGTTCCCGCCAGTCCATGGGCCTTGAGCACCTGGGCGGCGGCGAGCTGGTTGGCATTGCCGTCATCAAAGGTGAGACTCACAATGGTTGCGGGCGCAGCGTGGGCGGGCAACGCAATGCCCGACAGGGATGCCATCGCGAGCAGCAGGATGCTGGCCGCGGAACCCCACTTGCTCTTGTGTGGTCCTCCGCCGCCTGGATGCCTCGGCTGAGCCGTGGCTTGGTCTGAATTGTGAACAGCACGACTTAACCAGCGCATCATTCCTCCAGGGTGGCGGCCCCGCGGCGGACTATGAACACAGAGGCCCACTCCCATGCTAGAAGCGGAGTCGGGAAAGGTCACGGGTGGTCGCTTACCGGACTTTGCGGCCTGACGCCGGCCCGGCTACTTGTCTTTTACTCGTTTTCACCGGCTGCCGCGTACGCCCGGCGGACCTGGGTGGCCGGACTGCGGCGCGGCCCTTCAGGACGCCCGAGCCGCTGCGGGGCGTTACCCCGTGAGCAGGATGACCATGCCCAGGGTCCCCAGCAGCAGGACAGAACCGCTGGTCCAGAAAACGGCAGCCACGTCCGAATGGAACCCTTCCGCCGCAATGCCCCGCACACGCGCGGAATAGCGGCCGCGCTGGGTGGTGTAAATGCCGGCCGCGATGCTTCCTGCCACGCCGACCAGAACGAGGATCCAGAGACCGTAATGCGGCAGCCAACGGAGGAAAACCAGCGCCGCGGCAAAGAGGGCCAGCGCGGTCCGGCCCCAGGAGAGCACCGTGCGTTCGGGCTGCAGCCCGGGATCCTGGTGCATGGGGGCAGCCGGTCCCGGCATCAGTTGACCGTGATCAGCACGATCACCACCGCTGCGGTGGCGGCCCCGCCCAGGCCTAGGAGCGGGACGATGACGGGCAGGGGCAGGGGCTTTCCGTGCCGCATGCTCGACTCGATCGAAACCCAGCGCACCGCGGCGCCGGCACTGATCAACATTCCGATGGCCACCAGGAGTACGGCCAGCACTTTGCGCAACGGCTCAGGGAAAGCTGCGATCGCGAAGGCTTCCAGCGCCAGCCCGCCAGCCAGGAAAGCCAGGGACGTCCGTACCCAGGCAAGGAAGGTGCGCTCGTTAGCGAGCGTAAACCGCGGGTCCGGCTCCTCGCCCCCTGGCAGCACCCGGCGCGCCAGCCACCCGCGACGTTGATCCAGTTCGGTCATTTCACTCCTGACAGTGTGGTTTTGCCCATGGTATGCCGCCCCGAGGCACCGGACGAATCCGGTCAGTCATAGGCAAACCCGGTGAACATGGCTGCTTTAACCAGTTTTACAGATCTTTTCGATACGGGCAGAGTGGCTTCCTGAGACCCCCGTCACGTTGACGGCGGCGAATGCGAAAGGTCACAGTGAGAGCCACCCTGAACCCCCATGTAGTTACCCTCGGAACGGCCGGCGGCCCCCGCTGGTGGACTGGCGCCAACGCGGGCAAGCGTGCGGGCATTTCTACCGCCGTCGTTGTCGGGGACGCCGTGTATCTGGTGGATGCCGGAAGCGGCGTCGGGAACCAGCTGATGAAGGCCGGCTTCTCCGTCGGCAATCTTCGCGGGATCTTCCTCACCCATCTGCACTCGGACCACTGCATCGATCTGGCCAGCCTGGCCATCTTCGGGCTCTTCACCCTCCGCCCGGACCAGGAACCCATCAGAATTATTGGACCCGGAGACCGCGGTGCCCTGCCGCCGGCATCGCCCCGCGCTGTGGTTCCGCCGAAGCCGCTCTTCCCGGAGCAGCCGACGCCGGGCACGAAGGTGATGTTTGAGCACCTCATGCGGGCCTATGGTGCCGACCTGAACGACAGGGTCATCGACGCGCTGCGCCCCTCCCCGCTGGACCGCTTCACCGCTTCGGACATCGAGCTTCCGGCCGGCACCGGTTATGACCCGAATGCAAGCCCGACGCCAGCAGACATGGTTCCCTTTGAAATCTACCGGGATGAACTGGTGACGGTGACGGCCACGTTGGTGGAACATCCCCCGGTTGCCCCCGCCTTCGCCTTCCGCTTCGATACCGCGGAAGGATCGGTGACTATTTCCGGGGATACCGCACCCTGTGAGAACCTGGTCCGGCTCGCCCACGGCACGGATCTGCTGCTCCACGAGGCGATCGACTTCGACTGGGTTTCCCGCGCCTACGGCAATGTGGCAACAGAAGAAGCCCAGGCCTCTATGGACCACCACCGCCGCTCACACACCTCGGCCCGGGATGCGATCGCCTTGGCTGGCAAAGCGGGAGCGGCACGGCTGGCGCTCCACCATCTGGTTCCCGGCACGACTCCCAGATCCGTATGGCTCTCCCACGCCGAAGAATTCTCCGGCACCTTCCTGGTCCCCGACGACCTGGACGTGATTCCTTTCTCCACCGTCATCGACAAAGAAGCCGATGACGCCCCCTACACTGAAGTGGAAATGGCGCCCTCCCTATGAAAACACCGACACAGACACCCGCCTCGGGCCAGTTGCAGGCTCCGGAGAGCCTGAAGGAGACGGGCTTCAATACCCCGCAGATGCGGCGTATCTTGGCGTCCTCCTTCATCGGCAGCGCGATCGAGTTCTACGACTTCATCCTCTACGCCACTGCCGCCTCGTTGGTGTTCAACAAGGTCTTCTTCACCAACCTCGATCCCGCCGTGGCCATCTTTGCCTCATTCGCCACCCTGGCGGTAGGTTACCTGGCGCGCCCGATCGGCGGCATCGTCTTCGGCCACTTCGGCGACAAGCTGGGCCGCAAGGGCGTTCTGATTACCTCGATGCTCATGATGGGCATCGCGACGACCCTGATCGGGCTGTTGCCCACGACGGCGCAGGTGGGAATGCTCGCCCCGGTGGCTCTGATCGTGCTCCGCGTGGTGCAGGGCCTGGCCGTTGGCGGCGAGTGGGGCGGCGCCATGCTCATGGCGCTGGAACACGCGCCCAAGGAACGCCGTGGCTTCGCTGCCAGCTTCGCAAACATGGGCGGTCCAGCCGGTGCGGTACTGGCCACCCTCGCCGTGTCCGCGGTTTCCGTCCTGCCCAACAATCAGTTTCTCAGCTGGGGCTGGCGGATACCCTTCCTCATCAGCATCGCCCTTATCGCCATTGGCCTCGTCATCAGGCTCAAGGTTTCCGAGTCCCCGCTGTTCCTCGCACTGGAGAACAATGCAGAGGAAAAGAAGATCCCCATCATGGAGGTTCTCACCAAGTACCCGGTGAGCGTCATCAAGGGCACCATCGTGGGCATGAGCTCCTATACCGTGCAAGGTCTGATGACGGTCTGGGCCATCTCTTTCGTGGTCGACAGCGCCGGCATGGACCGCACCGCGGTCCTGAACGTCAAAGCAATTGGCGCAGCGCTGACCGTCGTAGGCATCTGGTTCGCTGCCCGCTACTCTGACAAGCTGGGCCGCCGGCCGGTCATGTTCGCCGGCATCATCGTCGGCGCCGTCATGGCGCTGCCCATCATGTGGATGCTAGAACTAGGTGAGCTGTGGCTGTTCGCTCTTGCGCTCTTCGTAGCCAACGGCATCATCCAGGCCGCAATCTTCGGACCCTTCGGCGCGTTTTCCGCCGAGCTGTTCCCCACTCGCATCCGGTACACCGGCGCCTCGTTGGTCTATCAGCTCTCCTCGACCCTCGGCGCCGGGTTCACACCGATGATCATCAGCGGACTGGTGCTTGCGTCGGGCGGATCGCTCTGGCTGACAGGCGCCGTCTGGGCAGGGACCTTCGTCCTCGCGGGGCTGTGCCTGCTGACCGTCAAGGAAGGCAGAGACCAAGACCTCACCGCGGAGAACATCTAGCCCTCCCCCGAAGTACGGGAGTCGGTCAGCCCTTGCGGCCGGCCGGCTCCCGTTCCTTCTTCTCCCCGGTCTCGATGCAGAAGTCAATGAAGGCCCGCAGGCGCAGGCTAGGGCGGTCGGATTCGATATACGCCACACAGATATCACTGTGGCCCACGCTGTCCTCGATCTCCAGGACGGCCAGCGGCAGGGCATCGTAGCTCAGATCAACGGGCGGCCGCTGAACCAGGACGGTGTAACCGAGGCCCTTGGCCACCATGCCCCGCACCGCTTCCAGGCTGCTGGACTTCCACACGATTTTCGGGTCAAGACCAGACTCGCGCAAGTTGGCCAGCTGGTTGTCCCGGACCGAGGGGATATCCAGGGAGACAAAGTCGTCGTTGGCCAGCTCGGCAAGGCGTATTGTCTTTCGCTGGGCCGCCCAGTGGCCCTGGGACACGAGTACATAAGGGACCCCGGACATCACCGTGGTCCATCCCGCGCGCGGGACCAGGTGACGGGTGTGCGTCAACACGGCATCGAGATAGCCGTCCAGCATGCGTTCCTGCAGTTCACCGCCGTCGCCTTCGATCAATGTCACCTCCAGGCCGGGGTTGGGCTTCATAAAGCCATGGCCAATCTCAGGAAGCCAGAAGGCCGAAAGGCCGCTGTAGCAACCAATAACCAGCGGGCCTACGAGCCGGTCTTGCCGCTCGATGACCCTGCCCTGCACCTCCTCGGCATGCCGGACCAAGGCCTTGGCGTCACGCAGGAAGTGCGACCCTACGGCAGTCAACACGATGCCCCGCGCCCGGTGACGGACCACCAGTTGGGAGCCCACGATCCGCTCCAGCTCGGTGAGGGCCTGCGACATCGCGGCCTGCGAGATATGGGAGGCCGCAGCAGCGGCCGAAATCGAACCTTGATCGGCGACGGCGACGAAATACTGCAACTGCTTAAGGGTGTAATCAAGCACTTACCCAGCGTAGAGGACGGACCCGCCGCTGCGGGGCGGCAGAACAACCGGCAGGCGCCTCTTCGAGTCTAGAGCGGGGCGAGGACCTGAGAGAGAACTTCGGCGGGGCGGTTGGTGGTGATCTCCTGGATCCCCAGCTCGCGGCAGAGGGCGACGTCGTCCGCCGAATCCACCGTCCAGACCCGAAAGCGGCGGCCGGAATCCAGCCAGCGCCGGACCGTGCGCGCATGACCGCGGACGTAGTCGATACCGGGCCCGGCCAGACCCACCTCGCCGTCGTCCAGGATCCGCTCCCCCTCGCTCTGAGCGGCCTTCAGGACATTGGCGACGGCGCCGCCGGTGAGGATCCCCAGACCCAGTTCCTCCCGGATTTCGTCGACGTTTACATCGTCGACGAGCTGGCAGATCGCCGCCGCCGGTACGGACTCCAGCAGGTGCTTCACCGAGTCGGGGCTGAAGCTCATGAAGGAGACCCGGATGTTGTCCAGCATCGAGGTGGCAGGGTTCCAGCCCTCAGCCCCGAGCACCGCCAGGACCCGGTCCTCAAGCTTGAGCTGGTAGGGGCTCGGATGCTTGAATTCGATCGCCAGCCCAATCTCGCGGCCTGCCATGCGCAGCAGGTCCAATAGTTCGGGGAGGGTGAGGAACTGCTCGGACGGGGCGCCAAATTCCTCGGGAATCCGGGTGCCCTTCCAGGAGCAGAAGTCCAGCAGCCGCAGCTCGTCCAGGGTGCGGTCCGCGACCGGGCCGGTGCCGTCCGAGGTGCGGTCGAGGTTGGCATCGTGGAGCAGCACCACGTGCTGGTCCCGCGTCAGGTGGACGTCGCACTCGACGCCGTCGACGCCGTCGGCGATCGCCTGGAGATAGGCGGCACGGGTGTGCTCGGCGAAGGCCGCGCTGGAGCCGCGGTGGGCGTAGATGAGCGGACGGGCGGCTGCGGACTCCTCGGTGGTCATGCTGACACGTTAGCGGACGTCCGTTGCGGATGCCGGGCTAGGCTGGGCACATGCAGGTGAACACTGAGCAACCCGTCCGTCCGGCCGTCCCTGCGCCCGGCGGCGAACACCGGCTCTCCGCCGCGGATGCCGACAAGGCCGCGGCGCTGCGGAAGATGAAGCTGCTGGCGGTATCACTGCTGATCGGCATGGCTGTCATCTTCGTCGTCGCCTTCGCGCTGCAGAAGCAGTACCCGTGGCTGGAGTACGTGCGGGCCGCGGCGGAGGGCGGCATGGTGGGCGCCCTTGCCGACTGGTTCGCCGTGACAGCCCTGTTCAAGTACCCGATGGGCCTCAAAATCCCGCACACCGCGATCATCCCCCGGCGCAAGGACCAGATCGGTGCGTCGCTGGGCGAATTTGTGGAGACCAATTTCCTCTCCGAACAGGTGGTTACGGAGAAACTGGCCAGCGTGGACCTCGCCCGGAAAGTCGGCAGCTGGCTGTCCGGACCCGGCGGCGCCGAGCGGGTGGCCAAGGAGGGCGCCGCGGTGATCCGTGGCGCGTTTAAGGTATTGAACGACGACGACGTCCAGGCGGTCATCGAGGGGATGGTCCGCAGGCACCTGCTGACCCCGCCGTGGGGACCTCCGGTGGGGCGGCTCGCCGAGCGTGTGTTCGACGACGGCCACCACCACGCGCTCGTGGATCTGCTCGTGGACCGCGCCGTTGACTGGGTGCGGGACAACCACGAAACGGTTAACCGGCTGGTCACTGACCGCTCCCCCACCTGGGTGCCCACCTTCGTGGACGGGCTGGTGGGCGACAAGGTCTACGTGGAGATCCTGAAGTTCACCCGGGCCGTGCAGTCGGATCCGCAGCACCAGGTGCGGCTGGCGATCGACAAGTACCTCAAGGAACTGGCCCAGGACCTCCAGCACGATCCGGTCATGATCGCGCGCGCCGAAGGAGTCAAGGCCCAGGTGCTCGGCGACCCGGAGGTCCGCGAACTCGCCTCCCGCACGTGGGGCACGATCAAGGCCGCGCTGCTCGCCGCCGTCGACGATCCGCACAGCGAGCTGACGGTGCGCTTTAAGGCTGCCGTGCACGACTTCGGCACCCGTCTGGTAGTTGACCCCGAGTTGGCCGGAAAGGTGAACACCTGGATCGGCGACGCCGCGGGGTACCTCGTCAACAACTACCGTTCAGACATTGCCGGCGTGATCACCGAAACGGTGGCCCGCTGGGACGCCGAGGAAACCTCGCAGAAAATCGAGCTCCAGGTGGGCAAGGACCTGCAGTTCATCCGGATCAACGGCACGGTGGTGGGAGCGCTGGCCGGCCTGGCCATTTTCACCGTGGCGCACTTCGTCTTCGGCTAGACGGGATGGAGCTGGCGGATACGGCGGCGAAGCTGACAAGCCGCCAGAACCGGCGGCGCGAACGTCTAGGCGGTCGCGACCTTGGCCCGGGCGCGGCCGCGCAGGGCGAAAACCGTGTAGGCGAGCGCCACTAGCGCAGTGACCACAAGCAGCAGCAACCCGATCGAGTAGCTGTGGGTCGCGGCGTCGTAGGTGGCGCCCATGACCAGTGGCGGGAAGTAGCCGCCGAGGCCGCCGGCGGCGCTGACCACCCCGCTGATGCTGCCGACCTTGCCGGGCGGCGCTAGCACTCCGACCCAGGCGAAGACGCCGCCGGTGCCCAGGCCCAGTGCCGCCGCCATGGCGACGAACGTCAGGCCGGCGGGCACATCGCCGTCGGGCTGGAGGTTCACCACCCAAGCGAGCACGGCGACGCCGGCGAGCGAGACCACCACCACGGGTTTAGGGCCGAACCGGTCCGCGAGGACGCCGCCCACCGGCCGGGCCAGCACGGCGGCCAGGGCGAAGCCTGCCGTGCGGGCGCCGGCGGCGCTGGGATCGAAGCTGTAGACGTCCCGGAGGTAGGTGGGCAGGTAGGTCGCGAAGGACACGAAGCCGCCGAAGACGACGGCGTAGAGGAAACACATCTTCCAGGTCACCGGCGCTTTCGCGGCGTCGAGCAGCTTGGGCAGGACCGGGGCATTGTTGCGGCTCCAGCCCGGGGCTTCCTTCATCAGGAACCAGACCAGCGCGGCCATTACGGCCAGGACGCCGGCGATCAGCAGGTGCGTCGGGAAGTAGCCGATCCAGGCGACCAGGCGGGGGTTCAGGAAGGCGGCGAGGGCGGTGCCTCCCATCCCGGCGCCGAAGACCCCGGTGGCGAAGCCTCGCCGTGAAGGTTCGAACCAGGCACTGACGAAGGGGATGCCGACGGCGAAGACCGTTCCGGCAACACCTAGGAGCAGGCCGGCGCCCAGCACCAGGGCGAAGGATCGGATGGTGCCGCCGACGGCCACCAGCAGAATCGGGACGATGGCAGCCAGCAGGACGAAGCTGAACAGCGCGCGGCCGCCGTACTTGTCCGTCAGGGCGCCGACGACGATCCTTCCCAGCGAGCCGACGAAGACCGGCATCGCGACGAGGATGCCCGTGGTGGCAGCGTTGAGGTGCAGGTTCTGCGTATAGAACGCCCCCAGGGTGGCCACCGAGTTCCATGCCCAGAACCCGGCCACCGAGGCGGCGGTGGCCAGCACCAGGTTGCGCATCCGGCCGCCCTCGGCGACTGCGGGCTGGGGCACTCCTCCGGCCAACGGGGCCTCCTCTCGATTCGGCAACTCAGGTCAGCAGGTTCCGGTCAGCGGTTGCGGGTGTCACGGTCGCGGGTGCCGACGGCGGACCAGCCGCGGCGGGCGGCGGTGCCGGAGGGCCGCGCCGCCGCGGTGCCTGCCGTGCTGCGGTCCCGGTCCCGGTCCCGGGAGCGGTACACGATGTAGGGGCGGAAGAGGTAGTGGAAGGGCGCGGTAAAGGCGTGGACCAGGCGTGTGAACGGCCAGATGACGAACAGCGCCATGCCTACCAGGGTGTGCAGGTGGAACGAGAACGGGGCCGCCGCCATCGCCGCGAGATCAGGCTGGAAGACAAACAGCGAGCGGAACCACGGGGCCACGGTCTCGCGGTAGTTGTGCCCGTGCTCGCCCTCAAAAACGCTCGCCAGGGTGGTCCACAGCCGAAGTGCCCGGCGATCACGGCGAGCAGGCCGAAGTGGAACAGCGGCGAGGCGATCCGGAGCAGCCTGGACTCGTAGAGCTGAGAGGACCGGGTGGTCCAGCCGAACTGGTCATATTTGTAGCGCCAGATGAGGCCGCCCACCAGCACGACGACCATGACGTAGGGCAGCACGCCCCAGAGCACAATGTCCAGGGCGGAGAGTTCGACGGCGGACCCGGCCGCGGCTTCGAATGCCAGCATTCTCAGGCCCCCTTCACGGGCAGCAGGCGCGGATCGTACGGGTCCAGGCCCACCGCCTCGGTGGGCGGCCCGTAGCCGGCCATCCGCATCACCGCTTGCTCGTCCGCGGGCGATTTCCCGGGCAGTGTGGCACAGATGGCCTGCAGGATGCTGGCATGCGGGAGCTTGTCCCGGAGCAGGCCGAAGCGGAGCATCTCCAGACTTGCCCGGAACCGGCCCAGCAGGCCGCGGCCGGCCGCGAGGTCCACCAGTGCGGCGTATTCGAGCACCATCGGAAGGTAGTCCGGCAGTTCGCCGTGGGTGTCCACCAGGATGTCGCTTTGCCGGTAGGTCTGCTTGAAGTTGCCCAACACTTCGCCGCGGCGCCGGGTGTCCCCGTCGGTCCAGTAGGAAAGATGCAGGGCGTGCCGCTTTCCGAGGTCGAACTCGCGCACGTAATGTGCCTGGATTTCCATGAGCGGCCGGGATTCCAGCACCTCCAGCACCTCGGCGAAGGCCTCCCCCGCGCCGGGAAACTCGGCCAGCGCGGCCCGCATGAGCGGGACCTTATCCAGCAGATCCTCATCCGGGTAGGACAGGCACCAGGCCGCCGCCATGTACACCACCTGCTCGCGCCGGCTCACGGCTGGTCCTCCGCCGCTGCGAGAGTTCCCGGTTCGCCACCGGGGGTCCGCCCCGGGAAGAGCCCGGGCGGCGCCCCGCGGCCGTCCCAGTTCAGCAGGTTGACCCGGCCATGGAGGCCGGAACCGGAGCCCATCTCGTCCGTGGTCTGCCGGTCGCGGAGGGCGTGGAAGGTTTCCACCGCCACCGGGACCGGCCGGCCGCTGGCCTCGCCGAACGGGGAGGAGTCCTGCATGCCCGGGCCGCCGTCGAAGTCCAGCGAGCAGCCCATCTCTTCCAAGTCATGGGCCTGCTCCACGTGCGCCTTGGGAATCACGTAGCGTTCCTCGTACTTGGCGATCGCCATCAGCCGGTACATCTCGTACATGGTCTGGCTGTCCATCCCCACGGCTTCCGGGATCGAGTCATCGGGATCGTTGCCCAGGCTGATGCCGCGCATGAAGGACCGCATGGCCGCGAGTTTCCGCAGCACGGCGGTGACGCGGTCCGTGTCCCCGGCGGTGAAGAGTTCGGCGAGGTACTCCACCGGGATGCGCAGCGCGTCGATGGCACCGAACAGGTTGCCGGCGTCCTCGCCGTCGTGCCCCTGGTCGCGCAGCAGGTCCACCACAGGGGAGAGCGGCGGGACGTACCAGACCATCGGCATGGTCCGGTATTCGGGGTGCAGCGGCAGCGCCACCTTGTAGACCTTGGCCAGGGCATAGACCGGCGAGCGCCGGGCGGCGTCGATCCAGTCCTCCGGGATCCCCTGGGTCCGGGCATCCGCCTGCACGGCGGGGTCGTTGGGATCCAGCAGGACGTCCATTTGGGCGTCGTAGAGCTCCTGCGGGTCCGTCACCGCGGCCGCCGCGGTGACGGCGTCGGCGTCGTACAGGAACAACCCGAGGTAGCGCAGCCGCCCCACGCAGGTCTCCGAGCAGACCGTCGGGAGCCCTACCTCCACCCGCGGGTAGCAGAAGGTGCATTTCTCGGCCTTGCCGGTCTTGTGGTTGAAGTAGATTTTCTTGTATGGGCAGCCGGTGACGCATTGCCGCCAGCCGCGGCACCGGTCCTGGTCCACCAGCACAATCCCGTCCTCCACCCGCTTGTAGATCGCGCCGGACGGGCAGGAGGCCATGCAGGAGGGGTTCAGGCAGTGCTCGCAGATCCGCGGCAGGTAGAACATGAACGTTTGCTCGTAGGCGAACTTGATCTTGTCTTCGGATTCGCGCCGGATTTTTTCCACGACCGGGTCCAGGTGGCCGTGCTCCGTGGAGCCGCCCAGGTCGTCGTCCCAGTTCGCGGACCAGGTGATCTTGGTGTCCTCGCCGGTGATCAGGGACTTGGGCCGGGCCACTGGGAAGTCATCGCCCAACGGCGCGTCCACGAGGGTTTTATAGTCGTAGGTCCAGGGCTCGTAGTAGTCCTTGAGTTCGGGCTGGACCGGGCTGGCGAAAATCCCGAACATCTTCTTGACCCGGCCGCCGGCCTTGAGCACCAGCTTGCCGCGCTTATTCAGCTCCCAGCCGCCGCGCCACCTGTCCTGGTCCTCGTACCGGCGCGGGTACCCCTGCCCGGGACGGGTTTCGACGTTGTTGAACCAGACGTATTCGGTGCCCGCACGGTTGGTCCAGGCCTGCTTGCAGGTCACTGAACAGGTGTGGCAGCCGATGCATTTGTCCAGATTCATGACCATGCCCATTTGAGCCATGACACGCATCAGTACTGCACCTCCTGGGAACGACGGCGGACGGTGGCCACCATGTCGCGCTGGTTTCCGGTGGGGCCAAGGTAGTTGAACGCGTAGGCCAACTGGGCGTAACCGCCGATCAGGTGCGAGGGTTTGACCAGCAGCCGGGTGACGGAGTTGTGGATGCCGCCGCGCCGTCCGGTGGCCTCGGACTTGGGCACGTCGATGGTTCGTTCCTGCGCGTGGTGGACGTAGACCACGCCGGCCGGCATCCGGTGGCTGACGATCGCCCGGGCCACGAGGACGCCGTTGATGTTGACGCACTCCACCCAGTCGTTGTCCTTGACCTCGATGGCGGCCGCGTCCGCCGGGCTCATCCAAACGGTCGGGCCGCCGCGTGACAGCGAGAGCATGAGCAGGTTGTCCTGGTATTCGGAGTGGATGGACCACTTGGAGTGCGGCGTCAGATAGCGGACCACCACCTCCATGGCGCCGTCCCGGCCGAGTTTGGGTTCGCCGAAGAGCCGGTGCATGTCCAGCGGCGGCCGGTAGATCGGCAGGGCCTCGCCGATGTCGATCATCCAGTCGTGGTCCAGGAAAAAGTGCATCCGCCCGGTCAGGGTGTGGAAGGGCTTGAGCCGTTCGATGTTGATGGTGAACGGGGCGTAGCGCCGGCCGCCGGTCTCCGAGCCGGACCACTCCGGCGAGGTGATCACCGGCACCGGGCCGGCCTGGGTCTGGGCGAACGTGATGAACTTTTCCTCGGAACCCTCGGAGAGGTCCGCCAGCTTCCGGCCGGTGCGGACCTCCAGATCCTTGAAGCCCTGCACGGACAGGGCGCCGTTGGTGGTCCCGGAAAAGGCCAGGATGGCTTCCGCCATTTTCGCGTCGGTATCAATTGCCGGCCGGCCGTCGGCCGCCCCGCCGAGCATCACGCCGTTGGAGCGGCTGAGCCGCTGCAGCGGTCCGGCGAGTTTGTAGGTGACGTTCTTGACCGTGAAGCCCAGTTTGTCGGCCAGCGGCCCGACGGCGGCCAGCTTGTCCGCGATGGCGGTGTAGTCCCGCTCCACGACGGAGAAAATGGGCATGTTCTGCCCGGGGACAGCGGGAATGGCCGCGTCCCGCCAGTCCCGGACAACACCGCCGGGCTGGGCGAGCTGGCCGGGCGTGTCGTGCTGCAGCGGCACGCTGACCAGGTCCCGGCGGACGCCCAGGTGGGTCTTGGCCTGCCGGGAGAACTCCTGGGCCAGCAGGTGGAAGGTGTCGAAGTCCGTCTTCGTTTCCCACGGCGGGTCGATCGCCGGGGTGAAGGCGTGCACGAAGGGGTGCATGTCGGTGGAGGACAGGTCGTGCTTCTCGTACCAGGTGGCTGCCGGGAACACCACGTCGGAGAGCAGCGTGGTGGAGGTCATCCGGAAGTCGGCGGAGACCAGGAGGTCCAGCTTCCCCTCGGGCGCCTGCTCGTGCCATTTCACGTCCCGGGGCTTGAGGCCTTCGGCGTGGTCCTTGCCGAGCACGTTGTTGTGGGTTCCCAGCAGGTTCCGCAGGAAGTACTCGTTGCCCTTGGCCGAGGAGCCGAACAGGTTGGAGCGCCACAGCACGAGGGTCCGCGGCCAGTTTTCCGGGGCGTCCACGTCTTCGATCGCCGGGTTCAGGGTGCGGTTCTTCAGGGCGTCCGCGATGAAGCTCGGTGTGTCGGATGCGGTGCCGGCGGCGACGGCGGCTTCCGCCTCATCCGCGAGGTCCAGCGGATTGCGGTCAAACTGCGGGTAGAACGGCATCCAGCCGAGCCGCGCGGACTGCGCCATCGCGTCCGCGGTGTGCATGCCGTCAAGGGCACCGGTGGACAGCGGGGACTTCAGCGCGTCCGCCGAGTAGCCGTCCTGCCGCCACTGGTCCGTGTGCATGTACCAGTAGCCGGTGCCGATCATGGTCCGCGGCGGCCGCGACCAGTCCAGTGCGTTCGCCAGGGACACCCAGCCGGTGGCGGGCCGCGTCTTTTCCTGGCCGACGTAGTGCGCCCAGCCGCCGCCGTTGCGGCCCATGCAGCCGGTCAGCATCACCAGTGCCAGCACGGCCCGGTAGGTGGCGTCGCCGTGGAACCACTGACAGATGCCGGCGCCCATGATGATCATGGATCGGCCCTTGGACTGTTCGGCGTTACGGGCAAACTCGCGGGCCACCCGGATGCAGGCCTGCGCCGGGACGGAGGTGATCCCTTCCTGCCACGCCGGGGTGTAGGGGGTCGCCGCGTCGTCGTAGCCGCCGGCCCAGTCCCCCGGCAGTCCGCCGCGGCCCACGCCGTACTGGGCCAGCATCAGGTCGAACACGGTGGTGACCAGTTGGCCTTCCACCTCGAGGACGGGCACGCCGCGGCGCAGCACGCTGCCGGCGCCGCCGGCGTCCTCGAAGCAGGGAAGCAGGATTTCCGCGCTGTTTTTGGAGACCTCGCGGAGCGACAGGGCCGGTTCGATTCCTTCCAGGTCCAGGTTCCATTTGCCCTCGCCGCTGGCGGAGTACCGGAACCCCATGGAGCCGTTGGGGACCGCGGGCCGGCGGGCCGCCTTGTCGTACAGCACGGTGCGGAAGGCCGCGTCCTCGGCCAGGGACTCGGCCGGGAGGTCCCGGGCGGTGAGGAACTTCCCCGGGGTGAGGGCGCCGTCGTCGCGCCGTTCCAGCCGGACCATGAACGGCAGGTCCGTGTACTGCTTCACATAGTCCGTGAAGAACGGGACCTCGCGGTCCACGAAGAATTCCTTCAGCATGACGTGGCCCATCGCCATGGCGAGCGCGGCGTCGGTGCCCGCCTGGGCGGGGAGCCATTCGTCGGCGAACTTGGTGTTGTCCGCGTAGTCCGGGCTGACCGTGACCACCTTGGTGCCTCGGTACCGCACCTCGGCCATCCAGTGCGCATCCGGGGTCCGGGTCACGGGGACGTTGGAGCCCCACATCATCAGGTAGCGCGCGTCCCACCAGTCGCCGGATTCCGGGACGTCCGTCTGGTCGCCGAAGACCTGCGGGCTGGCCACGGGCAGGTCCGCGTACCAGTCGTAGAAGGACGTCATCACCCCGCCGATCAGCTGGATGAAACGCGTCCCTACCGCGTGCGAGACCATCGACATCGCCGGAATCGGTGAGAACCCGGCGCAGCGGTCCGGTCCGTAGGTCTTGATCGTGTTGACGTGCGCGGCGGCGGCGATCTCGATCGCCTCCTGCCAGGAGACGCGGACCAGGCCGCCCTTGCCGCGGGCCTGCTGGTAGCGGCGGCGGCGCTCCGGGTCGCCCACGACGTCGGCGAAGGCCAGCACCGGATCGCCCAGCCGGGCTTTGGCCTCCCGGTACATTTCCACGAGCACGCCGCGGGCGTACGGGAACCTGACCCGGGTGGGCGAGTAGGTGTACCAGGAGAAGGCCGCGCCGCGGGGGCAGCCCCGCGGCTCGTATTCCGGGCTGTCCGGGCCTACGGAGGGGTAGTCGGTCTGCTGGGATTCCCAGGTGATGATGCCGTCCTTGACGTACACCTTCCAGGAGCAGGACCCGGTGCAATTCACCCCGTGCGTGGAGCGGACCACCTTGTCGTGGCTCCAGCGGTCCCGATAGAAGATGTCGCCCTTGCGTCCGCCTTCCCGGAACACCGCCCTTCCGTCGTCGGTCTGGTCCCATTTCGTGAAGAATCGGCCCAGCTTCAACATCGCATCCGAGGCGGGTCCGTCCAACCCCGCAGAGCCTCCGGCAGTCATCCCCTCAAGTTATGGGCCTGCATCAGGCCCGGATAGGGCCGTATGACCTGCCCTAGCGCGCGTGGTCCGGCCGGGGTGTTGCTAGGCGAAAGACTCCAACTCCACCCCGGCCTGCTCCAGCGCGGCGCGGACGGCGGTGGCCGCGGCCACCGCACCGGGGGTGTCGCCGTGCAGGCACAGCGAATGGGGCGTGAGCCTGACGACGGTTCCGTCAACGGCTAGGACTTCGCCTTTGAGGGCCAGGCGGAGCGCCCGTTCGACGATCTCGTCGGGGTCCTCGATCACCGATTCTTCCTCCAGCCGGGGCACCAGAGTGCCGTCCGGGAGGTAGGCGCGGTCGGCGAACGCCTCATGGAATACGGGATGGCCGGCCTCCCGGGCGAGAGCCAGCAGGACCGAGCCCTCCAGGCCTAGGATCGGCAGTCCCGGGTCGTAGGCCTGGACAGCGGCGACGACGGCCGAAGCCTGTTCGGCGTCGTGCACCGTGCGGTCGTAGAGGCCGCCGTGCAGCTTGACGTAGTCCACCGAGGCACCCACGGCGTGGGCCACGCCGTCGAGCGCCCCGAGCTGGTAAAGGACCGACCCGAACAAGTCGTCGAAGGTCATGTCCATGGCCCGGAGGCCGAAGCCGCCCAGGTCGGGGTAGCCCAGGTGGGCGCCGACCTTGACGTCGAATTCGTAGGCGCCGCGGCAGGTGTCGAGCATGGTGACGGGGTCACCGCCGTGCACACCGCAGGCCACGCTGGCGCTGGTGACGAGCGGGAACATCGCCGCGTCATCGCCCATGGTCCAGGAGCCGAAGGACTCCCCAAGGTCAGCGTTCAGATCCATAGGTACCGCCTTTCGGTGCCGGGTTCCCCGCCGGGATCGCCCGGTCCGCGTCCGCCCCAGCGGCTTCGCCGGCCGTGCCGGACGTCAGCTCCCCGGGGATGGTTTCCGGCAGGTCGCCGAAGGCTTCCTTGGCGTTGTCGATGACGGCGCGCCCCATTATCCGGTTGCCGACGCCGCCGACCACCGCGCCGATGCCGAACGGCAGCGCCCGGCCCAGCAAAGCGGTGCCCTGGCGCTTGAGCAGGTTTCGCAGGAAGGCGTGCTGGATCCGCTGCCGCACGGAGCCGAAGCCGATCAGCGGGCCCCGGCGCGCGAACAGCGTGCCCCAGGCCTGCGTGGGCCCGGAGCCCCGGCCGGCCGCTTGGCCGCTGAGGGAACTCAGCAGCGCGGTGCCTTCCTCGCCGAGCATGATGGCCATGACCAGGGTGCTGGCTCTCTCGGGATCGACCATCCGGACGCCATGGAGTTCCGCGAGCGAGGTTGCGTACAGGGCGGTGGCCTCCAGGAAGCCGACAGTCGCCGCGGCTGAGAGGCCCAGGGCGGCCACGGTGCCGACACCGGGGATGACTGCGGAGCCGCCGACGAGGGCGCCGCCGCCGGTGACCGCCGCTAGGTAGTTGCGTTCCAGGATGGCGGCGAGTTGCGCCGCGGTGGCGTGCGGGTGCTTCCGTTGCAGCCGGCGCAGGTTCGCGAGGACCAGCGGCCGCTGGATTTCCACCGCGCGCAGAAGCATGTTGTGGACGCCCGGTTTGGGCTTGCCGTCGGCGTCGAACATTGCGCTGTGGGCGGTCTTCTGGGCAATTCTCATTGCCGGGTTGCTGCGCTTGGCCATCATCGCCTCTCCGTGAATCATAAGGGTGCTGAACTTTCGTCCGCCCTTAACACTAGGCCACGACACAAACCGGCCGCCCGGGCGGCCCCTTCCCCGGCAACCGCCGGCAACCGCCAAAGCCTGGGCTACTTCTTGCCGGCCTTGAGGTCGGTGACGATCTTGGCGATCCGGCGGGATCGGGTTTCTGCCGTTTTGGCGTCTGCGATCGGCTCGACGTAGCGCCGCTGGGCGCTGTAATTCAGCGTCGCGTAGAAGGCCTTCGCCTGGGGTTCCGCGTCCAGGGCGGCGGCGAGGTCCTCGGGGACGTCGATGACCCGCGGCAGCGTGTCCAAGGCGATGTCCACCTCCACAGTGTCCCCGGCGGCGGTGCCGGTCAGTTCGCGGTTGGCCGCGCTGACCCCCACCATGTTCTGGCCGCCCATCACCGCGATGCTGCTGCGGTAGCTTCGCCCGTTGATGGTCACGACCACCGGTGGGCGCCGGCCGGCACCGAGTGCACGGACGATCTCCTCCGGGACCTCGATGCCCGCCTTGGTATCGCTGCCCTGGATGGTCGTTGTGAATTTCATGTTCACAGTATGCCTCCCGCCCGCGGTCGACGTCGGGACGCACGGCGTCGACCAGCTTAGGTCAGGGGTCGATTCGGCGTACCTCGATCGGCCACAGCCTCGCCTCTCCGAACTTGGCGGCGATTTCCACGGCGCGGCCCATGTCCGCGCAGTCGACAATGTAATACCCGGCGACGATTTCCTTCGTCTCTATGAACGGACCGTCGGTCACGCTGTAAGTACCGGAGTTATTTCGTACGAATTTGGCTTCTTCGCCGAGCTCATGGGCCTCGACAAACTCTCCGGTCGCCCGGAGTTCCTGCTGCACGGCAGCGTGGGCCCGCATAATGGCCTCGATCTCGGACGTTGGGAGTTCGTTCCAGGTCTCAACGTTGTTTTGGATGAGCAAGAGGTGTTTCATTTTCTCTCCTTCCCGGCGGCAGCCGGGCGCTTGGTCGGGTCGGATTCAAATGGCTGCGCAGGCCCTGTGCTGGTTTCAGCCAGGCGTCTGCTGAGGTAGCGGCGTTCCGCCTCGGAAGGTGCGAGGTCCCGGGCCCGCTGATACTCCCGGCTGGCCTCTGTCCTTCTGCCGAGGCGGCGCAGGAGGTCAGCTTTCGCGGCCGGCACGAGGTAGTACCCCTCGAGCGAACGTGCCTGGTCCAGCCGGTCGATGAGGTCGAGCCCCGCCGCCGGTCCTTGGGACATGGCGACGGCGACGGCGCGGTTGAGCTCAACGACCGGGGACGGGGCAATCCGCGCAAGCTCCTCGTACAGCAGCGCCACTCGTGCGTAGTCGGTACTCCCGGCATCGGGGGCCGTCATGTGGCACTCGGCGATGGCGGCCTGGACACGGTAGCTCCCGGGCCCGGTCCGGCGGGCCACGCCAACCCGATCGGCAGCGGCCAGCAGCGCCACCGCCTCCGCCGTCGCCGCCCGGTCCCAGGATCCGCGGTCCTGATCCTCCAACGTCACCAGGTCCCCGGCGGCGTCGGTGCGTGTCCTGCGCCTGGCGTGGTGGAACAGCATGAGCGCCAGGAGGCCCAAAGCCTCGGGTTCTTGCGGGGCGCCCTCCAGCAGCGCAGCCAGCAGGCGGGTGAGGCGGATCGCTTCCCGGACAAGGGGTTCGCGGCCCAATGCGTCCCCGCCGGTGGCCGAATAGCCCTCGTTGAACATGAGGTAGAGCACGGCCAGTATCCCGCTGGTGCGCTCGTGGATTAGCTCGGGCGGCGGCACCCGGTACGGTATTCCGGCGTTCCGTATCTTGGCCCGGGCCCGGACCAGCCTTTTCGACATGGTGGCCTCCGAGACCAGGAACGCCCGTGCGATCTCAGCCGTCGTCAGCCCCGCGACCGTGCGCAGCGTTAATGCCACCCTGGCTTCGAGCGGCAGGGCCGGGTGGCAACAGGTGTGGATCAGCCGCAGCCGGTCGTCGTCGGCCGCCGGATCGCTGCCGCCCTCGGTTGCCGCCACCTCGAGCTCGGCAAGAACCGCCAGGTCCCGGACCGCCCTCTTTTCACTGGCCGCACTCCGCATCCGGTCGATCGCCCGGTTCTTGGCCACGGTTGTCAGCCACGCCCCCGGATTCCTGGGGACTCCCCGCTCCGGCCAGTCGACGAGGGCGCGAGCAAACGCATCCTGGACACAGTCCTCGGCCAGGGCCCAGTCGCCGGTGATGCGGATCAGGGTGGCCGTGAGGAGCGCGGTTTCACTGACGGAGGCAGCCTCGAGGGCGGCCCGCGCCCCTGTCAGCCCCGGTTCCAAGCCGTCAGTCCTGGCATCATCAGCGTCGCGCTCCGGCCGGGCGGCTACAGCCCGAGCGGCCATACGGGCCTGATCTCGATCTTGCCGAACCGTGCCATCGGGTGTTTCGACGCCACTTCGATGGCCTCGTCGAGATCCGCGCATGCGATAACGTCATAGCCCGCGATCCACTCCTTCGTCTCCGCAAACGGCCCGTCCGAGACCACCACCTCGCCGCCGCGCACGGTGACTGTGGTGGCGTCCTCGACCGGACGCAACCGGTCGCCGTGACGGGCGACGCCGCGCGATTCCATCTCGGCCGCCCATTCCCCGATGTTATCTTCGGCGGCCACATATTCCGGCGCTGCGGGATCGTTGCAGATGAAAAGCATGTATTCCACGATGACTCCTTCTTGGGGTTGCTACACCTGTACGACGGTCGGGATGTCGCCAAAAGGACATGTGGCGGGAATTGATTCCGGGACGAGCCGGACCGCCGCTCAGTTCACCACGCGGATCACCGGGATCGACGACGTCGGCGGCCCGCTGGGGAACACCGTGGGCGGCGGGCTGACGACCTCGTGCAGCGGCACGTTCACCGGTTCGCTGCCGACGGTAAACCGTTCACCGCGCACATCGACCTCCGCCGGGGCAGCGCCGCTGAGGGTCAGGCGGAGTGCCGCGCGGTCCAGTTCTACGTGCAGCAACCCGCCCCGGAGCATCAGGTGAAAGTCCAGGGAACCCCAGTCGGCGGGCAGCCGCGGATCGAAATAAGGAACTTCGCCTTGGTCCCGGAGCCCTGCGAATCCGCTGACCAGCGCGCTCCAGACCCCGCCGGCGGAGGCGATGTGCACGCCGTCGATCGTATTGCCGTGCGTGTCGTCCAGGTCGATGTACAGGGCGTGGATGAAGTGCTCCAGCGCGGCGTTGCTGTGGCCCACTTCCGCGGCCATGATGCCCTGCACACAGGCCGACAGGGTGGAGTCACCGGTCGTGATCGGGTCGTAGAAGTCGAAGGCACGGCGTTTCTCCTCGGCGCTGAAGTCCTGCCAGAGCAGAAACATCGCCAGGACCGTGTCAGCCTGCTTGAGGACCTGGTGCCGGTAGATCACGAGCGGGTGGAAGTTCAGCAACAGCGGGTATTTGGACCGCGGCGTGTCCCAGTCCCACGGCTCGAGGGTCATGAAGTCGTTGTCCTGCGAGTAGACCTGGAGGTCCTCGTCGTAGGGCAGCTGCATCCGGTTCGCGGCCTGCCCCCACAGCTCCCGCTCGGCGTCGTCGATCGCCGGATGGTCCAGCGCCGCCGCGGCCCGCAGATTAAAGCGGGCCATGACGTTGGTGTACAGGTTGTCATTGACGACGGCGGTGTACTCGTCCGGGCCGGTGACGCCGTGGATGTGGAACAGCCCGTCCTTGCCGAAGAAGCCCAGCGAGGCCCACATCCGCGCCGTCTCGATCAGCAACTCGGCGCCCAGGGTCTCCTTGAACTCCGTGTCCCCGGTAGCCCAGTTGTAGCGGTTCGTGGCGAAGGCGACCGCTGCGGCGATGTGGAACTGCGCGGTGCCGGCGGCGTAGTAGGCGCTGGCCTCCAGGCCGTTGATGGTGCGCCAGGGGAACAGGGCGCCGTCCACGCTGAGCTCCTTGGCGCGGACCCTGGCTTCGGGAAGCAGTGCATGGCGGAATTCAAGGACCTGGCGGGCGTTCCCGGGACTGGTGTACGTCAGGTATGGCAGCAGGTACACCTCCTGGTCCCAGAAGTAGTGTCCGTCGTAACCGGAGCCGGACACGCCCTTGGCCGGGATCCCGGCGACGTCGGCGCAGGCAGTGGCCTGCGCCAGCTGGAAAAGGTTCCAGCGGACGGCCTGCTGCAGTTCGGCCTGGCCGCCCACCACGATGTCGCTGGTGGTCCAGTAGGCGCGGTAGTGTGCGTGGCTCTGGGCGAAGATCGCGGCCACCGGAAGCAGGGCGGCCTCGGCGGTGTCGGCGAGGTCTTCGTCCGCGGACCATCCCACCGCGTAGCTGACGCTTTTCTCCAGCACGAACGGTGCGTCCGCGCTGATGGCGAGGACGTACCGGACGCTGCTGTCGTCCTGGTCGATCAGGGTGTCGAACGGCTGGACGCCGGCGGAGGTCCAGTGGTCCACCGCCATGCCGAGCCGCTGCTTGGACTCGGCGGCCTCCCACGACAGCCGGAGCGAGCCGTCACCGCCGTCGAGCCGCACCGGGAGCAGCACGCGTCCGGCGTGCCGGCCGGCGCGGCGCGGGTCATGGGCGGAGTGGTCCCCCGCCGGCTGGTCCTGCCGGTTGACCACCGCTGAGGTCACGTCGGCGGAGATATCGCGGTCGGCCGCAAGTTCCAGGGAGATGCCGAGGGCCCCGCGGGCCTCGTACCCCACCGCGCGGCGTTCCGTGGTGGTCACGGCGGCGCCGGAGCGGCACTGCCAGACGATCCGGCATTCGTACACGCCCGTGGCGAAGTCCACACTGCGCCGGTAGTCCAAAACCGTGGACTCCGCCAGGGTGAGCAGCTCGCCGTCGACCACCACGACAAAGTTGTTGGCGTCCGGAACGTACAGGATGCGTTGGCCCGTGCGGGCGAAGCCATAGGCGTTTTCGGCGTGCTTGATGTCCCAGATCTCGTGGAAGCCGTTGATGAAGCTGCCCGGAAGCTCGGCGTCGGCGGCCGCCCAGTGCGCGCCCCGGATGCCGAGGTGGCCATTGCCGAGGCTGAAAAGTGTTTCCAGGGCTCCGGCGTTGCCCGGCAGGTGGACGGTTTCCACGAGCTTCCAGGGATCATTGGGGAACCTGGCGCGGTCCGAAGTGATGAGTGCCATGGTTGGGGTCCTTTGGCAGTGATGGTTGTGCGGACGGGTGGTGCGGTTTGGTGGCCCGGCGGCCGTGTGGCCGACGGCCGGGCGGCCGGCTAGAGCAGTTCGGCCAGATCGTTGACCACGATCGTGGCGCCGGCGTCGAGCAGGGTCGCCCGGCCGGCGCCGCGATCCACGCCGATGACCGAGTGGAAGCTCCCCGCGCTTCCAGCCTGGACACCGGACACTGCATCTTCGACGACGATGCATTCTTCGCTGGGAAGCCCAAGCAGACGTGCCGCGTACTGGTAGGTGGCCGGGCTCGGCTTACCGGGAAGGCCTTCGGCCACGGCGACGATGCCGTCGACCACCACCGGGAAATAGTCCGAGAGTCCGGCGGCCTTGAGCACCGGGACGGCATTCCGAGAGGAGGAGACGACGGCGAGCTTGAGGCCGCGCGTGAGCGCGGCCTCAATGAAGCGGACGGAACCTTCATAGGGCTTGACGCCGCCGGCCGCGACAATGTCGTTGAAAACCTTGTTCTTGCGGTTGCCGAGGCCGTGGACGGTGTCGTGGGCTGGATCGTCATCCGCCGGGCCCTCGGGCAGCACAATGCCGCGCGAGGCCAGGAAGTCGCGGACGCCGTCGAAGCGGGGCTTGCCGTCGATGTGGTCGAAGTAGTCGCTCTCGCGGTAATGCGCCGCCCCGGGCACCCCCTCAAGGAAGCCGTCGAAGAGTTCCTGCCAGGCGCGCTCGTGCACGATGGCGGTGGGGGTCAGTACGCCGTCGAGGTCGAACAGGATGGCGGACGCGCCGGCGAGCGGGGCGCCGCTCAAATTCTCGGTCATGGATCAGATGTCCTTTCAGACGGTGGCGTGGACATTCTTGGGCGGTCAAGGGCTCCGCGGAACAGCGCCGGGGCGGCGGGCGTTGTTCGGGGGCGGCCGGCATCAGCGTCGGCGGGTCCTCCCGCGCTTCGGCGTCGTGATTTCGACCGGCTGGCGGGCGGGGAGCAGCGACTGGCGGCCGGGGAGCAGCGCAAACTCCGTGCGGTGGGGTCTGTCGCTCGCCTGGACGGCAGCGAACAGGCCCTGATCGCCACGCTGCGCAATCACGGTAAGGCCGGGGAACGGGTGGACTGCCGGGAAGGCGGGAGCGTCCGGGAGGGTCGTGCGGGGAGCCTTAGCCATGCGACACGGGCCTGGACCTTTCTTCCCCCTGCAGTAGTGGGCCGATCAAATTGGCCAAAATAAAGTGTAAGCGCTTACAAATTCGGTGCGCAAGGGGCCGCGCTGCTTCCTGGCTAGGTCCGGCGGCTTGGGCTCGGCCTCGGGGCGAGGCCGGCGTCGGATGCCATTCAGCGCAGCACATAGTGGCGCAAGAAAGCGCCCACGTCGACCAGTTCCGCCGCAGAGATCGAATGGCCCATGCCGGGGTAGCTGCGCGCTGTCAGTTGCGTGTTCCGGTGCAGCCATTCCGCGGTGTGCGCGGTGGCGGCGTCGTTGATCACGACATCCTGCTTATCGCGTCCCCAGAAGAACGGGGGCCGCACGTCGAACGACTCGCTCATCGCCAGCAGTTCGTTATCCAGCACGAATCCGGACAGCCCGACCACCGCGCGAAACCCTTCCGGCCGCAGCCGTAGCAGTGTGCTCGCCATCGCCATGCCCTGGGAGTAGCCGAACAGGCTGACGCTGCTGTGCCGTGCCTTGGCCCCCTCGATCCAGTTGAACACCGCATTCGTGGCGGAGACGACGTCCGCAAAATCGTGGGTGAGAAAGTAGTCCAGCAGGAACCAGCCGTAGTGGTCGCCGATCACCTTGGGCCCGCGAAGCGAGGCGCAGGTGAACTCGGGCGGCAGGGCGCCGAACAGTTGCGCCATGCGAGTCTCGTCCGTGCCGTAGCCGTGCAGCATCACCAGCAGCGGCGTGCCGGTCCGCTCGGTCTCCGGCTTCGACCAGACGACGGTCTCCATGGGGCTAGCCTAGCCATCGCTCGGCGGGGGCGCCCGGCCGCCGGCCGCCGCCCGCGCCCAAAAACCCTCCGGACGCTGGGCGGTGCGGCCGAACTAGGTCACAACGGAGTGAATTTACGGCGGGCCTGCGCCGAAATCGTTGAAACGACATGTACCGGGCTGTAGCGTGACGGTGGACAGCATGCTTAGCAATACCTATCGGTCCCCCGGACATCAAGGAGCAAGTCATGAGAATCGGTTCCTCCATTTTCCTTATCGCCCTCGGCGCCATCCTTGCCTGGGCCATCACGCCCGGGTTGATCCCGAATGTCGACCAGACCATGATTGGCTACATCCTCATGGTCGTCGGCGTAATTGGACTGATCGCGTCCCTGATCCTGGCCTCCCCCGGCCGCAGCCGCACCCGCCGCGTCAGCGAAACCCGCTCCGTTATCGACCCCAACACCGGCGAAACCATCACCCGCAATGAAAGCCGCGACGCCGGGATCTGATCCCGAGGCGCAGCACGCGCCAGCCAGCCGACCTGACGCCGGGCCGGACCGTAAAGGTCGGGCCCGGCGTCAGCCGTTTAACCCGGCGCGCTCCAAGCACTTGCGGACGTGGCGGGCGCCAAGCAACGAGCGGGCACGTCCCACCCCTGGCCCGAAAACTGGGCATGTCCAGTCCTCGGCCCGGCGGATGTACATACGCCCGAAATGCCCACCCTTCGGCCCGAAGACTGGGCATGTCCCACCCAGGGACTCTCCCCCACTGGACATGCCCCGAGTCCAGGCGGAGCACCGGACATGTCCCCCGCGCCCGATCAGCACCGGACATGTCCCCCGCGCCCGATCAGCACTGCGCATGTCCCCAAGCCCGCGGCACCAGGAACGGACATGACCCCCGCGCCACGGAAAATCTTTCTGCGTTCTTGTTGCTTTTCGTTGACAAAGCCACACGAACAAAGATAAAGTCAATCAATTCCACTTCGATGTGATCGGCGTCACCGACGCCTCGCAGCACCGGAGCCGGGATTGCAGCACCCGACTCAGCAGCATCACAGCACCAATCGCAGTAGCACCACTGAACCAACCGTCGCAATGGAGGGCACGTGTTCGCAGAGGAACGCCAGCAACTGATCGTTGAGCTCGTCGCCGCCAGCGGCCGTGCCAGTGTCACGGACCTCGCCGAGCGTTTCAGCATCACCACCGAAACCGTCCGCCGCGACCTGGCCGCCCTTGAGATCGCCGGCACCGTCCGCCGGGTCCATGGGGGCGCCGTGTCGCCGGAACGCTTCAGCACGACGGAAGAAAGCATCCTCGAGCGCACGGTGCAGCGGCAATCCGAGAAGACCCGGATCGCCGAAGCGGCCCTCGCGCTCATCCCGCAAGGCCGGTCCGGAAGCGTCCTGATCGACGCCGGTTCCACCACTGAGGCCCTCGCGGAAATGCTCGCCGCCCGGACGGCGGGCACAGGAGCAGCCGGCACCGGAGCCGCGGGCGCCGGTGTCCCGGGCGAGGTCGAACTCGTCGTCATCACCCACGCGCTGCCCATCGCGGCGAAGCTGTCCGGTGAGTCGGGCATCTCCCTGCACCTGCTCGGCGGCAAGGTCCGCGGCCTGACCCAGGCCGCCGTCGGGCAGTCCACGGTGGAAGCCGCCCGTCGGATCCGGCCCGACATCGCGTTCATCGGCACCAACGGTATTTCCGCGGCCTTCGGGCTGAGCACTCCCGATCCTGAAGAAGCGGCCGTCAAGGCAGCCTTCGTCCATTCAGCGCGCCGCATTGTGGTGCTGGCTGATGCCTCCAAGCTGGACACGGAAACGCTGGTCCAGTTCGCCTCCCTGAAAGATCTGGACACCGTGATCACAGACACGAATCCCAGCCCGGCCCTCACCGCGGCCCTCGCGGACGCGGGAGTGGAGGTGGTGGTCGTATGATCGTCACCCTCACCGCCAATCCCAGCCTGGACCGCACCGTGGCACTGCCCGGCCCGCTGCTCCGAGGGGAGGTCCAGCGCGCTGTTTCCRTCCGGCAGGAGTCCGGCGGCAAGGGCGTCAACGTCTCCCGCGCCCTCGTGGCCTCCGGGCTGAAGACCCTGGCGGTCCTGCCGGGCGGCGAAGCCGATCCCGTCCTCGCGGGGCTGCGGGACACCGACGTGCCGTTCGCGGCGCTGCCCATCGGCGAGGCGCTGCGCAGCAACGTGGCGCTGACGGAGCCCGGCGGCGTCACCACCAAGATCAACGAGCCCGGCCCGGTCCTGAGCGCCGAGCAGCAGGAAGCCCTGATCGAGCTGCTGCTGGAATCCGCCCGCGGCGCCAGCTGGGTGGTCCTGGCCGGCTCGCTCCCACCGGGGGTCCCGACCGACTTCTACGCCACCGTCACCCGGCGGCTGCGCTCCTTGCACGACGACGGCACCGAGACACCCCTCATCGCCGTCGACTCATCCGGTGAACCGCTCGCCGCCGCGATCTCCGGGGACGCCCTCGGGAAACCGGATCTACTCAAACCCAATGCCGAGGAACTGGCGGAACTGGCTGCCGCAGCCGGATTCGCCACGAACAAATCCGCCGAGGAACTCGAAGCCGATCCGGAGGCTGCCGCGGCAGCCGCCGCCGCCGTCGTGCGTTCCGGAGTGGGTGCCGTACTCGCCACCCTCGGTTCCAGGGGTGCGGTCCTTGTAACGGCCGACGGCGCGTGGCTGGCCACGCACCCGCCGGTCAAGGCGGTCAGCACGGTCGGCGCGGGCGATTCCTCGCTGGCCGGCTACCTGCTCGCCTCCGACCAGGGCGCCGCCCCGGCCGATTGTCTGCGTCAGGCGGTGGCCCATGGTGCCGCCGCTGCCTCCTTGCCGGGCTCCACCGTCCCGGCAGTTCACCAAACTACGCCCGATGCCGTTACCATCACGGCCCTGAAGAAGGATTGACAGTGACCCAGCTCATTACTACCGAACTGGTCGAGCTCGACCAGAATCTGGGCAATTCGCCCGAAGACGTGATCCGGCACCTGGCAGGCAGAGTTGCGGCCAACGGACGCGCCACCGAAGTCGAGGGGCTCTTCGCCGACGCCTTCGCCCGCGAGTCGAAGACCGCCACCGGCGTACCGGGCGGCATCGCGATCCCGCATTGCCGCTCGACGGCGGTCCTGGAGCCGACGCTGGCCATGGCCCGACTGTCCCAGCCGGTCGACTTCGGCGCCAAGGACGGCCCGGCGGATCTGGTATTCTTCATCGCCGCACCTGAGGGCGCGGACCAGGAGCACCTCAAGCTGCTGTCCAGGCTGGCCCGCTCCCTGATCAAAAAGGACTTCACCGGAGCCCTGCGGGCCGCATCGTCGCAGGCCGAAGTCGTGGAACTGGTCGAAGCCGCCCTGGCTGACAAACCCGCCGCTGCCACCCCGGCCGAAGCCAGCGTGCCGGCCGCGCCGGTCACCGCCGGCGCTACAGCCGCGGGAGCCGGCGCCCCGCGCACGAAGCGGCTCGTCGCCGTCACCGCCTGCCCCACGGGCATCGCCCACACCTACATGGCGGCCGACTCCCTCGTGGCGGCGGCCAAGGAAATGGGCGTCGACCTGCAAGTGGAGACCCAGGGTTCCTCCGGAGCGAAGGCCCTGGACCCGGCCGTGATCGCCGCGGCCGACGCCGTCATCTTCGCCGTCGACGTCGATGTGCGCGGCAAGGAGCGGTTCGCCGGCAAGCCGGTCATCAACGCCCCGGTCAAGCGGGGCATCGACGAGCCGGAGAAGATGGTCCAGGAGGCCCTCGCCGCGGCCGACAATCCCAACGCCCGGCGTGTGCCGCACTTCGGCGCCGAGGAACAGGCCCAGCACGACGCCGAGGAAAAGGGCGAGCACATCGGCCAGAAGCTTAAGAAGGCGTTGCTCACCGGCGTCAGTTACATGATCCCGTTCGTCGCCGGCGGCGGCTTGCTGATCGCCCTCGGCTTCCTCATGGGCGGCTACCTGATCACCAAGTACGCGGACAACATCGTGGTCCAGAACAGCCTCTTCAACCTGCCCACCGAGTTTCCGGACAACGCCTGGGGTCCGCTCGGCGCCTACCTCGGTGCCGTGCTGTTCAAGATCGGCGCGCTGTCGCTGGGCTTCCTGGTACCGGCGCTGGCCGGCTACATCGCCTACGGCATCGCCGACCGGCCGGGCATCGCACCGGGCTTCGTCGCCGGCGCCGTCGCGGGCTTCATGGGCGCCGGCTTCCTGGGCGGCATCGTCGGCGGTCTGCTCGCTGGCTACATCGCCCTCGTGATCGGCCGGCTCCAGGTGGCCCGTTGGCTGCGCGGTCTGATGCCGGTGGTTATCATCCCGCTGCTGGCCTCGTTGGTCGCCTCCGGCCTGATGTTCATCATCCTGGGCGGACCGATCGTTGCCATCACCAAGGGTCTGAACACCTGGTTGTCCGGCCTCACCGGCGCCAGCGCGATCGCCCTCGGTGTGATCCTGGGCCTGATGATGTGCTTCGACCTCGGTGGCCCGGTCAACAAGGTCGCCTACTCCTTCGCCGTCGCAGGCCTGGGCGCCGCCAGCATGGACAACCAGGCGCCATGGCAGATCATGGCCGCGGTCATGGCTGCCGGCATGGTCCCGCCGCTGGCGATGGCCCTCGCCTCGACGGTGCTGGACAAGCAGCGCTTCAGCCTGGCCGAACGTGAAAACGGCAAAGCCGCTTGGTTGCTGGGAGCCTCCTTCATCTCCGAAGGTGCCATCCCCTTCGCCGCCGCCGACCCGCTGCGCGTCATCCCCGCCAGCATGCTCGGCGGTGCGGTCACCGGCGCCATCTCGATGGCGGCCGGCGTCGGGTCCAAGGCACCGCACGGCGGGCTCTTCGTCTTCTTCGCGATCGACAACTTCCTGATGTTCGTCGTCGCGATCGCCGTGGGCACCGTGATCACGGCCCTGTCGGTGATCGCGCTCAAGCGCTGGGCAGTCAAGAAGACCGTTGATACGGTTGAACCGGTTCCCGTAACCGTCTGAGCCGGTCCGCGACAGACCTTCCAAGCTGATCATCCAAAGCTGAATTCAAGGAGCAGAAATGACCGAACGTAACGCCACCATTGCCAGCCGCGTGGGGCTGCATGCCCGCCCGGCCGCCATCTTCGCCGAGGCCGCAGGCGAGTTCGATCTCGACATCACCATCGCGCGGCTCGGCGAACCCGAGGACGAGGCCATGGACGCCGCCAGCATCCTGTCGCTGATGAGCCTGGGCGCATCGCACGGCGAGGTTGTGGTGCTGCGGGCCGAGGGCGACGGCGCCGACGCCGCCCTCGACCGCCTGGTCCAGATCCTTGAGACGGACCACGACGCCGAATAGCAGTACCCCCTGCACGGCCGCAGGCCCGTCGCCCCTCTCGGGCGGCGGGCCTGCGCCGTTCCCGAGGGACATGCCCAGTCCCCGCTGCCGGCCCCGTAGGACATGCCCAGTCCTCGCCGCGGCTGGTGGACATATAGGCACTATGTCCAGTCGCGGGTCGGCCCGGAGGGCATATCCGGTGGACCCTCCCAGCCTGGCAGGACATGCTCAATCTTCGCTGCCGACCCCGTGGGACATGCCCAGTCCTGGCCGCGAATGGTGGACATATAGGCACTATGTCCAGTCACGGGTCGGCCCGGAGGGCATGTCCGGTGGACCCTCCCAGCCTGGCAGGACATGCTCAATCTTCGTTGCCGGCCCGGTGGGACATGCCCAGTCCCCGTTGCCAACCCCGTGGGACATGCCCAGTCTTGGCCGCGAATGGTGGACATATGGGCACTATGTCCAGTCGCGGGTCGGCCCGGAGGGCATGTCCGGGTGGACCGCGTAAGTGCGACTGCCACCAGCCCCACCCCGCACGACCACGCTCACGGGCCGGTGATGTGCATGCTTGTCACGGCCGGCAGGCGCCGATAGTTTGGAACCGCGGCGCCGGCATGGATTGCCGCAGGAACCGCGTCCCCGCCCCGAAGGAGATCACCCCGTGGCAAGCGTGCAGGAGAGCATCGAAGTCGACGTCCCGGTATCCACCGCGTACAACCAGTGGACCCAGTTCGAGACCTTTCCCGAGTTCATGAAGGGGGTCGAAGCCGTCGAGCAGATCGACGAGACTTCCCTCCAGTTCCACACCGACATCGCCGGCGTGCGGCGCGAGTTCCTGGCCCAGATCACCGAGCAGACCCCGGACCGCAGGATCGCCTGGGTCAGCGCGGACAAACCCCGCAACGCCGGCACCGTCACCTTTGAATCCCTCGGCTCCGAGCGCAGCCGCGTCAACGTCGAACTCGAGTGGGAACCCGAGGGCGTGCTGGAAAAAGCCGGTTCCGCCGTGGGTGCTGACAGCCGGCAGGTCAGCGCGGACCTGGGCAGATTCAAAGAGTTCATCGAGTCACGCGGCATCGAAACCGGCGAGTGGCGCTCGTCCGTTGACCGGGGCGAGGTCGACGACGTCGAGCCCGCTGCGGAGGGACCGCGGTAGCCATGGCCACTAAGAAGGGGGCGCCGCAGGGTTCCGAAAGCCCGAGCATCAAGGACCCCGAACTCTACGAAGCGCTGCTGGAGGACGGCGCGTCGAAGCAAAAGGCTGCGCGCATTTCGAACGCGGCAGCCAAGCGCGGCCGCTCCTCCGTGGGCCGCAAGGGCGGCAAGTCCGGCGACTACGAGGACTGGACCGTGCCGCAGCTGAAGGCAAAGGCCAAGGAGATCGGCCTTAAAGGCTACTCGGCCAAGAAAAAGGGCGAACTGATCTCCGCTCTGCGGAATTCCTGATCAATGGCGGCGGCCCCGCGGGCGAAGAACCCGCGCACGGGCTCAGGCACCCTTGCGTGCCTCCTTCGGGGCAGCCGCCTTGGACGCGCTGGTCTTCGCCGCGGGAGCCTTGGACGCGCTGGTCTTCGCCGCGGGAGCCTTCGCAGCAGCGGACTTCGCCGCGGGAGTCTTCGCGGCGGCCGTCTTCGCGGTGGACCTGGTTGCGGTTTTCGGAGCAGGCTTGGTAGCAGCGGTTTTCGCCTTGCTGCCGGCTGCGCCACCGCCTCCGTCGCTCACCCCGACGCCGCCGGACGCCGCGCCGCGTTTGCGCTCGATGCTGCGTTTGAGCGCATCCATCAGGTCGATCACCTCACCGGTTCCCGCCTCCGCCGCCGGAGCACCGAAGGTCTCCTCCGTGTCCAGCGACTCGCCCTGCTCGATCTTGGCGTCGATCAGCTGCCGAAGCTGCAGTTGGTAGTCGTCCGTGAACTGCTCGGGTTCGAAGTCGGCCGCCATCGAGTCCACCAGGGCTGCGGACATCTCGCGCTCCTGCGCCGAGATACGGACGCTGGTTTCGAGCGCGGGGAAGCTCGCCTCGCGCACCTCGTCGGCCCACAGCAGCCCCTGCAACACCAACACGTCGCCGCGGATCCGCAGCGCCCCCAGCCGGGTCTTTTCCCGCAGCGCGAACTGCACAACCGCCACCCGGTCCGTGTCTTCCAGGGCGCGGCGCAGCAGCACATAGGCCTTGGGCGACTTGGCGTCCGGCTCGAGGTAGTAGCTTTTTTCAAACATCATCGGATCGAGCTGCTCGGCGGGCACGAACTGCACCACCTCGATCTCATGGCTGTTCTCCGCAGGGATCGACTTGAGTTCGTCGCGGCTGAGGATCACCGTGCGGCCATCGTCCTCGTAGGCCTTGTCGATGTCCTCGTAGTCGACGATCTTGCTGCAGATCTCGCACCGGCGCTGGTACCGGATCCGGCCGCCGTCGGCGTTATGGACCTGATGCAGGCTGATGTCGTGGTCCTCGGTCGCGCTGTAGACCTTGACCGGCACGTTGACCAGCCCGAACGCTATCGCGCCTTTCCAGATGGCTCTCATGGCTCAAGTGAACACCAGAGCCGGACGGAGGTGAAGTGTTTTGGCTGAGAGTAGGGAACGCGTGCGGGTTGACGGCCGGGAACTGGTGCTGACCAACCTGGACAAGATCATGTACCCGGAGACCGGGACCACCAAGGCCGATGTCCTCGCCTACTACGCCGCCGTCGCGCCGGTCCTGATCCCCGCCGCGGCGAACCGGCCCGCCACCCGGAAGCGCTGGGTCCACGGTGTGGGGACCGCCGGGGCGCCGGGCGAGATGTTCTTCCAGAAGAACCTGGACCACTCCGCGCCGGGCTGGGTGCCGCGCGCCGCCATCACCCACAAGGAACGCACCATCCAGTACCCGCTGGTCAACGACCCCGCCACACTCACCTGGCTGGCGCAGATCGCGTCGCTGGAAATCCACGTGCCGCAGTGGCGGGTGGACCCGCACGGCAACACCCTGCCGCCGGACCGGCTGGTGCTGGACCTGGACCCCGGCGACGGCGCCGGCCTGGCGGAGTGCGTGGAGGTCGCCAAACTGGCCCGCAGCATCCTGCAGGACGTTGGCCTGGAGCCGGTGCCTGTGACCAGCGGCAGCAAAGGCATCCACCTCTACGCCGCACTCGACGGGACGCAAAGCTCGGACCAGATCTCGGAGTTTGCCCACGAACTGGCCCGGGCGCTGGAAGCCGACCACCCGGAGCTGGCCGTGAGCGACATGAAAAAGACCCTGCGCACCGGCAAAGTCCTCGTGGACTGGAGCCAGAACAGCTCCGCGAAGACCACCATCGTGCCCTACTCGCTGCGCGGCAGGCTCCGGCCCACCGTGGCGGCGCCGCGGACCTGGCAGGAACTCGACTCCCCCTCGCTGCACCAGCTCGACTACCTGGAGGTGATGGAACGGGTCCGGGCCGGCAACGACCCCTTCGCCGCCATCTCCGGCGGCGCGCACCACTTCGCTGCCGCGGACGCCGACGACGCCGACGCCCCGAGGCGGGGATCGCAACGGCCCGCGGGCGTCGGCGATGGCGGCGACACCGATCCCCGGCTGGAGAAATACCGGACCAAACGGGATGCGGCGCTCACGCCGGAGCCATTTACCGCGGAGCAGCACCGCGGCAGCTACGACGGCGGCACGCTCCGGGAGAGCTTCGTCATCCAGGAACACCACGCCAGCCGGCTGCACTACGACTTCCGGCTCGAGCGCGACGGCGTCCTGGTGTCCTGGGCGCTGCCCAAGGGAGTCCCCACCAGCAAGGCCAGGAACCACCTCGCGGTCCAGACCGAGGACCACCCGATGGACTACGCGGACTTCGAAGGCACCATCCCCAAGGGTCAGTACGGGGCCGGGACCGTCAGCATCTGGGACCAAGGGCACTACGAGTGCGAGAAGTGGATCGCCGGCAAAGAAGTCATCGCCACCCTGTCCGGGCGGGAGGGAGGCGGCCTGGGCGGCGTCCGGCGGTTCGCCCTGATCCACACCGGACAGGCGAACGACCAGTGGCTCATCCACCTGATGGAGGCTCCTGCTGCCCTGTCGAACCACACGACGACGGAACGCCCGGCGCCGGCGGCGCCGGCAACGACGGAAACTTCGGCGCCGCACTCGGCCCGGGCCCCTGCCCCGGCAGAGCTCGCGCCGATGCTGGCCAGCGCCGGGACCCGGGCGGACCTGGCGGACAAGGACTGGCAGTTCGAACTCAAATGGGACGGAGTTCGGGCCCTGGTCCTGGGTGACGCGGACCGGATCCGGTTGATCAGCCGCAACGGCAACGACATGTCCGCCAGCTACCCGGAACTTACGGACCGGGCCTGCTGGCCCCCGCAGGACTTCGCCGCCGATGGTGAGATCATCGCCGTCGGGCCGTCCGGCCGCCCCGATTTCGGTCTGCTGCAGGGCCGGATGAAGCTGAGCAAACCGGCCGACGTCGCGAAGGCGCAAGCCGCAACCCCGGTGCGGCTGATGCTCTTCGATCTGCTTACCGAGGGCGGCGAGGACCTCCGGCGGCGCCCCTTGGCTGAGCGCCGGGACCGGCTCGAATCCTTCCTCGGCCACGTACCCGGGCCGGGCGGCTGTCCGGTGGCGCTGTCCGAGGTGATCGACGCCGACGTCGGGCACATCCTGGCCAGCGCCGAGGAGCTGGGGCTGGAGGGGGTGATGGCCAAGCGCGTGGACGGCCGCTACGTCGGGCAGCGGAGCCGCTCGTGGCTCAAGCTCAAGTTCGAGAAGACCCAGGAGGTGGTGGTCGGCGGCTGGCGGCCGGGCAACGGCGGCCGCCGCGACTCGGTCGGGTCGCTGCTGCTGGGGATCCCGGACGGGCCGAAGCTGCGCTACGTGGGCCGGGTGGGCAGCGGGTTCAGCACCCGCGAGCTCAAGGAACTGCGCCAACAGCTCGATGCAATGCCGCGCAAGACGTCGCCCTTCGCCGACGTCCCGGCGGAAGACGCTTCGGACGCCCGGTGGGTGTCGGCCAAGCTGGTGGGCGAGGTTACGTTCGGTGAATGGACCGGAAGCGGGAGGCTCCGTCACCCGGTCTGGCGCGGCTGGCGCCTGGACAAGGCCCCGGCGGACGTCGTCGTCGAACCCTTGTGAGGGTCCGCCGCGGCGGACCCTCACAAGCTGCTGCGGAAGCTAGCGGAAGTCGCTGACCTCTGCTGCGGTGGGATAGGCGGTCTGGGTGCCCTTGCGGGTGGCCGCCATGGCCGCGGCCACGGAGGCGTAGCGGGCGGCTTCCACCAGGGTGTCCCCGGCGGCCAGGCGCGCGGCGACCGCCCCGGTGAAGGCATCCCCGGCCCCGGTGGTATCCACGGCCTCCACCCGGGTGGGGGCAATCCGGACCACCGGGGTGCCGGCGGAGGCGTCGAGCGCCACCGATCCCTGCGAGCCCAGCGTCACCAGCACCTGCATCAGCCCGTGCGCGGCAAACTGCGCCACGGCGGGCTCCCAGTCGGCCTCGGGGGCCGCCGGCGAGGGCAGTTCGAAGCCGCCAAGGAACTGCGAGGCCTCGTGGGCGTTGACCAGCAGCACGTCCGTCAGCCCGGCCAGGGCCGCCGGAATCGGCGCATACGGCGAGAGATTCAGCAGCACCCGGGCGCCGGCGTCGCGCCCGGCCTGCGCAGCCGCCTGCACCGTCTCCAGCGGCACCTCCAGGCAGAGGCCCACGACGGCGGCACCGTCGAAGGCGGCAGGGTCCACGTGCTCCGGCGCCAGCGTGCCGTTGGCGCCGGCGGCGATGATGATGGAGTTTTCCCCGGCCGCGTCCACGGAAATCACCGCGACGCCGGTGGGCTCGGCGGTTTTCCGGACACGCGTGACGTCCACGCCGGCGCCGGCCGTGGAGGCCAGCAGCATGGCGCCGTTGTCGTCCGCTCCCACTGCGCCGATCAGCGTGACGGCACCGCCCAGACGGGCCGCGGCCACTGCCTGGTTGGCGCTCTTGCCGCCCGGGTTGACCGCGAAGCCGCTGCCGTGCAGGGTCTCGCCGGGCAGCGGCAACCGCTCGGTGTAGATGGTCAGGTCCGCGTTCAGCGAGCCCACCACCACGATGCGGCCGGCGTTAGCGGTGTTGGTCGGTGCATTCATAGTCAGTGCCCCACCTCGGCCTCAACCGGTTTGGGGATCAGCATCGAGGCGCCCAGCGCCAGGGCGGTGAGCACCAGGGCCACCACCACGGTGGCCAGATAGGAGCCCGAGCCGCCCATGGAGCCCGCGGACGCCAGCACGGCCGGCAGCACCAGGAAGCTCAATCCGGCGCCCAGGTTGAAGGCGCCGGCGTTCATGCCCGGCAGGAACCCGGGGTTGCCCTTGGGTGAGAGCACGACGCCCAGGCCGTTGAGCATGATATTCACGGTGCCGGCGTACATGATGCCGAGAAGTACGGTCCCGGCGATCATGAACCCGAGGTTGTGCAGGCCGAAGAAACCGATGATGGCCAGCGCCACCAGCGATCCCACCATGCCGATGCGCAGCACCCGGGTGTAGCCCAGCACGGGTGCCAGCCGGCCGCTGATCGGCCCAAAGACCCAGCCCAGCAGCGCGTACGGGGTGAGGATCAGCAGCGACATCTCGGTGGCGCCGATCCCGAAACCGGGGTCCGCGGCCTGCACGAAGGCGGGCACGATGCCGTTGATGACGGCGAAGATGCCCGTCATGGTCAGCGTGGTGGTCAGCAGGGGAGCCCAGGTGGCACGCTGGCGCAGGTGGGCCACCTCCACCATCGGGTGCTTGGAGCGTTTTTCGGTCTTCCAGAACAGCGCAAAGGCCACGACGGCGACGACGGCCAGGCCCACCGACCAGGCCAGCGTCGCGGCGGAGAAGCCGGCCAGCAGGCCGGAGGCCTGGTTCAGCGCAGTCAGCAGGGCGCCGACGGCCACCACGATGAAGAACACGCCGGTCCAGTCCATCCTGGTGCCCTCGCCGGGCTTGCTTTCGCCGGCCAGCCAAACGACCAGGGCCGTGGCGACGACGCCAAGGCCCACCATCAGCCAGAAGATGCTGCGGAAGCCGTAGTGCTCGGCGAAGTAGCCGCCGACGAAGGAGTCGACGCCGGCGATGCCGCCGTTGACGGCGGTGATGAGGCCCATCAGGACACCGTATTTCTTCGGTTCGCTGACCGCCGAGCGGAGCATGATCAGGCACAGCGGGACGGTGGGGCCGCTGACGCCCTGGATGATGCGACCCACAAAGAGCCAGGTGACGTCGGGTGCCAGGGCGGAGATGACGGAGCCGACGGCCATCAGGACCATCATGCTGACCAGGATCTTCTTGCGGCCCACGATGTCGCTCAAGCGCGGCAGGAACAGCGAGAACAGCGCCGCGGCGGTGAAGAAGGAGGTCTGGGACAGCCCGATGACGGCCTGGTCCGCGTTCAGCTCCCGGCCCATGGTGACCAGGGCGGGGCTGAGCATGGAGGCATTGAGCTGGAATGCCACGCAGGCGGCCAGCAGCGCCGTCATCAGCGCGGCGACATTGGCGGTGCCGGACTTGGAGCCGGTCAGGGAGTTGCTCACTGCTCAACCTCCCCGATGCGCACGAGGGCGTCCGTGACCAGGTTCCAGAACTTCGCATGGTCCAGGTCCACGGCGACGGAGGTGTGGCAGTCGGCGGGTGCGGGGGCGCGGAAGTCGGCCACCGTCATGCCGAGGGTGAGCGTGCCGGTGAGCTCGATGTCCACCGGTACCTTGCGGGTGGTCATGACCGTCGGGTCGATGACGTAGGCCACGGCGCAGGGGTCGTGCACCGGGGGGAAATCGAAGCCCTGGGCGTCCTTGTAGGTCTTGGTGAAGAACTCCATCAGCTCCATCACGAACTTGGCCGGCTTGGTGCCCACCGCCTCGATCTGGGCCACCACCTCGGGGGTGGCGAGCGCCTGGTGCGTGAGGTCCAGGCCCACCATGACCACCGGCCACTTTTCGTTGAACACGATGTGGGCGGCTTCGGGGTCGATGATGATGTTGAATTCGGACACGGCGCTCCAGTTGCCCACGTGGTAGCCGCCGCCCATCAGGACCACTTCCTGCACGCGCTCAACGATGCGCGGCTCCTTGCGGGCCGCCATCGCAATGTTGGTCAGCCCCGCGGTGGGGACCAGGGTCACGGTGCCGGGCTCGTGGGCCATGATCGTCTCAATGATGAGGTCGACGGCGTGGCGCGGGTCCAGGGTGATGGCGGAGTCGGGCTGGGCCGGGCCGTCCATGCCGGAGTCGCCGTGGATGTCGGGCGCCGTTTCGATTTTTCGGACCAGCGGGCGGTCGCAGCCGGCGGCGAACGGGACGCCGGTGATGCCGGCGATGGTGCCCACGGCCAGGGCGTTGCGGGTCACCTTTTCCAGCGTCTGGTTGCCGACCACAGTGGTCACGGCCAGCAGGTCGATGTTCGGGTTGCCGTGCGCCAGCAGGAGGGCGACGGCGTCATCGTGGCCGGGATCGCAGTCCAGGATGATCTTGCGCGGCTTGCCGGATGGGACAGTCATGATTACTCCACGTCTTTGGGGCCTCTGCATGGTGCAGCAGAGTCAGATAGAAAAAGTGTGGCACCACGCCGCCGTCGCGTCAAACGCTTAACGCGAATTGCGTCAAACGTTTGATGCCATGTCCCGCCCGATGGGGCTCCGGACCGATAGCATCGAGGAATGCGGCCCAACGACGAATCCACCCCCCGGCGCGGCGCCGCCCCGGCGGCTACCGTTCCCGCCCGCGCTCTTCGTGCCAAGGCTGCGGAAAGGGCGGTGGGCGGCACGCCGGGAGCGCGCGTCACGGCCGCCATGGTGGCCGCCCGGGCCGGCGTCTCGATAGCCACGGTCTCCCTGGTGGCCAACGGCAAGACGGCGGGCCGCGTCTCGGCGGACAAAATCGCCCGAGTCAGCCAGGCGATTGACGAGCTCGGCTACGTAGTGGACGGCATTGGCAGCTCGCTGGCCCGGGGCGGCAGCAACCTGGTCATTCTGGCCGCACCGGACGTCGCCAACCCCTTCTTTGCCAAGGTGATCGCCGGCGTGCGGATCGCTCTGGGCGCGGAGTACCAGCTGCTCCTGGCGGTCAGCGAACCGGGCCAGCTGCCCACGCCGGAGGAAGTCCGTGCCCTGATGTCCCTGCGGCCGGCCGGGCTGTTGGTCGATGCCCCGGATGCGGCGTTCCTGGACCGGCTGCACAGCACTGCCCCCGTGGTGTTGCTGGATGCGCCCGGCGTTGAGGGCTACGCGCCCTCCGTGAACCTCGATGTCGGCCATGGCGCCCGCGAGCTTGCCAAACACCTGGCGAATCTGGGGCATACGCGGGTGGCATATCTGGACAGCACCAGCGGGACGGCAACCTTCCGGGTGCGGCGGGACGCGTTCCTGGCGCAGGCCGCCGCCAGCGGCATCCAGGTGCCCGACGGCGCCGTCGCCAGCACCCCTATCGACGTCGGCGCCGCGGCCGCCGCCTTTGCCGGTTCGTGGCCGGCCTGGCAGCACAGCGGGATCACCGCCGTCGTCTGCTGCACTGACACGCACGCCTACGGTGTCCTGCAGGAGGCCCGGGTTGCCGGCATCGTGGTTCCCGGGCGGCTGGCCGTGGCCGGATTCGACGATCTGCCATACTCGGCCACCAGCAGCCCGGCGTTGACCAGCGTGCACCTGCCGGCGGCGGCCCTCGGCGAACAGGCGGGCCGCGCGTTGAAGGAGCTGATGCGCGGCGGCATGCTCACCGAACCGCAGCAGACCCTGGCCAGTACGCTGATCGAGCGCGCGTCCACCACGGGTCAGGCGGACCGCCCATAGGGCAAACCTCGTCAACTTGTGGGGTGCCGAGCTGACCGGGAGGGTTGGGGGCGAGAACCTCCCCGCGCGGGGAGGACATGCCCAGTCCTGACGCCCGCGATTGGGCACAACGGGCATATGCCCATCCCCCGGTCTCGGCGCGGCGCATGTCCCCCGGAAGCTACGCCAATCCGCAGGAGGACATGTCCAGTGGCCACGCCCGCGCCCCACCGTGCGGGAAGGTGAATCAGCCCGGTACCCCTACCAACCCGCGCGATTACGAGGAGTGCGGGACGTCCGGCTTGCCGGTCCGGTGGACCGCGTTTACCGCTGCCTCCTGGCCCGGCCGGCCGTGTTTGGGGTCGTGTTCCTTGGGGTGGCGATGCTTCCCGCTGCCGTCCGGCCACTGCTGGCCCTCGGACGCCGGGGGTGGAAGGTGGTGCGCGGGTTCGGGTCCGGGGGCCTCGTCCATGGTTTCGGCCAGATGGCTGGCTACCTCAGGCTCGATCCCGTCTACGGGGTGGTGTTCCGCCATTGCTCTTCCCTTCCACTGTGCCGGACAACTATGTGCCGGGCAACGATGTGCCGACTGCCGATGTGCCGTGAAACGAAGTGTTCATCCATCGTAGGTCGGCCCGGAGGAGATGTCTGCAGGAACTACCAGCGGACCTTTTTCTCCGCCGGTCCCTGCTTTCCGCTGGCGTGCGTGGGCTTGTGGCTGTGCCCGATGCTCTGCGTGGAGGCGCCGCCCCGCGATTTGCTGGCGAGCATGTCCTTCTGAGCCTCGGTCAGGCGGGACTTGATGCCCGTCCCGGGGCGCTCGGCTCCGGGCTGTTTCCCGGCGTCTTCCACGTCTGTATCGCTGATCTTGCTGCTGTCTTCGTCGGTCATGGAACCACTCTCCTTGTGTGGCCTGGCCCGCCTGCCTCTTCCCGGCACCCGGGTGGCTCCACTTTATGCGGCCAGGGATCCCCTTGAACACCCTCGTTGCGGCGCCCCAGCGGCGCTCCCGTGGGGTTGCCAGAAACATCAATCCGGGTCTAAAACCGGCCTCTAGAGCGCGCCTGTGGAAAAAGTTTGGCGGCTTCGGAACGAATGTCTTCAGTTCCCAGTAGCCGCGCGGTGAAAGCGGGGAAAAGAACTCCCTGATTAGGGGCCGATTGGGCCGAAAATTCCGGCATCATACGGCACCGAAATCGGAAAATCCATGGAAACCACGTAAAATTGAAAGCCTGCCCGGAGCGGGGCAGCTACAAGTCGTAAGCAAATGACCTCCCTAGGAGCGGCCCAAATGCCCAAAGACCGAAGCACGACCGACTCTTCAGCAGGCGTCTCGAACGCCAGCAGAACCAACCAAGCTGCACCCAAGGGTGCCAAGAAACCGAAACTGCGGCGCCGCCGGCTCCGTGAGTCCGACGTCAACGTTGTCGACCAGCCAATGCTCAAAAAGGCCCTCGGCGGCACCATCGTGGGTAACACCATGGAATGGTACGACGTCGGCGTGTTCGGCTACCTGATCACCACCATGGGTCCGGTATTCCTGCCGGAGGCGGACAAGTCCGTCCAGACCCTCTTCCTGCTCGGCACCTTCGCCGCCACCTTCATCGCCCGCCCCCTCGGCGGAGTCGTGTTCGGCTGGCTTGGCGACAAGGTCGGCCGGCAGAAGGTCCTCGCCGCGACACTTATGATCATGGCGGCCAGCACCTTCGCCGTCGGCCTCCTGCCGGGTTACGCCCAGATCGGCATCTGGGCCGCTGTCCTGCTGGTCCTGTTCAAGGTGATCCAGGGCTTCTCCACCGGCGGCGAGTACGCCGGCGCCACAACCTTCGTGAGCGAGTACGCCCCGGACAAACGGCGCGGATTCTTCGCCAGCTTCCTGGACATGGGCAGCTACCTCGGCTTCGCCGCCGGCGCCGCCCTCGTGTCCGTGCTGCAGCTGACTCTCGGCCAGGACAGCATGGAGCAATGGGGCTGGCGTGTTCCGTTCCTGCTGGCCGGTCCGCTTGGCCTGATCGCCGTGTACTTCCGGAGCAAGATCGAGGAATCCCCCCAGTTCCAAGCCACCCTCGATGCCCAGGCGAACCTCGCCAAGGATGCCACCGCCGCTGACACGGCCGCGTCCAAGGGCCCGGTGGGCATTGTGAAGGCCTACTGGCGCTCTATCATCGTCGCGATGGTCCTGGTGGCCGCAGCCAACACGGCCGGCTACGCCCTCACGTCGTACATGCCGACCTACCTCACCGAGTCCAAGGGCTACGACGAACTGCACGGCACCCTGCTGACGATCCCCGTACTTGTCATCATGAGTCTCTGCATTCCGCTGACCGGCAAGCTCTCCGACCGGATCGGGCGGCGCCCGGTGCTGTGGATCGGTGCCATCAGCACCGTGGTCCTGGCGACCCCCGCGTTCCTGCTGATTGGCATCGGCGAAATCTGGTCCACGTTGGCCGGACTTTCCCTGATTGCGTTCCCTGTGACGTTCTACGTGGCCAACCTGGCCTCCGCGCTGCCGGCCCAGTTCCCGACGGCCAGCCGGTACGGCGCCATGGGCATTGCGTACAACTTCTCGGTGGCCATCTTCGGCGGCACCACCCCGTTCATCGTTGCCGCCCTGATCAACGCCACCGGCAACGACATGATGCCGGCCTACTACCTGATGGCCACCTCGGCGATCGGCGCCGTGGCGATCTACTTCCTCAAGGAGTCCGCCCAGATGCCGCTGCCCGGCTCGATGCCGAGCGTGGACACCCAGGCCGAAGCCCGCGAACTGGTCGCCACGCAGGACGAGAACCCGCTGATCGACCTTGAGCACATGGATATGCCGCTCACCGCAATGGAAAGCAACGACGGCGACGCCGGCAGGGTTCCGTCCCGGGTCTAGTCCCAGGCCGGCCAGTACGGCTCCAGCGCCCCGCCCAGAGAGGCCCGTCGCGCGCGCTTTCCCTGCCAGGGAAGCCCGCGGGGCGGGCCTTTGGCAGGCCCGCGCGCTGCTGCGGCCGTCTACTTCGGCCGGCGCGGCGGCCCCGCGACAAAACGGTTGGGAACCACGCGCGCGGCCGCGACGAGGAGCTTGTAGCGTTTGCTCGGAATCGAGACGGCCCTGCCTTTTCCGTTGTCGGCCAGACCCTCGCGCACCACTTGTTCGGCCCGCAGCCACATCCAGGCCGGGGCCACTGCTGTGTCCATGCCCATCCGGTCGTGGAATTCGGTGTGCGTAAAGCCGGGGCAGACGGCCGTCACCTTCACCCCGCGCCCGGCATAGGCAAGGTTGGCCCAGCGGCTGAAGCTGAGCAGCCACGCCTTGGCGGCGGAATACGTTTCGCGCGGCAGAAATGCCGCCACGGACGCCACGTTGATGATCCGACCCGATTGCCGTTGCAGCATGCCCTGCAGCGCGGCGTGCGCCAGTTCCATCGCCGTCTCGACATGCAGCTTGAGGTGCCGTTTTTCCTCGGCGATGTCGTTGTCCGCGAAGGAGCGCAGCAGCCCCATGCCCGCATTGTTCACCAGGATCTCAACCGGCCGCGCCGGGTCGCTGAGGCGTTCGACGACGGCGGCCACGCCGCCGTCGTCCGTCAGGTCCGCTGCGAGCACCTCGGCGCGCACGCCGTAGCGGTTCGCCAACTCCGCCGCGCTGGCCTGCAGGCGTGCAGTATCGCGGGCCACCAGGACCACGTTGTGTCCTTGTTCGGCGAGCTGGCGCGCGAACTCGGCACCGAGCCCCGCAGTGGCTCCGGTGATCAGGGCGGTGGTGGCCATAGCCGGTGATCCTTCGGCGGGGGTGTTCATAGCCAAAGCCTAGCTGCCCTGGCCAGCCGGGTGATCAGGCCAGGGCCGGAGGCGCGGCAAGCTCGTCTTCCGCCGGGCCCTCTGCGGCCCGGTAGCGTTGCTGCAGCTCTTCGGCCGCAAGCTCATACCAGGTGTGCGCTCCGAAGGAGGGGCTGGGGGTGTCCAGATGGCGGTACAGGGCGTCTGCCAACTGCCCCAGGGCAACGTCGGACAGCGCTTGTACCGTAGCGGCAGGGTCCAGGGTGCCCTCAAAATAATCGGAGAGCGCCATGCCTTCGATGAGATCCGGACCGTCCGCCGCGGCGCTGACCGCGCCGCCCGGCGCCGGGCTGTTCGCCGCCTCGTCGAAGCCGTCGGGCTGGTCGAGCTGGTCGAACTGCTCAAGCTGGTCAGTGAGGCGCCCGTTGACGGCTCCGCGGAGATCGCCGTCCAGGCCGGCGAGGACCTCGCCGTCGGACCCCACGTGCAACAGGCAAATCGGCAGTTCCGCCGGTTCCTGAAGGAGCAGCCGGAAGCCCTCGGCCTGAGTTGCCGCCAGCTGCCGGAGGTAAAGCAGGATCTCAGGGTCGAGGTGCGAGGATCCGTGCAGGTCGATGCTGACATCCGAGCCCGCGGCCAGGCGGCTGGCGCGCCGCATAATGTGCAGCAGGGCGGGGTAGTTTGCCTGGGTCAGGCAACCGGTGACTTCCAGGGTCACATGTCCGGGATCGACTTCCACTCGGACAAGCACACGCAGTTTGTGGTTCACGGGGTTCTCCAAAAAGACTCGTCCTTGAGCCAACTGCATAACTCAACCTCAACCATACGGACTTGTCACGCGGCTCACAAGCGTTCAGGCCCCGGCGGGCGCCTGTTCGGGCCAGTCGATGCACTGGTTGTAGGCATCATGTTTGCGCAGGTAGCGGTAGACGTAGGGGCAGTCCGGGATGATCCGCTTCCCGGAGGCCACCACGTCGTCCAGTGCGAAGTGCACCAAGACCCCGGCCAAACCTTTTCCCTTGAACTTTTCAGCGGTTTCCGTGTGGATGAAATCGATGTGGCCCGGCCGGTCGATGTAGCGCACCTGGACCGCGAGCTCGCCGCCGACATGCAACTCGTAGCGGTGCAGGGCATCGTTGCGGCTCGTGAAGACGTCCGTGGCGAACGTGTCTTCAGTACCTACCGAGTTCTCCGTCATGGTTCGACATTGGCACTTAACGGCGGGTGTGGCAATGCCAGTCCGGATCCGCCCGGACCACTGTGGGAGGAGCCCCGTGCCGGAACCCGGCCCAGCAGCAGCACGGCCAGAGCGAAGCTGACTGCCCCGCCGCCGAGCAGTCCCACCGTCAGGCCGTTGAGGGCCGCGTCGGCCACCGGGATGAAGACCACGACGGCGGCTGTCACCACGGCGACGGCCGGCCGCGCGCGCGATGGGTCAGTCGACGTCGGCCGCTGTTCCAGCCGCCCGAACACGGCCAGTACCGGCAGCAGCAGGCCGACGACGCCGAGCAGCACCAGGGGCCTGGTCCACCACCAGGCGGCAGTTCCCCCCGCAGGCTGTGGAAGACCGGAGAGCAGGATCAGGCCGGACATGCCTGCGAGGAGTGGCAGGTGCCAGAGGTAGACGGTCAGGGAATGGCGTCCGGCCCCGGCCAGCAGCCTACGGACCAGGGCTCGGGCCGCCAGCCGGACCAGTACGGGCCGCAGCAGTTGCAGCGACGCGGCCTGGGAGACGGCCAGGAGGAACAGCGGCAGGTTGGGCGGGTTGAGGTTGACGAGCATGTTGCCGGAATACAGCCGCAGCAGCACAAGCAGCCCGAGCAACAGGTTGCTCGCCGCCACAAGGCCGAGCAGTCCGGACGGCCCGATCCCCGGCATCCTCCGGTCGGCCACGAAGAAGCCGAGCTGCTGCACAGCGCACCACAGGAAGACCATGTTGGCGTAGGCCAGCCACGGCAGCGCACCACGGGCACAGTCCACCGCCACCACCAGGGAGACGAGGGCGGCCAAGGTCAGCCAGGGCGCACGGTCGTGCAGCGCGGACAGCCACGGGAGATTCAGCTGCGCCGCGAGGTAAGCGGCCAGGAACCACAACGGCATGCCCGCGCCGCTGGCCAGCAGCTGGATCACCTGAGGGTCCACGCCGCTGAGACGCGCGGCCCACAAGCCGATAAACATGGCGGCCAGCAGCACCGCGGCCGGGCGGATCAACCGCAACAACCGGCCCTGGACGAATTCGATGGCGTTGCCGCCGGCCGATCGCAGCCGTCGCCAGGAATGCAGACCGGTGACGCCGCCGGCGACGAAAAACAGGGGCATCACCTGAAGCACCCAGACCACGGGCTCGAACCAGCGCTGCTCCCCCAGAGTGTTTTGGGAGCTCACGGTGCCGTCCGGGTGCAGGACCGGGCTGACCATCATCGTGTGCCCCACCACCACCAGCGCGAGACAAAAGAACCGGGCGAGGTCTATCACCAGGTCGCGCTCCGGCGCAGCTGCTGCTGCTTCACCGCTTGCGGGCTGCTGCATGGTGTTCCTTACAGTGGCGGCCGGTTCAACGTCCGCTTTCCTCCATTGTCGGCCCAGCCCGCGGGATCGCAAGGCTTAATCCCCGCTCGATAGGGACAAATGGACCTAGTGGCGTCGGCCTTTCCGGCGTATTGCTGGAAAGGTGAACGCGGCCAGCTTTATCAACCCGGCAATCGCCCGCAAAGGAGTCCCCGCCACAGCGCCCGGCCCCTGGAAGCGCTACGTCGCGCTAGGCGACTCGTTCACCGCCGGCATAGGCGATCCCGAGCCACTGAACCCGGGCGGCGTGAGGGGCTGGGCCGACCGGATCGCCGAGGAGTTCACTGCCTCTCGCCCGAACTTTTCCTACGCCAACCTGGCGATCAGCGGTCTCGTGCTGCAGCAGATTGTGGACCAGCAACTCGGCCCGGCGATCGCCCTGAAACCGGACCTCGTCACGCTTTCCGCCGGCGGAAACGACCTGGTCTTTCACCGTCGCGATCCCGACCGACTGGCGGTGAGCCTGGACGAAGCGGTGGCGGCACTCTCCGCCACCGGCGCCACCGTCGTGCTTTTCACCGGACCGGACTGGGGCGATACGCCGCTGTTCAACCACATCCGCGGCAAGGTGGCCGTCTTCAACGAGAACATCCGGACCATCGCCGTGCGGCACCACGGCGTGATCGCCGACTTGTGGACGCTTCGACAATTGAGCGACCCGCAGATGTGGGATCCGGACCGCCTGCATTTCTCGCCGCTCGGCCACCACACAATCGCCAGCATGGTGCTGGATACACTGCACGTCCCGCACACCCTGCAGCCGCTGCAGCCCAAACCCCTGCCGGCCGGTAACTGGCGGGCGACGCGGGCCGGCGACCTCGCCTGGGCCACGCACTACCTGCTGCCCTGGATGATGCAGCGGGTACGGCCGCGCGGCGCCGACGGTCCTCCTGCCGCGAAACGCCCCGAGCCGGGCCCGGTCTTCCGCGGACCCGGCGAAGCAGCACACCCCTAGCCTGGCCGGAAACTGTCGGCTAACCTTTCGGCACGGCTCCCAGCCGTAGACCTGAACGGCCCGCAGAACGATCATGAGGAGCGAAGTTGCCTAATCACACTTACAGCATTTCCGAAATTGTCGGGACCTCGAACGAAGGCGTGGACGCCGCCGTCCGGAACGGTGTCTCCGAAGCCGCGAAAACGCTGCGGAACCTGGACTGGTTCGAAGTCAAGGAGATCCGCGGGCACCTCGAGAACGGCGAGGTCATCGACTGGCAGGTGACGATCAAGCTCGGGTTCCGGCTGGAGCGCTGAGGTCCGGGAGGTCCCCGCATGCAGTACAGCCAGCTGGGCCGGTCCGGCCTCAAGGTTTCCCGCCTCTGCCTGGGCACCATGAATTTCGGGCCGCAGACCGAGGAACCTGCCGCCCACGCGATCATGGATTCCGCCCTCGACGCCGGCATCAATTTCTTCGACACGGCCAACGTCTACGGCGGGTCCAAGGCCCGGGGCTGGACCGAGGAGATTGTCGGCCGGTGGTTCGCCAAAGGTGGCGAGCGACGTGAGCGCACGGTGCTCGCCACCAAGGTGTACGGCACCATGTCGGACCGGCCCAATGAGTCCAGGCTTTCGGCCCTGAACATCCGCCGCGCCCTCGACGCCAGCCTTAAGCGCCTCGGCACGGACTACATCGACCTGTACCAGTTCCATCACGTGGACCGGAACACCCCTTGGGAGGAGATCTGGCAAGCCGTTGATGTCGCGGTGCAACAAGGAAAGATCCTCTATTCGGGCAGCAGCAACTTCGCCGGGTGGCACCTGGCCCGGGCGCAGGAAGCCGCGGACCGCCGGCATTCGAACGGCCTGGTCAGCGAGCAGTCCATCTACAACCTGCTGACCCGCAACGCCGAACTCGAGGTGATCCCGGCAGCACAGCAGTACGGCCTGGGGCTCCTGCCCTGGTCACCGTTGAACGGCGGGCTGCTAGGCGGAGTGCTCAAAGAAGAGGACGCCGGCGTCCGCAGGTCGGAAGGCCGGGCCCTGGAAGCTCTCAAGAAGCACAGTGACCAGATCCGCCGCTACGAGGCCTTCGCCGAGGAGCTGGGCCACGAGCCCGCGGCGCTGGCATTGGCGTGGTTGCTGCACCAGCCTGCGGTGACGGCGCCCATCGTCGGTCCGCGCACCCAAGAGCAGTTGGACGCCGCCCTCCGGGCGCTCTCCATCGAGCTCGACGTCGAAGCCCTCCAGAGCCTCGACGCCATTTTTCCCGGCCACCGGACGGCACCCGAGGATTATGCCTGGTGAATCCGCCGGTATCCGACGACAGCGAGATCGGGAAAGCTTTTCCCTGCACGGAACAGCGGGAAATTCCCCGTGAACAATAGGATTTCCGCAGCTCTCGCGGCTACCGAGTGGCGTTTTGATAGTAAGCATGATTAGTATTTAGACAGAAGGATGAAGCGCACCCGGCAACCCGGGTGTCTCCTCAATGAAAGAGAAGGGCCAAAATAATGGGTTTTTTCGCATTTCTGATTCTGGGTCTTATTGCCGGTGCAATCGCTAAGGCTATCCTGCCGGGGCGTCAGGGCGGTGGCATTTTGATCACCCTGCTGCTCGGCGTCGTGGGCGCCTTCCTGGGCGGCTGGCTTGGCGGATTGATCTTCGGCACGGGACTGCAGGAATTCTTCTCACTGACCACGTGGCTCCTGGCCATCGTGGGCTCGATCATCGTCCTCCTGATTTACGGCATGATCACCAAGCGCACGGCCCGCTAAAGGCTGAAGCTAACAAAGGCCGGTCCCGGGGTGAACTGCTCCCCGAAAGTTGGACTGAGAAATCGGTCCTTCTATCGGGGAGCAGTTTTATGCAGGACAGTAGTTCGTTATCTGAGGAACAGCGCGAGGCCGCGGTAGCGTTGTTCGAGATGGGTTGGGGCGCGAAGGCAGCGGCGACGA